>JAHEEN010000156.1 GCA_024640685.1 Rhodospirillaceae bacterium
ACTTGATCGGGAAGCCCAGCGTCGGCACGCGGCCGAGGCGCGGGTGCTCGGTCTCGACGACCATGTCGCGGGCTTTCGTCTGCGGGTGCGCGAGCATGTCGACGACGTTCAGCACGGGGCCGGCGGGCACGCCGGCATCGGTGAGGCGCGCCAACCAGTGCTCGGTCGTGTGCTCCGAGAACGCGACGCTGAGTTCTGCAATCAGCGCATCGTGGTTCGTCATTCGATCCTTGTTGAGCGCAAAGCGCGGATCGTCGAGCAGCTCCGGCTTGCCGACGGCCGCGGGCAGCCGCTGCCATGTCTGCTCGTTTGATGCGCCGACGGTGATCCAGCCGTCCGACGTTGCAAACGCCTCGTACGGCGCCGCCAGCGGATGTGCTGAACCGAGCGGTTGCGGCGCCTCACCGGTCGCAAGCGCGATCGCGGACTGCCAAAACGTCAATGTGATGCCGGCCTCGAACAGCGACGTATCGACGCGTTGGCCCTTGCCGGACGTGTGTCGCTCGACAACCGCTGCGAGCACGCCGATTGCGCCTAGTAGCCCAGCCGAGATATCGGTGATCGGCGCGCCGCACTTGACGGGCGGGCGTCCTGGGCCTTCGCCGGTGATGCTCATCAGCCCGCTGTAACCTTGTGCGACCAAGTCGAAGCCGCCGACGTCGGCGAACGGTCCGGTGCGGCCGAACCCGGAGATTTCGCAGTAGATGAGCCCCGGGTTGGCGGCGCTCAAGCTCGCGTAGTCCAGGCCCAGACGTTCCATTGTGCCTTTGCGGTAGTTCTCAATGACGATATCGGCGTCGGCGAGCAAGCGGCGCACGATCTCCTTACCGGAATCTTGCTTCAGATCGACAGCGATGCCGCGCTTGTTGCGGTTCAACATCATGAACGCCGGCGACTCGCCGTCGATCTCCGGAGGCACGAAGCCGCGCGTCGCATCGCCGTGCGGCACGCGCTCGACTTTGATGACGTCGGCGCCCATGTCGGCAAGCATGCGGCCGCAGACCGGGCCCGCCATGATGTGTGCGAGCTCGATGACCTTGAGGCCGGCGAGTGGACCCGTGGCACTCATGCTCAGCACCCCTTGAATTCAGGTTTGCATTTGGCGAGAAATGCTTCGCAGCCGATCCGGTAGTCCTCGGTTTTAAATGCGGCGTAGCAATCCTCGATCTCGGCGTCTCTAATCGGCTCGGGTCGGGCAATACGGCGTATGAATTTCTTGTGCAGGCGATTGACGAGCGGAGCGCGCTCGGCAATGGAGCGCGCGAGCGCATACGCTTCGTCGATGCACGACTCGTCCGGCACGACTCGGTTGACAAAGCCGATCTCATACGCCCGCTGGGCGTCGATGATTTCCCCAGTCAACAGCATGCCGAGCAAACGGGCGCCGCCGACGATCGCGATCAGGGGCGCGAGCTCCGCATAAGACATCGTTACCCCGAGCTTGTTGATCGGCGCGCCGAAGCGGCTCGATTCACCGCACAGCCTGATGTCGCAGGCACTGGAAATCTCCATGCCGCCGCCGACGCATGCGCCGTTGATCGCCGCAATCACCGGGTGCCGGCAGCCCGATATTGCGCCGAGGCTCGTGGCCAGCATCTTGGCGTAGTCGCGGACCTGTGATGGTGTGCTGCGACTCGCCATGAGATCCCCGATATCCGAGCCGGCACAGAAGGCTCGGGTGTCGACACCGCGTATCACGATACAGCGCAGTGAGTCGTCGCCATCGAGCTCCTTCATGACTTCACCGATGCGCTTCCAGTCGGGCGTTTCGAGCGCGTTGAGTTTGTCGGGGCGATTCAGAATGACCGTAGCGATGGCGCCGTCACGCTCGGTATGGATCATGTCGGTCACGGGTAGGATCTCCATGGCAATATCCGCCGACCGCTAACTGCAGTGCATGTCCGACAGCGGGATGCAATGCGAGCTCAAGCTCAAGCGGCAGGCAATCGGATTTATTGTTCGTTGTATTTAATTGTTATGCATTCCCGCCGACATTGCCAAAGGCCATCACCTAACGCGTGCGACAACCGGCTGTGCGGGCTGGGTTGGATTCGGCTATCGAAGCGGAAATCAGTCCATGCGTTCGGCTTCGCGCGCGCGCTCCTGCAGGCGATAGAGCCTGCTCGGGTAGAAGCTCGACAGCTCCTGAATGCGGTCGGCCATCGTCCGCGACCACTGGCGCGCGACACGCGGAGCAAGCCCGTATAGGAGATCGGCATCGAGCGGCCCTTCGACGCGCTGACGATCGATCGATCGGAACAGGACCGTGTCGCTCATCGAATCGACGAGCTCGAGCGTCAGATTGGCCTCCCACGCCCAACGAATCTGGTCGACATCGGCGCCCGCCTTGTCGGGCGGCAGGCCGGTCGCAACGTCGCTCAGATAGCCGCGGATCATGATGACGTCGCGGCCAAGTTTCTTGCCCGCGTCGAAGACGCGTTGGCTGTCCATGATCTCGTGGAACGCTTCGCCGAATGACTCCTCCAGGTGCTCTTTCATTTGGTCGCTCAACGGAAATGCGCTGCGGTTCTTGTCGGACCACGCGCTGCGCGAAGGCGTCGAGAGCTCGCGATAGACGATGAATGTCGGCAGGACGAAGGCGCTCGCATAATGCGTGAAGTCCGCATCGGGGTGCAGCCAAGCGAATGGGATAACCGTCGGATCGACTCGATGTAGACCATCGGCAGTAATCTCGACGTCAGAGATGGGCTGAGCGCTCAGTTGCGCTGCTGCGCCAAGGGTGGCGATCAGCAGGGCTCGGACTCTCGTCGTCAACGCACGGTGTGCCACGGGACGTCCTCGAGGTCGGCTCGGCGCCAGTCGGCGCATTAGCCCGAATATACTGAGTCGCCGCTGACTTTGCACGGCGCCGCCGCCGACAGTCGCGCGTTTCGCGCGGCCGCGCGAATGCGAGCGACGTCAGTTCGCAGTCTCCGCTAGATACTGCATCGCCGCCGCAACGCCGCCCGAGTTCGCGGGCACGCCGGCGAGGCTTAGCCCCATCTCGACACCGGCCAAGGTCCCGAGAAGCGTGAGATCGTTGAAGTCGCCGAGGTGGCCAATGCGGAAAACGTTTCCAGCTAGCGGCCCGAGCCCGGCGCCGAGCGACATGTCGAACCGATCGGAGATGATCTTGCGCAGCTCGTCGGCGTTGTGGCCGTCGGGCATCTTGACCGCCGTGACCGTATTGCTGCTCTTCTCGGGCACCGTGCAGAAGTTCTCGACTCCCCACGCAGCGAGCGCTCGGCGTGTCGCTTCTCCATGGCGGGCATGGCGTGCATAAATCGCCGCCATGCCTTCGGCCTCCATCATTTTCAGCGCCTCGAGCAAGCCGTACATGAGATTGGTTGCCGGCGTGTATGGGAAAAAGCCCGTCTCGTTCGCTTTCACCATGTCGCGCCAGTCCCAGTACGAGCAGGGCAGGCGCGAGGACTCGCTCATCGCGAGCGCTTTCTCGCTGACGATGTTGAACGACAGGCCGGGCGGCAACATCAAGCCTTTCTGCGAGCCGGTGACGATCACGTCGATTTTCCAGTCGTCGTGCCGGATCTCGATTGAGCCGCCGGACGAGACGGCATCGACGAGATAGAGCGCCGGATGAGAGGCTGCGTCGATCGCCGCGCGTGCGTCTGCGATCGCATTCGTGATGCCCGTCGACGTCTCGTTGTGCACGACCATGACGGCCTTGATCGCGTGACCCGTGTCGGCCTTGAGCTTGTCCTCGATGACGTTTGGATCGACGCCCACGCGCCAATCGCAGGCAACGAGGTCGATATCGAGTCCGTACCGCTCAGCGATGGTTTTCCAGTTGCCGGCGAACACGCCGCTGTCGAACATCAGGACCTTGTCGCCAGGCGACAGCGTGTTCACGATGCTCGCTTCCCAGGCACCGGTCGCCGAGCTCGGGAACATGATCGCCGGCCCGGTTGCATTAAAGACTTTCTGCAGGCGCGGCAGGATCTCGAGTGTCAACTCGCTGAATGCGGCACTGCGGTGGTCCATCGTCGGCCGCGCCATCGCGAGCAGGACGCGATCGGGAACATTGGTCGGACCGGGAACCTGGAGAAAATGTCGGCCGCTTCGGGTGGCGCCGAACCCTTGTGAATCTGACATGCGCTGGCTGTTCTTCGCGTTGTGGAAATGCGGCATTCTAGACGATTCGAGCCGCAATCGGCTCACTTGCCGCGATCGGGTCGGCCGTTAGCCGTCACCGAGCCATGCTTCGACGCCGTCGAGGTCGGCGTCGAAGCGATGGCCGAGCAGCGTTCCGCCGGTCACCGGATCGTAGACCATGTATTCGCCTAGGTTTGCGGGCGGCATCGCGCCGGACGACTTGCGCAGATCCAATCCGCGTGCCTGCAGCCGCGCCCGGAGCCGTGTTTCGCGTTCCGTGTCTGTCATCGCTCCGTAATAAACCTGATGGCGGCCGCGCGGATCGGGACGCGCCGTCGACGGATCGGTAGAATAGCAGCCTCTCGCGGCATCGAGCCGCTCTGGGGGAGACCGGCTTGTCCAGCACTGTATCTAACCAGTCCGAGCGCTACGATATCGCAGCGCTCGAGGCCGCACTGCGCCGTGAGATCGAAGGCGAGATCTATTTCGACAAGATGACGCGCGGGCGCTACAGCACCGACGCGTCGATGTATCAAATCTTGCCGCTCGGTGTCGTCGTGCCGCGCACTGCCGAGGACGTCCGTAAGATCGTCGCGATCGCCGTCGACCAAGGCGTGCCGGTGCTACCCCGCGGGGGTGGCACGTCGCAAGCCGGCCAGACCGTCGGTCGGGCGCTGGCAGTCGATACGAGCAAATACCTGACCAATATCCTTGCGCTCGATACCGATGCTCGCGAAGTGACTGTCGAGCCCGGCATCGTGCTCGACGAGCTCAACAGGCAGCTCGCGCGGCATGGGTTGTTTTTCCCGGTCGATGTGTCGACGTCGAGTCGCGCAACGATCGGCGGCATGGCCGGCAACAACAGCGTTGGCGCACGTTCGTTGCGCTACGGGCACATGGTCGACAACGTGCTCGGTATCGATGCGTTGTTGGCCGACGGTGAGCAGCTGCATTTCGATGCGACGGCGTTCAACGCGCCAGCGGACAATCGAATCGCCGAGATCGCTGCGTCGATGGTCGGCCTCTACGATCGCGAGCGCGATGAATTTGCGCGGCGCTTGCCGCGCGTTGCGCGCAATGTCGCCGGGTTCAATCTCGACCGCCTCGGCCGTGCCGACCGCAACCTCGCCGATATCCTCGTCGGCTCGGAGGGGACGCTCGCGTGGTTCGAGAAGATCGACCTCAAGCTGCAGCCGATACCGACGCATAAAGTGCTCGGCATCTGCCACTTCCCGACGTTTCTCGAGGCGATGGAGGCCGCACAGCATCTCGTCAAGCTCGAACCCACGGTCATCGAGCTCGTCGACAGCACTGTTATGGATCTTGCGCGGCAGCAGCCCGATTTCAACGCGACGCTCGAGCGCTTCGTGCGTGGCCGGCCCGATGCGCTCTTCTTGATCGAGTTTGCGGGCGACGAGGCCGAAGGCCCGTTGCGTCAGCTCGACCGGCTCGATGAGCTCATGGGCGACCTCGGCTTCCCGAACGCCGTCGTACGCGCAGTCGAGCGCTCCGAGCAGCAGGAAGTCTGGAACGTTCGCAAGGCTGCGCTGAACATCGTGATGTCGGCCAAGGGTGACGGCAAGCCGATCTCGTTCATCGAGGATTGCGCGGTGCCGCTCGACAAGCTCGGCGAGTACACGCAGCGGCTGACCGAAGTCTTCACGCGCCACGGTACGACCGGGACCTGGTATGCCCACGCGGCCGTCGGTTGCCTGCACGTGCGACCGATCCTGAACCTCAAGCTCGACAACGATCGCCTCAAGATGCGCGAAATCGCCAATCAGGCCCACGCGCTCGTGCGCGAGTACAAGGGCACGCACTCCGGCGAGCACGGCGATGGGCTTGCGCGCTCGGAGTTCATCGAGCCGATGCTTGGGCCGCGTATCGTCAAGGCGTTCGGAGAGATCAAGACGCGCTTCGATCCCGGCGGTGCGCTGAATCCGCACAAGATCGTCGATCCGCTGCCGATGGACGAGCGCGAGATCCTACGGTACCCGTCGCACTACGCGCCACTGGAGCTCGATGAGTCGCTCGATTGGTCGGCTTGGGGCGGCTTCCACCGCGCTGCGGAGATGTGCAACAACAACGGCGCATGCCGCAAGCGGGCGCCCGGCGTCATGTGTCCATCGTTCAGAGCGACGAACGACGAGCAGCACGTGACGCGCGGGCGTGCGAACAGCTTGCGTCTCGCGTTAACCGGGCAGCTCGACCCCGGTGCGCTGACGTCGCAAGAGCTCTACGACACGATGTCTCTGTGTGTCGGCTGCAAAGGCTGCAAGCGCGAGTGCCCGACTGGCGTCGACATGTATCGGATGAAGATCGAGTTCCTGAGCCAGTACCGTAAGGAGCATGCGCCGAGTTTACGGGATCGCCTCGTCGCGTATTTGCCGCGGTATGCATCGCGGTTGTCGCGCTTGCCATGGCTTCTGAACGCGCCGAATCACAGCCGCCTGCTCGCCGGGCTGCGCGAGCGGATGCTTGGGTTTACTGCACGCCGGCCGACGCCGGCATGGCGCCGCGACACGTTCAAGGGCGCCGAGATCGGGCCGGAGTCAGGGCCCGAGGTGGTGTTGTTGGCCGATACGTTCAACACGTATTTCGAGCCCGAGACGCCGAGGGCCGCAGCGCGGGTCTTGGCCGCAGCCGGCTACCGGGTAGTCACCGCACGGGCACCGGACGGCCCGCGGCCACTGTGCTGCGGGCGTACATTCTTGAGCGTAGGCCTCGTCGATGAGGCCAAGCGCGAAGCGCGGCGGACGATCGATACGTTGCTGCCGTACGTCGAGCGCGGCGCGGCAATCGTCGGGCTGGAGCCTTCGTGTCTATTGACATTGCGCGACGAGTTCTTGGCGATGTGGCCCGGCAAAGATACGCAAGCCATTGCGGATCGAGCCAAGCTGTTCGAGGAATTCCTCGCCGAACGCGACGCGGCAGGCGAGCTCGACTTGCCGTTGAAGTCGCTGCCCGAGCAGAAGATTCTGCTGCACGGGCATTGTCACCAGAAAGCGTTCGGCGCGATGCCGCCTATCGAGCGCGTGTTGAAGCTGATACCCGGCGCAAGCGTTGAGGTCGTCGATTCGAGCTGCTGCGGCATGGCCGGCTCGTTCGGCTACGATGCCGAGCACTACGACGTGTCGTTGAAGATGGCCGAAGCGTCATTGCTGCCGGCTGTTCGCGCGGCAGACGATCAGACAGTGATCGCCGCCGACGGTTTCAGCTGCCGGCATCAGATTTTCGACGGCACGCAGCGGTCGGGACAGCATGTCGCGCGCATTCTGGCAAGCGCGCTGCCCGACTGACGTCGGGCTGCGGCGGTTGACCGCGAAGCTCGTGGCAGCG
>JAHEEN010000157.1 GCA_024640685.1 Rhodospirillaceae bacterium
GCATACGTGATGCGGTGCGCTCGCTGCGACAACTGTCGTCGGTCGATGCCGTGTTCTATGCGATGAAGGCGAACTCGAACGCGGCGATTTTGAAAATCGTGGACGAGGAGGGCGCAAACTTCGAATGTGTCTCGCCCGGTGAAATCGGGCACCTGCGAACCGTACTACCCGAGCTCGACCCGCAGCGTATTCTTTTTACACCGAACTTCGCGCCGCGAGGAGAATACGCGCAGGCGCTCAGTCAAGGTGTCTGGGTCACGCTCGATAACTTGCATCCCCTCCGCCATTGGGGCGATTTATTCGGCGGTCGCGAGATTTTCATAAGACTCGATCCCGGCCAGGGTAGGGGACATCACGAGCACGTCAAAACGGCTGGAGTTCACTCGAAATTCGGAATCCCGCTCTTCGAGATCGACGAGCTCGAAGAGCTCGCAACGGCTGCTGGCGCGACGATCGTCGGCCTGCATGCCCATACCGGCAGCGGTATCCTGACACCCGACAACTGGCTCGATACCGGGTCTGCGCTGACGGGCTTGCTCGGGCGCTTTCGGGATGTCCGCTACATCGATCTAGGAGGCGGGCTAGGCATACCCGAGAAGCCTGGCGAGCGGGCGTTGGACCTTGCGGAGCTCGATGCAGCCATCGCGCGTATCAAGGCTGCGGGCGGCTCCACGGAGATCTGGATCGAGCCGGGTCGCTACGTTGTCGCGCAGGCCGGGCTCTTGTTGACGCACGTGACGCAGACGAAAGGCAAGGGCGAGATGCACTACGTCGGCGTTAACACGGGAATGAACTCGTTGATCCGGCCGGCGCTTTACGGCGCGTATCACGAGATCGTTAATCTGTCGCGGATTGACGAGACGCCGGATCGGGTCGTCACCGTTGTCGGCCCAATCTGTGAGACCGGCGACCGGCTCGGCTCTGAGCGTCTATTGCCGGCTACTTCCGAGGGCGATGTTCTCGGAATCGCGAATGCCGGCGCGTATGGCTATGTCATGGGCTCCCGCTACAACATGCGGGAGCCGGCCGGCGAGATCGTGATCTAGCTAGCTTTCGCTGTGCCGGCGCTCGAGCTCCGCAACGACGTCGGCGAGGCGCACCGAGCGCACGCGTAGCAGCACGAGTAGGTGGTACAGCAGATCCGCCGACTCCCCGGTCAATCGATCCGCGTCCTCGGCGACACCGGCGAGCGCAACCTCGACGCCTTCCTCGCCGAGCTTTTTTGCCGGTAACTGTGGAGCGCCGGCCGCGAGCTTAGCGGTGTAACTGGCTGCGTCACCGGACTCGATCCGGCCGTCTATGATTGCTTCGAGCGTGTTCAAGAACTCCAGGTCCTGCATCGGTGTCTCCTATCCCTGTTCTGGCGGTCTAAGCACTACGTCGTGCGTTAGCAAAAAGCGTTTCAAGTCGGGTATTGCAATCGCCGCCGAATGAAACACCGTCGCAGCTAGTGCGCCGTCGACGCGCGCCTTCTCGAAGACCTGAAGAAAGTGCTGCATTTCCCCGGCGCCTCCCGATGCGATCAGGGGTACTCGACAGATCTCGCGAACGAGTGCGAGTTGGTCGATGTCGTAACCCTGGCGCACGCCGTCTTGGTTCATGCAATTCAGCACAATCTCGCCTGCACCACGCTCCTGGACCTCCTGGACCCAGTCGGTAGTACGGCGCTGGCTCGAGCGGCTCTTCTCGGGGTCGCCGGTGTATTGGTAGACGAGATAGTCGCCAGCTTCCGCCGAGCTGTCGATGCCGACGACGACGCATTGCGAGCCGAATCGTGCGGCAAGCTGCTCGATCAATTCCGGGTTTTCGAGCGCCGGCGTATTGATCGAGACCTTGTCCGCACCGAGGTTCAGGACGGTCTCAGCGGCCTCGACGCTGCGTATGCCGCCTGCGACGCAGAACGGGATATCGAGTACCTCGGCGACGCGGTTGACCCAGCTGCGGTCGACCGTGCGCTCGTCGGGGCTCGCGGTGATGTCGTAGAACACGAGCTCGTCTGCACCCTCGTCACGGTAGCGCCGCGCGAGGTCGAGGATGTCACCCATGATGCGATGATTGCGGAACTGCACACCTTTGACGACGACGCCGTCGCGTACGTCGAGGCACGGGATTATTCGTCTTGCAAGAATGGCTTTAACTCCTCATCGGATATTCGACCTTCGAGCAACGCTTTCCCGGAGATCACGGCGCGCGTGCCGGTTGCTGCGAGCGCGTTGAGATCGGCGGCGTCACGCACGCCACCGGAGGCCTGAACGACGATATCCGGCGCTCGACGACAGCATTCTTCGTAGAGCTCGATGTTCGGTCCCGCGAGCGCGCCATCGCGTGCGACGTCCGTGCACAGCACGTGCCGTAAGCCATACGGACGGAAGCGGTCGATCGCAGCCCACAGCGTCAAGGTCGAGTCTTCGGTCCAGCCGTGCGTCGTAACGTAAGGGGTGTGATTGCCATCGAGCTTGACGTCGAGAGCGAGCGTGATGCGATCGCCGCCGAATTCCTGCAGCCAAGTTTCTACGGCCTGCGGGTCGGTCACGGCGAGACTGCCGATGACGACGCGTTGCGCAACGCCTAGCGCCGCACGCACGGCGTCGTCTGAACGCAGCCCACCGCCGAGTTGCAGCGACAGCGTCGTTGCGTCGCGAATGCGGCTGGCAAGGCCGAGAATCACGGGTTGACCGCTCGCAGCGCCGTCGAGATCGACGAGATGCAACCAGGGCGCGCCTAGCGTCGCATAGCGTTGGGCAAGCTCGACGGGATCGGCCGTGTATCGCGTGACTTGCTCGAAGTCGCCTTGGTACAGGCGTACGCAGCCGCCATCGCGTATATCGATTGCAGGGATGAGCAGCATCGTCAGAGATTCAAGAAGTTTGCGAGAATCCGACGCCCAATGTTCGCCGAGCGCTCAGGATGAAACTGAGTTCCGTAGAAATTCTCGTGTTGGACCGCCGACGAGAACGTGTGCTCATAGGTCGTCTCGGCACACGTGTAGCGTCCGATCGGGAGAGCGTAGCTGTGTATGAAATAGGCCCATGCCCCGTCGTCGATCCCGGCGAGCAGGGGTGACTCGGTCGCGATCTGCAACTGGTTCCACCCCATGTGCGGCACCGGTGCGTCGGGACCATCACGAAATCGGCGCGCGGTGCCAGGGATCAAGCCGAGACACATGGCAGCGTCCTCGTCGGAGCCGGTAAACAACAGCTGCATGCCGAGGCAAATGCCGAGCACCGGCTGTTGCAGGCTACGCACGACATCCGTCAAGCCAGCGCGATCGAGCCGTACCATGGCGTCTCGTGCAGCGCCGACGCCTGGCAAGATCACGTGACTCGCGCTGCGAATCGTATCCGCGTCCTCTGTGACGGGTGCGTCGTAGCCAAGCCGCTCCAACGCGAAGCACAGCGACGCGAGATTCGCTCCGCCACTCGCAATTACGACGGGGGAGGCCATTAAAGAACGCCCTTCGTCGTCGGCAGTGCATCGCCGTCGCGCCGCGTCGCCTGACGCAAGCATCGGGCTAGGCCCTTGAACGCGCTTTCAATCATGTGATGCGCATTCTCGCCTCGTAGCTCGATATGAATCGCTGCACGCAGTGTCTCCGCAAGCGAGCGGAAGAAGTGCTCGACGAGCTCGGTCGGCAGCTCACCAACCCGCTCGCGGTTGAGGCGCCCTTCGAAAACGAGGTAGGGGCGGCCGCCGAGATCGATCGAGACTTGCGCTTGCGCTTCGTCCATCGGCACGACGAAACCGTAGCGTCCGATGCCGCGCCGGTCGCCGAGCGCACGCCGCAGCGCCTCGCCGAGCGCAAGCGCCGAGTCTTCGACCGTGTGGTGCTCATCGATCTCCAGGTCGCCTTTGCATTCGAGCGTCAATGCGAAGCCGCCATGCTTGCCAAGCTGCTCTAGCATGTGATCGAAAAACCCGATGCCGGTCGCGACCTCGGCATCGGCTTCGCGATCGAGATCGACGGCGACGCGGATCGACGTCTCGTTCGTGTACCGCTCGACGACGGCCATTCTCGGTCGATCGAGCAACGCATGTCGGAGGCCTTCCCAGGATTCATCGAACGAATTTTCGCTGAGCTTGAAACCGCGCAGGCCGAGATTGCGAGCAAGCTCCAAATCGGTGTCTCGATCCCCGATCACGGCGCTCAACTCACGGTCGAGCGACGTTTCCGTTAGGTAGGCCGACAGCAGCCCAGTGCGTGGCTTGCGGCATGCGCACTGATCGTCCGCGACGTGCGGGCAGTAGAACTCGGCTGCGAATTCGATACCCTGTGACGCGAACAGCCGCAGCATGAACTGGCGCACTTCCTCGAACTGTGATTCCGGAAAAGCCGGTGTGCCGAGACCGTCCTGATTGCTGACGATGACGAATTCGTAGCCGGCGGACTTGAGCGCTAAAAGTGCCGGAATGACGCCGGCAACGAGCTCGACCTTGACTAGCGTATCGACCTGCTGATCGGCGGGCTCTTTGATCAACGTCCCGTCTCTGTCGATGAACAAGACTTTTTTGGTCACGGGCTGGCTTCCGGTTGGGTCAATGCGCTGATCAGCCTGTCGTTGTGTTCGGGCGTTCCGATGCTGATTCGGACGCAGTCATTCAGTGTTGTGTCATTCGCGAATACACGAACGAGAATACCGGCGCGCCTTGCACGGTCTACGAGATCGAACCTGGGTTTGACGCGGACGAAAACGAAGTTCGCTTGGCTCGGCCAGACTCGATCGATGCCGTCGATGCCGAGAAGCGTTTCGGTCAGGCGCGCACGCTCGGATCGAATGATCGCGATGCGTTCGTTGGCGACACCGATCGAGTCGCCTTGCATGGCCTGTTGCACCAGCTCGATCGACGGTGTCGGGAACGTGTACGGCGGCAGCACGGTTCCAAGGAACTCGACTAATGCGGGATCGCCGATCAATGCGCCGCAGCGAACGCCGGCCAGCGATACGTATTTCGATAGCGTCCTGAGTAGGACGACATGGTTAAAGCGCTGCCGGAGCTCGCGACAGTCCTTCTCCGAGGAAAATTCTCGGTAGGCTTCGTCGACGACGACGATCGCGGATCCCTCGGCAGCTGAGCAAATCGTCTCGATATCCGCTGCCGATGCCGTCGTTCCAGTTGGGTTATTCGGCGTGCATAGGAAAATCAGTTTTACGCCCGCTTCAATGCTGGCCATGATTCCGTCGACATCGAGCGCGAAATCGGCGGCGAGGTCATCGTTGCGTCGTAGTGGAACGCGAACGATTCCGGCGCCCTGAATATCGGCGTAAACGCGATACATGTCGAACGTCGGCGGGCAGATCGAAATGCTATCGCGGTCGGCCGTGCAAAAGCCGCGTATCAACACGTCGATCGCTTCACTGCTGCCTCGCGTCACCAAAAGCTCGTTCGGTGCGACGCCGTAGTACTCGCCCAAGCGCTCGTTCAGCGCTGTCGGCCGCGGCGGCGGATAGCGGTTCAATCCGCGCTCGGTCGTATCGCCGGGTGCCCGCCATGGCGACTCGTTGGTGTTCATGCGCAGCGTCCCGGGTTCATAGTCGCCGGGGACGTAAGGTTTTAGCTTGCGCAGCTCGGGTCGCGCGAGTGCGAGCACGTCGCTCATATCGAATCCTTGCGCATCGCGGCTAGCCGAAGCCGAACTGCCTCGGCATGCGCATCGAGCCCCTCGAGCTCGGCGAGCTCGACGGCGACCGGGCCGATGCCTCGCAGTCCCTCGGCGCTCAACTCCTGGATCGTCATCGAGCGCATGAAGTCCGCGACGCCCAAGCTCGAGTACGAGCGGGCGAAGCCGTAGGTCGGCAGCACGTGATTCGTGCCGCTGCAGTAGTCGCCGACCGCCTCCGGCGACCATGCGCCGACGAACACAGAACCTGCGGCTTGAACGCGGTCGAGCCAGTCGCGCGGCGAGCGGAGCTGCAGAATCAAATGTTCCGGGGCATAGCAATTGGCAACGTCGAATGCTGTCTCGACATCGTCAACTCGAACGGCGAAGGCATGCTCGATCGAGCGCGCAATGACGTCACGCCGGCTCAGTGAGCGGCGTTGCTGCTCGATGGCGGCAACCGCTGCATCGATGAGTGTTTGGCTCGTGCTTATCAGCACGGACTGCGAGTCCGGTCCGTGTTCCGCCTGCGATAGAAGATCGGCTGCGACGAACGTCGGATCCGCTGACTCGTCGGCGATGACGAGTACCTCGGATGGTCCAGCCGGCATGTCTCTAGCGGCCCCCATTGGATCCTGAGCGACCTGCGCCTTGGCAGCGGTCACCCACGCGTTGCCGGGGCCGAATATCTTGTCGACCTTCGGAACGCTCGCGGTCCCGTAGGCCATCGCCGCGACCGCCTGCGCACCGCCGACCTTGAAGACGTCCTCGATTCCGCAGATCTGAGCGACGTAGAGCACGCTTGGGTTGACGTTGCCGTTTGCCTGCGGCGGGCTACACAGGATCCGCTCCTGGCACTGCGCAAGCTCGGCCGGGACGGCCAACATCAGCGCCGTAGACGGTAGTGGTGCGCTGCCGGCTGGCACATATAGACCAACGCGCGCGATGGGTCGGGTCACGCGCTCGCAGACGACGCCGTTGGCAGTCTCGACACGCACCGGCCCGCTCAGCTGTGCTTCATGAAACCGACGAATATTGTCCCTTGCTGACTCGACGGCAGCTTTTTGCGAGGCGTTCAACTGTTGTGCCGCATGTTCAAAGTCACGGGGCTCGACTTTGAGCGACGACAGCTCGACGCGATCGAACGTCGCTGCGTAGTCGAAAAGTGCGCCATCGCCGCGTGCACGGACGGCGTCGATAATCTCAGCGGTGCGGGCTTGCAGCGAGGCGTCCTCGGCCAGTGCCGGGCGCTGCATCAAACGCCCTTTTTGCGTCGAGTCGAGCTCGGCCCAGTTGAACGTCTGCATCGTGACTCGCTCAGCTCAGCATCTTTTCGACGGGTAGCACGAGCATCGAGCTCGCGCCTGCGTCCTTGAGTTGCTCCAACGTCTCCCAAAAGACGTTCTCGCGGCACACGGCATGCAACGCGACTTTGTCGTCGCGGCCGTCGAGCGGCATGATCGTCGGTGCTTCGCTCCCCGGGAGCAGGGCGCGGATCTCCGCCAATGCCGAGCGCGGCGCGTGCAACATGATGTACTTGCTCTCGCGAACCTGCAGGACCCCTTGGATTCGTTGCAGCAGTCGTTCAATCCAAGCAGCTTTCTCCGCCGGCACCGCCTCGGGCGTCTGTATCAATGCCGCTTCGCTCTCGAAGATCGTCTCGGCCTCATATAGATGATGCGCACGCAGCGTAGAGCCACTCGAGACGAGGTCGCATATGACATCGGCGCGTCCGAGATTCGGTGCGATCTCTACGGCACCGGAGAACTCGACGACACTCGCATCGATGCCCGATTGCCGCAGAAAGTTCATGACGATGTTCGGATAGCT
>JAHEEN010000158.1 GCA_024640685.1 Rhodospirillaceae bacterium
AGGCACGTTCTCCGATACGGCGTCGCTGAACCAACTACACGCTTTGATCATCACGCACGGGAAACGCTACTGCCGGTCGAAGCCCCGTTGCGATGGCTGCCCGCTGTCTGATCGCTGTCAGTTTCTCGCGCTCGCAGCATCCTAACGGTCTGAACTGCGTCGCAGACTAGGGTTGGCAGTCGAGCCGCTCGCCGTGCAGCGCTCGCCCTTCGATTCCGAGCAGATAGAGATAGGGACCGACGATCGACTCTGCCGTTCGCAACTTTTTTGCATCCTCCGCTGGATAGGCTTGGCGTCGCATCGACGTTCGTGTTGCACCCGGATTGACCAGATTGACGCGGATCGCAGTCTGCTCGAGCTCGATAGCTAGCATCCGTGCGAGCCCCTCGACACCGAACTTCGATACCGAATAGGCGCCCCAGTAAGCCTTAGGGACGTGCCCGACAGTGCTGGTCGTGAAGACGATCGCCGGCATCGCGGACGCTTTGAGCAACGGCAGCAGGCAGCGTGTGAGGATGAACGGCGCTGTGAGGTTGACGTGCATCACGCGTTGCCAGACTCCGATATCGTGATGCTCGATCGGGCTTCGATCGCCAAGGATTGACGCGTTATGGAGCAGACCGTCGAGTCGCCCGAATCGCTCCTCGATGGAATCGACGAGCTCTTGATAGTGGTCGCCCTGCGCACGGCTGAGATCGAGCTGCGCACAGACAGATTCGATGCCGTCGGCGGCTAATTCCTCGTGGAGAGCTTCCAGCTTACGCTTGCTGCGGCCATGCAAAATGACGGTTGCGCCAAGCGTGCCGAGAGCGCGCGCGACGGCCTCGCCGATGCCCGCCGTCGATCCGGTGACGAGTACGATGCGGTTTTCGAAGCTCTGTGCCTTAGGGGCATACTCGAGCCAGTCTGCCGGGGTTGCTGCGTCTTTGCTCATCGATCGCCAAGCACGATCATCTCGGCTCGTCTTCCGCAGAGTCTTCTGCCGACGGGAGGCTCCGCTCAGGCACGTCGTCGTTCGGCACATCAGTTGTGACATCGCGAGGAGTGTCTTCGACGGCGCTGAGCTCGGTCAGGGGCTGCTTGGGCTGGACGCCGAGCTCCGTAAACCGGCGTGCCGCCGGTAAGACCATCCGCTCGAGTGAGCCAACGGCGCGGTTGAAAGCGCGCACGCTGCCGCTGAGTTCTTTACCGAGCGAAGACAGATGGCCCGAGAACGTCGTCAGGCGATCGTAGAGTTGCACGGCGAGGTCACGAATCTCCGCGGCGTTCTCCGCGACCGACATCTGCTGCCATCCGTAGGCAATTGCCTTGAGCAACGCAACGAAGCTGGTCGGAGTCGCGAGGATGATCTGTTGGCGCAGCGCCTCGTCGAGGAGGGCGGGCTTCTCGGCCAGCGCGGCACTCAGGAATTGGTCGCCGGGGATGAACAAGATCACGAAATCGGGACTCTGCTCGAACTGGGCCCAGTAGGCTTTGGCCGCGAGTTCCCTGACGCGGTCTGCGACCTTGCTTGCGTGTCGGGCAAGGGCCTTGTTGCGGTCCTCGTCGTTCTCCGCCTGCGTGGCGTCGAGATAGGCATCGAGGGGCGTCTTGACGTCGACGACGATCTGCCGTTGGTCGGGCATGTGAACGATGAGGTCGGGTCGAATCGTGCCGCTTTCGGTTGCCTGCGAGCTTTGCGTGACGAAGTCACAGTGCTCGATCATGCCGGCGAGCTCGACGAGGCGCCGCAGCGTGATTTCGCCCCACTGGCCGCGGACCTCGGGGCGCCGCAACGCGTTGACGAGGTTGCGCGTCTCGGTGCTGAGCGTGCGCTGGCCTGCGGCCATGATTTCGAGCTGCGCGTTGATTGAGCCGAACGCGTGCTCGCGGGACTTTTCGAGCGCGGCGATCTGCGCCTCGGTCTTCTGCAGCGCTTCACGAATCGGTTTGACGAGGCTCTCGACGGCCTGTTGGCGAGCGGCAAGCTCGCCCTTGGCTCTTTCCTGGTGGCTACCCAGATTCTCTTGAGCGAGCTTTAAAAACGTTTCGCTGTGGTTGCGCAGGTGGTGGCTCGCAAGCTCGCTGAACACACTGCTGAGCCGCTCTGACGCGAGCGTCAGCGCTTGTTGCCGCTCCGTTTCTTGATGTTCCTGGGTCTTGACTGTCGCACGACAAAGATCGAGCTCGTGGCGCAGCTTCGCGCGTCCAATTTGCGCGATAAGCCAGCCGAGTCCGACACCAACTGCGATGGCGCCCAACCCCCAGGCTGCCAGGATTTGCCACGGCCCGTCAGGCATGCCGCCGCGCTCCTGTAATCGTCTCGAGAGAGCGATAAGCGTCCCATAGTCCCAGCGGCCGGTGCACGACGACGTCAGCGCCCCAGCCGTAGGGATCGTCGCGCATGGGAATATAGCCATAGGCCGCCGCTATCGTCGTCATGCCAGCCGCACGGCCCGCCTCGATATCGCGTGGCGCATCGCCAATGTAGACGCAGCTTGCGGGGGCTAGCGAGAGCTCCTCCGCTGCGAGCAACAGCGGGGCAGGATGGGGCTTGCGCTGAGCAAGGCGGTCTCCGCTGATCACGCACGCCGGCCGATCGTCGATCGCAAGCGCCTTCAGTAGCGGAACCGTCATTGCGTGAGGTTTGTTCGTGACGATGCCCCATGGGATCCTAGATTCATCTAGTTTAGAAAGAAAAATCTCTAAGCCACTGAAAATACGTGAATAAACACAGACTTTCTCGAGGTAAATATCGAGGAACTCGAGTCGCAGCCGTTCGAGCTCGTCGGCATCGGTCGTTCCCGGAAACGCTGCTCTGAGCATGCCGATCGCGCCATTGGAGACCTCATTGCGCGCCAGCGCATACGGCAGTGGCGGCACGTTGCGTCGCTTGAGTAGCGTTGTCAGCACGGCGCATAAATCGGGTGCAGTATCTACGAGCGTGCCATCGAGATCCCATAGGATGGCTTGGATCGTCATGTCGAGCTCGTGCGCCTGGCGCAACAGAGATAGTTGACATCGACTGGGCCGCCGAGGCGGTGTCGGCGTGTTAGCGGATTGAATTGCATACCCGTGATATCGACAACTTCGAGCCCGGCGCTGCGGCACCAAGCGGCAAGCTCCGCCGGCCGAATCAGTTTCTGATACTCGTGAGTGCCGCGAGGGACGAGATTCAGCAGATACTCCGCGGCAACGATCGCGAGCGCAAAACTCTTCGCGTTCCTATTGATTGTCGAGAAAAACACGATGCCATTCGGCTTGACCGCACGGGCACAGCCCGAAACGAGCCGCTCAGGGTCGGGCACGTGCTCGAGTAGCTCGAGACAAGTCACGATGTCGTATTCGTCAGCGTGTGTCGTGCTCTGCGCGTCGATATCGGACTCGAGATAGTCGATCCTCAGTCCGGTCTTTGTGGCATGCGCTGCGGCTGCGGCGAGGCTGCCAGCCGCGAGATCGATGCCGATAACATCGGCGCCATCGGCGGCAAGCGCCTCGCTGAACAGTCCGCCACCACAGCCGACATCGAGGACGCGCTGGTTGGAGATCGCCGCATGGGCACGCACATACTCGAGGCGTAGCGGGTTGATCTCATGCAGTGTGCGCAGTGGGCCTTGCGGGTCCCACCATTGATCGGCGAGCGCGTCGAAGCTTGCGACCTCGGCAGCGTCGACGTTGGACGAAGACGCTGTCACGATTCCATGACCCGTTGCGCCCAGTCGTTGGCGCGTTCGAGCACGAGCGCCTCGTCGATCTTCGTCAACGCGCCATCGGCGAGCACGTGTCGTCCAGCTACCCACGCATCGGTGACGTGCTCGCGGCCGGCGCTGTAGACGAGCTGTGATAGCGGGTCGAGGACCGGCGTAACCTCGGGCGCGTCCAAGCGCACGCAAATGGCGTCGGCAGATTTGCCGGCCTCGAGTGAGCCGATTTGCTGATCCAATCCGATCGCGCGAGCGCCGTTTATCGTGGCCATTCGCAACATCGTCGATGCCGGCAGTGCCTCGGCATTGCCGACATGATTCTTGCCGAGCAGCGCCGCAAACGACATCTCGGACCACAGGTCCAGTCGGTTGTTGCTTGCAGCGCCGTCGGTACCAAGCGCTACGTTGACACCAGCCGCGACCAAGTCGGCCGTTCGACACGTGCCGCTTGCAAGCTTGAGATTCGATCGTGGGCAGTGCGCGACATGAGCGCCGGCGACGGCCAGCTGCTGGACCTCATCGTCGAGCAGCTGGGTCGCGTGCACGGCAATCAAAGCGGGCGTCACCAGGCCGAGCTCGTCGAGTCGGGCTAGCGGGCGTTGCCCGGTCTGCGCAACGGCATCCGCCACTTCGCTCGCCGTCTCGTGGACATGCATGTGGATGGGCACTTCGAGCTCGTCGGCGAGCTTGCGCACGCGTTTGAGTGTCTCGTCGGCGACGCTGTAAGGTGCATGCGGCGCGAACGTCAACGATACCAGCGGGTGTCCCTTGTAGGCGTCGAACAGCTCGAGTCCCTTGCTGATGTACTCGGCCGGATTGTCGGCCCATGGTGTCGGGAAATCGAGCACGATCATGCCGACGACGGTTCGCATGCCCGCGTTGGCGGCAACGTCTGCGACTGTATCCGGGAAGAAATACATGTCCGAGAAACACGTAGTCCCACCGCGCAACATCTCCGCAACCGCAAGCGCCGTCCCATCGGCAACGAAGTCCGGTGTCACGAGACGCATCTCGGTCGGCCAGATATGATCGTTGAGCCATCGCTCGAGGGCCATATCGTCGGCGATGCCGCGCAGCAGTGTCATCGCCGCATGGGTATGCGCATTGACGAAGCCTGGTAACAGCACATGCGCGGGACGCTCGTGAACGGCATTTGGCGCGTACTTCGACTCTGCTTCGGCACGCGGTAGCAGGTCGATGATTCGACCTTCGTCGATCGCGAGACTAAGACCCGTTTTGACCTCGCAGCTCGGCTCTACCTGTATCGTCCAGCGCGGGCAGATCAGAGCATCGATTCGTTCGGTCACGTGAATGTTCTATCGGATCGCGGCGCGTGTCAGGGTCCGAAGTATAGCCTTTTCGGCAGGCTATAACGCTACGGGCCAGACTGGGAATATGCTAGAATTCTCCCCGGATTCATCAGCGCTTCGAGCCATCGTGGCAGCACGCCGAGCATGACACTAGCGCAGGGCCGCAAAGGCCTGAGGAACCGCCAGAATCTCAACTGTGAATACGCCCAGACGGTTCGTCCGGAACCCGGCTGGGATGGGTATTTTTTAGCTCCATAGATGTCTGACGTAGCCAAGGACATAGTGCCCGTCAATCTCGAAGACGAGATGCGGCAGTCGTATCTCGATTACGCGATGAGCGTAATCGTCGGGCGCGCGTTGCCGGATATTCGGGATGGTCTCAAACCCGTTCATCGCCGCGTGCTCTACGCGATGCGCGAGCTCGGCAACGACTACAATAAGCCTTACAAGAAATCCGCGCGCGTCGTTGGTGACGTCATCGGCAAATACCATCCGCATGGAGATGCCGCCGTCTACGACACGATCGTGCGCATGGCGCAGTCGTTCTCGATGCGTTACGTCCTGATCGACGGTCAGGGCAATTTCGGTTCGGTCGACGGCGATGCGCCGGCAGCGATGCGCTATACCGAAGTGCGCATGGCCCGGATTGCGCAAGAGCTCTTGGCCGATATCGACAAGGACACGGTCGACTTCGCGGCGAACTACGACGAGACGGAGCACGAGCCGACAGTGCTGCCGACTCGGATTCCGAACTTGCTCGTCAACGGTTCATCCGGCATCGCGGTCGGCATGGCGACGAATATTCCGCCACACAACTTAGGCGAAGTCGTCGACGCTTGTCTTGCACTGCTTGCCGACCCCAATCTGACGATCGCCGATCTGCTGCAGCACATTCCGGGCCCGGATTTCCCGACGGCGGGCCTCATCCATGGGGTCCAGGGTGTCGTCAGCGCCTACAAGACCGGCCGCGGGCGTATCTACGTGCGTGGACGTACGCACACGGAGCCGCTCGCCCAACGAGGTCGCGAAGCGATCGTGATCACGGAGCTGCCTTATCAAGTCAATAAGGCGCGTCTGATCGAGAAGATCGCGGAGCTGGTCCGCGAGAAGCGGCTCGAAGGTATCACCGAGCTTCGCGACGAATCCGATAAGGACGGCATGCGTGTCGTCATCGAGCTCAGGCGCGGCGAGCTCGTCGACGTCGTGCTGAACAACCTCTACAAGCAAACGCCACTGCAGAGCGTATTCGGCATCAACATGGTGGGGCTCGTCGATGGTCAACCGAAGCTGCTGGGCCTCAAGGATCTGCTCGAAGTCTTTTTACGGCACCGGCGAGAGGTCATCACGCGGCGCACGTTGTTCGATCTCGGCAAGGCCCGCGAGCGCGCGCACACGCTCGAAGGTTTGATGGTTGCGCTCGCGAACATCGATCCAGTCATTGCTTTGATCAAGGCGTCGCCTTCGCCGGCCGAGGCAAAACGTGCTTTGGTCGCAGAGCACTGGGAGCCAGGCGCAGTTGTCGAGATGCTCGAGCGCGCCGGTGCCGAGGCCACGCGACCGGACGGCGTCGGAGACGACTCAGGTCTCATCGACGGCCGCTACCGACTCTCTGAGTCGCAGGCGCAGGCCATTCTCGACTTGCGTCTGCATCGGCTGACAGCGCTCGAGCAGGACAAGATCCTCAAAGAGTTCGCCGAAATCATCGAGCGTATTCAGGAATTTCAGGAAATACTCGCCAACCCCGACGAACTCCAGAGAGTCATACGCGAGGAGTTGACCGAGATACGGGATCGCTATGCCGATTCGCGGCGCACCGAGATCGTCGAGGCCTATACGGATTTGACGATCGAAGATTTGATTCCGGAGGAAGATCTCGTCGTCACGATGTCTCACGGCGGTTACGTTAAGGCGCGGCCCGTTGCTGCCTATCAAGCACAGCGCCGCGGTGGGCGGGGCCGGTCCGCAGCGCGCGTCAAGGACAAAGACTTCATCGACCAGCTGTTCATCGCTCACTCGCACGACACGCTGTTGTGCTTTTCGAGCTTCGGCAAGGTGTACTGGCTCAAGGTCTATCAAGTCCCGCAGGCCGGCCCGGGCTCGCGCGGGCGGCCGATCGTGAACCTGTTGCCGCTGGCAGAGGGTGAACGCATCAACGCTGTGTTGCCCGTCAAGGACTTCGCCGAAGACCGCTTCGTCGTTTTTGCGACGAGTCAAGGCACTGTGAAGAAAACGCCGCTCGAGGCGTTCTCGCGACCGCGCGCCAACGGCATTATCGCCGTCGAGCTTCGCGAGGACGATCGGCTGATCGGTACCGATATTACCGATGGTCAGCAGGACATCATGTTGTTCGCGCGATCGGGCAAGGCGATTCGGTTCTCGGAGCGTGACGTTCGTGCGATGGGGCGCACGGCGACAGGCGTTCGGGGCTTGAA
>JAHEEN010000159.1:0-2901 GCA_024640685.1 Rhodospirillaceae bacterium
GGGACGTAGGCAAGCGACTCCGATGCGCCGAGGCGCGCCCAGAGCTCCTCGGCGATGTGCGGTGCCAATGGCGCGAGTAGTAGCACGAAGGTCTGCGCAACGTCTCGCGGTAGCGCCGGCCACCGCCCTGCCGCGTTGCTGAACTCCATCAGCGCGGCGATCGCCGTATTGAAGCGCAAGCCCTCGATATCGTCGCTGACTTTGGCGATCGTTTGGTGCAAGGCTATCAGCTGCTCCTTCGAGGCGGCATCATCGTTGATCTTATCGCTGATGCCGTCGCCTTTGTCCGCCGCGACCAATCGCCAGACGCGGTTCAAGAATCGGTGCGTGCCCTCGACGCCGCGCGTGTTCCATGGCTTGACCTGCTCGAGCGGGCCCATGAACATCTCGTACAGCCTGAAGGCATCGGCGCCGTACGCGTCGACGACCTCATCGGGGTTGACGACGTTGCCGCGGCTCTTGCTCATCTTGAATGCGCGCGCGTCGACGCGAATCGACGAGTCCTTGCGCAGCACGAAGTGCTCTCCCGATTTTTCGACGGCGTCGTCACCAACTCGCTGGCTTGCGACCGCGTTGCCCGTGCGTGTGTCATGGCCGTCGCGGACGTGCTCTGCGGATACCGGTTGCTCGCCGCCGGCATCGACATATAGCGTGAACTCGAGCTCGCCGAGGATCATGCCCTGGTGCACGAGACGTCGAAACGGCTCTGGGCTAGACACGACGCCGGCCTCAAACAGCAGTTTGTGCCAGAAGCGTGCGTAAAGCAGATGCAATACCGCGTGCTCGGCGCCACCGACGTAGAGATCGACGGGCATCCAGTAACGCTCTAGCTCCGGGTCGACGAGCTGCTCGTCGTTGTTCGGATCGATATACCGGAGGTAGTACCAACACGACCCAGCCCACTGCGGCATCGTGTTCGTTTCACGCTGCGCGGGCTGCCCGCTGTCGGCGTCGACGGTCGCAAGCCAGTCGCCGGCTGTCGCGAGCGGACCCTCGGGTGTGCCGCTCGGCTTGAATTCCTGCAGCTCAGGTAGAACGACCGGCAAGGCTTCGTCGGGCACGCTCTGTGCGGTGCCGTTGACGAACACGATCGGAAACGGCTCACCCCAGTAGCGCTGGCGCGAAAACAGCCAATCTCGGAGCTTGAAGTTGACTCGCGGCTTGCCGCGGCCGGTCTCCGCGAGCCACGCGATCATCTTGGCCTTTGCATCGGCGACGCCCAGGCCGTTCAGGAAATTGCTGTTTATTGCGTCGCCTTCACCCGTGTACGCCTCGCCGTCGAAGTCCTCCGGCGGCTCGACCGTGCGGACGATCGGCAGGTCGAAAGCTGCCGCAAAATCCCAATCGCGCTGATCCTCGCCCGGAACGGCCATGATTGCGCCAGTACCGTAGCTTGCGAGCACGTAGTCAGCGACCCAGATCGGAATCTGCTCGTCGTTGGCAGGATTAACGGCATAAGCACCGGTGAACACGCCGGTCTTCGTCTTCTGCAGCTCGGCACGCTCGAACTCGCTTTTGCGTGACGCCTCGGCGCAGTACGCTGCGACAGCGTCGCGTTGCGCGTCGGACACGATCGAGTCGACCAGCGCGTGCTCGGGCGCGAGCACCATGTAGGTAGCGCCAAACAGCGTATCAGGGCGTGTCGTGAACACGCGCAACGCTTGGTCGGCGTGGCCGAGGATTGGAAAGTCGACCTCGGCGCCTTCGCTACGGCCGATCCAGTTGCGTTGCATCTCCTTCGTGCTATCCGGCCAGTCGAGATCGTCGAGGCCCTCGAGCAGCGCGTCGGCGAACGCGGTGATTCGCAGCACCCACTGGCGCAGCGGCCGGCGCACACACGGGAATCCGCCGACCTCGGATTTACCGTCAATGACTTCCTCGTTTGCGAGCGTCGTGCCGAGCTCCGGACACCACCAGACGGGCATCTCCTCCTGGTAGGCGAGGCCGCGCTCGAAGAACTGCTTGAAAATCCACTGCGTCCAGCGGTAGTAGCCGGGATCGGTCGTGTTGACTTCGCGGTCCCAGTCATACGAGAAACCGAGCGCCTTGAGCTGCTCGCGGAACCGCCCGACGTTCTTCTCGGTCGTGTCCTTAGGGTGCGTTCCGGTCCGTATCGCATACTGCTCGGCCGGCAGGCCGAATGCATCCCAGCCGATCGGATGCAGGACGTTGAAACCGTTCATCCGCTTGTAGCGTGCGATGATATCCGACGCCGTGTAGCCCTCCGGATGACCGACGTGGAGCCCGTCGCCACTGGGGTACGGGAACATGTCGAGCACGTAGTACTTGGGTTTCGTGCGATCTAGGCGCTCAGGGGTCTTGAATGTCTTGTTCCGCTCCCAGTATCGTTGCCACTTGAGCTCGATCTCTTTGAATGGATAGGCTGACATTCTGAACGTTCCTCGAATGCGACAAGTTCGGCGTCGCCATTGTTGCGGCCGCTTGCGTCGTCGCCAGCGCCGGGTTGGCACGGATGATCTTTATTCTCAGCAATAGAATCAAGCGATGTGCGGCGATCTTTGCCGTCTGTTCGATCAGCGGTTGCGGATTCCAACTGCAGGGCAGCTTGGGCGAGCTACCGCCCGCGACGGCCTCGACTTATCTGCAGACCGACGATCCGTATTCGGAGTTCTATGCGAGCTTACGGACCGCGTTACGGGATCGCGGCGCAGTCGTCGTCGAGTCGCCGCAGGACGCGAGCGCCATTTTGCGAATCATCGAGGACGACACGGGTCAGCGGATCTTGTCGGTGTCCGCGCGCAACGTGCCGCGTGAGTTCGAGCTATTCTACCTCGTGACGTTCTCATTTATCGCAGACGGCGACGAGCTTCTCGCGCCAGAGTCGTTGCTCGTGACACGGACGTATACGTTCAACGAGAGACAGGTGCTCGGTAAGGCCGC
>JAHEEN010000159.1:3001-7417 GCA_024640685.1 Rhodospirillaceae bacterium
GCGACGCGCAGCGTTGGCTAACCGAGCGCGATTTGATCGATGACAGCGGGAAGCCGACGTATCGGCTGCGATCGGGCTAGAGCTTCGTCGGGTTCGGCGCGTCGCCGTAGACTGCTTGCGGGTCGAATACCTTGTCCGATTCGGTGAACTGCAGCGGCCCCGTCTCTGCGTCTGCGCCAATTGGGATGCGGCGATAGAAACACGATCGATAACCGACGTGGCAGCTCGCACCGCCGGCGACGTCGACGCGCAGCCAGACGCAGTCTTGATCGTCGTCGATCAAGAGTTCCCGTACCGTCTGCACGAGACCGCTCGTCCCCCCCTTGTGCCAGAGCACGCCGCGGCTGCGACTGAAGTAGTGCGCCTCGCCGGTCTCGATCGTGCGGCGCAGCGCTTCTGCATTCATATAGCCCTGCATCAGCAGCTCCCCCGATACATAGTCGGTCGTCACAGCTGGGATCAGCCCATCGGCGTCGAACTTCGGCGCGAGCTCCGTGCCTTCCTCGACTTGCTCTATCGATTTGCGTTGCGCAAATTCAGTCGACATTCCGTATCTCCGCTCGCTCGGGGCGCCCATTATAGGGCACAGCCCGATCGGGCGGCCGACCGGATTTCGCCAGGCTCGCTGTCACCGAATGCCGCCAACGGCGACACGCGAAGCGTGGCTGCCGGCGCCGTCTCGGTCGAACCCCGAATGGGCTTGGTATCATTGCGCACCTTGGTGAGCTTGGCTGCGCGACGTCGGACTTCGAATGGCCCTTTATCTACACAACACGCTGACGCGAGAGCGGGAGCTCTTCGAGCCGACCGTTCCTGGCAAAGTCACGATGTACGTTTGCGGGCCGACCGTCTACAACTTCGCGCATATCGGCAATGCGCGACCGCCGGTCGTTTTCGACGTCCTCGCGCGCCTGCTGCGGCGAAACTACGATTTGACGTACGTGCGCAATATCACTGACGTCGACGACAAGATCAATGCAGCGGCGAAGGCCGAAGGCATCGATATCAGCGTGCTGACGAATCGCTATCTCGACGCGTACCTCGAGGACATGGATACGCTCGGCGTGCTGCGTCCGGACGTTGCGCCGCGCGTCACCGAGCACATGCCGGCGATTGTCGCGATGATCGAGGCGCTGATCGGCTGCGGACATGCGTACGAGGCCGACGGCCACGTGTTGTTCGCCGTTGAGAGCTACCCCGACTACGGCGTGCTGTCCGGGCGAGATCGCGACGAGCTGATTGCCGGCGCGCGCGTCGAAGTCGCCCCTTATAAAAAGGATCCTGCCGACTTCGTGCTGTGGAAGCCGTCGCCTGAGGATCTCGTCGGCTGGGACAGTCCTTGGGGGCGTGGCCGGCCGGGCTGGCACATCGAATGCTCGGCGATGGCCGAGGCGCACCTCGGGCGGACGATCGATATTCACGGCGGTGGCCAGGATCTCGTGTTTCCGCATCACGAGAACGAGATCGCGCAGAGCACGTGCGCGCACGGTGGCGCGCCGTACTGCCGTTATTGGATTCACAACGGGCTGATTCACGTCGATAGCGAGAAGATGTCGAAGTCGCTCGGCAACGTGTTGCTGGTGCGCGAGCTGCTGTCCGAGGCGCCGGGCGAGGCGATTCGTCTCGGTCTTCTGACGGCGCACTACCGCCAACCACTCGACTGGAACGCCGACGTGTTGACCGATGCACGCCAAAAGCTCGACCGTATGTACGGCGCGCTGCGCACGGCCGGCGTCGTCGGTGAGCTCGATGCAGCGGATAGAGTCGAGCCGCCAGCGACGGTCGCCGCCGCGCTCGAGGATGACCTCAATACGCCACGAGCGCTTGCGGAGCTATTCGCGCTCGCGCGCGATGCGAACCGCGCTGAGGACCCCGCCGAACGGCTCGCAGCTGCGCAATCGCTTAGGTCAGGCGCGAGTCTGCTCGGTTTGCTGCAAGACGACCCCGACGCGTGGTTCGCCGGCGGCAGCGATGACGATGGAATCGGCCCAGCGGACATCGACGCGCTGCTCGCGCAGCGCTTGGCGCTGCGCGAGCAGCGCCGCTTTGCCGAGGCCGACGAGATTCGCGATCGCCTGGCGCATGCGGGAATCGTCATCGAGGACGGCGCCGACGGTGTGCGCTGGCGGCGGACGCGGTGATGGTCACCCTGAGACGTCTACCGGCGGCGCTGTTGCTCGGCGGGATACGCGCCTATCAATTGACGCTGTCGCCGTGGCTGGGTCGACAGTGCCGTTTCGAGCCGACCTGCTCGGTCTACGCGGCCGAAGCCATCGAGATCCACGGCACGCTGCGCGGTAGCCTCATGGCGTTGCGCCGGATCGGGCGCTGTCACCCATGGGGTGGATCAGGCTACGATCCCGTTGCAACGCCCGAAGCTAACGGAGAGCCTCATGAGTCCCACTGAGCAGCTGCTCGACATCCTGTGTTGTCCGGTCACGCACGCGCCGCTATTGCCGCTGTCGAGGGACCGGCTCGAGCGCCTCGACGCCGCGATCGGTCGCGGCGAGATCAAGGACCGCGGAGAGCACACGCTGACAGAGCCGGTTACCGAGGCACTGGTAACCCGCGACGGCAAATTGGCCTATCCGATTGTGGACGGCATTCCGGTCTTGCTCGAGGATCGCGGAATCATCATGGCACAGCTCGACGATCCGGCGCCGCAGTGAAGTTCAACGCACGTGAGCTCGGTGCGCGGCTCGCGCGCAGTCTTGCGCCGGTCTACCTCGTGACCGGCGACGAGCCGTTGCTCGTCGCCGAGGCGGCCGCCGAGATTCGAGCCTGCGCGCGCGCGGCAGGGTTCGATCAACGCGACCTGTACGTCGTCGAGCGCGGTTTCAAATGGCAAGACGTCGAAGCGAGCGCCGACACGCTGTCGTTGTTCGCATCGCGGCGAGTGCTCGAGCTGCGCCTTACCTCGCCGCGCCCGGGCGATGCCGGTGGCAAGGCGCTCGAGCGGCTCGCGAAGAGCGACGATCCCGATCGGCTGACGCTTGTCGTCACGAGCAAGCTCGACGCGTCGGCGGCGCGCAGCCGCTGGGTGAAGGCCATCGACAAGGCAGGGGCCGTCGTCCAGGTGTGGCCCGTCGATCGCGCTCATCTACCTGCTTGGATCGAGCGCCGCGCCGCGGCGCTCGGCTTGACGTTGACTAGAGGAGCCACGGAGCTCCTCGCCGATCGTATCGAGGGGCATCTGCTCGCGGCCGATCAAGAGCTTCGCAAATTGGCGCTGCTCGAGCCCGATTCGCGCATCGACGAGGCGAAGGTGCTCGAGGCCGTCGAAAGTAATGCCCGTTTCGACGTATTCCGGCTCGTCGATGCGCTGCTCGCAGGCGATGCGAAGCGCGCATTCGGCGTGCTGGACGGCTTGATCGACGAGGGCGTCGAGCCGGTACTCGTCGGCTGGTCACTGAGTCGCGAGCTAACGCTTTTGGCGAAACTGCACGCGGCCGCGAGCCGCGGACAGCGTCTCGACGACCGCGCATTGCTCGGATTCGGGGTCTGGCAGCGTCGCCAGCGGCTCGTGCGCGGGGCGCTTAAGCGCTATTCCGAGCAACGCGTCGCGGACCTGCTGCGGCAGGCCGTCGCCGTAGATCGCATCATCAAGGGCAACCAGCCCGGTGACGCGTGGCAGGCGATCACGGCGTTGCTGCTGGCGGCGCTGAAGCCCATCGAGACCCGCCGCGAGGTGGCTTGAGTGTCCGGGCCTCTCGGAGTCCTCGGCGGAACGTTCGACCCGATTCATGTCGGCCATTTGCGCCTCGCGCTCGAGACGCTCGAGCAGCTGTCGCTCGAGCAGGTTGCATTCGTGCCGTGTCGAGAACCACCGCATCGCGAATCGCCGTCGCGGCCCGTCGAGTTTCGTCTCGAGCTCGTGCGCGCGGCGACGGCCGTCGAGCCGCGTTTTCGTGTCGATGGGCGTGAGCTCGAGCGTTCCGGCCCATCGTATACGATTGATACCCTGATCGACATGCGCCGCGAGGAGCCGCAACGGCCACTATGCTTGTTGCTCGGCATGGACGCATTTTTGGGATTGCCGACGTGGCATCGTTGGGCCGAGCTCAGCGACCACGCGCACATCGTTGTCGCGCATCGGCCGGGGTGGGTCCCGCCGAGCGACGGCGTACTCGGTCAGTTACTAGCGGCGCGCCGCACGTCCGATGTCGCGAGTCTGCGCGAGCAGCCGGCTGGGCGGGCGGTCGTCGTGCCGATCACGCAGCTCGAGATATCCTCGACAGCGCTCAGGCGCGACCTCGCCGACGGTCGCGATCCCCGTTACCTGGTACCCGATGCGGTTCGCGAGCGGTTGCTAGCTGCGGATGTCTATCGTTAGCGCCAAATGATGTCGCAGAAATCCCTATCGACACCGGCCGTCAGCGAGCTCGTCCTCGCCGTGCTCGACGATCTAAAAGCCCA
>JAHEEN010000160.1 GCA_024640685.1 Rhodospirillaceae bacterium
ATTCACGGTGGTGCGCTTCAGGGAATCCATGGTGGGGCCCTCCAGGGCATCCACGGTGGTGCACTTCAGTAGCAGAGAGAGCTCTAGCAGGCTCAGGGCTACCGGGTTTCCAATCCCCGAGTATTGCGTAAAACAGAGGCTACAACGCTATGCGTTGTAACCTCTCTTGTGGTTTTCGAAATTCCGAATGCGTCCAGAATACGCACTGATTGACGCCGCCATATTGACGCTTGAGAATCGATGCAGTTCCCTAGCTCGGTGGTCCTCGAAATCTTTGACTGCTGAACAATGATCGATTCCGTTCGTACAGGGTTGCTCGCTTCCTATCGCTACCTAATGAGGCCGTTGATTCGGATTCTCATAAGAAACGGAATTACGCATGGAGAGTTTACAGAGTACCTGAAGTTGGTTTTTGTTGACGTTGCAGAGGTCGATTTTGCTTTGCCCGATAGAGAAAAATCGGAGTCTCGCGCTGCAATTCTAACTGGACTATCTCGCAAGGAGGTTGCACTTCAAAGAGAAATTCTCGGGGGCAAGTCTCTGCCCTCTCACGATGGAAACCTTCATCGAGTAACGAGAGTACTGCAGGGCTGGCATACAGACGCCGATTTTACCGGACCGTATGGAATGCCCCTTGAGCTTCCAATGATTTCTCCTGATGGCATTAGTTTCAGTGACCTAATGCGGCGTTACTGCCCCGACATGACGACGTCGTTAATGGTAGAGGAACTCTTGCGCGTTGGCGTGGTTGAGGAAACACCTGGTGGGGCGCTAAAAGTACTGACTAGAGCATATGTGCCGCAGAGTTTGCATCCAGATGCCTTAGAGCGATTAGGAACAGTGGTGCGTAACTTTCTAAACACAGTCGAGTACAACATGGAGAAGGATGCCCAAGACTCTGGTCGATTTGAGCGTGTTGTAGTCGCAGATAACGGGTTACGCGAAGACCTGTTACCAGCTTTCAATAGTCTACTTCGCCAAAAAGGTCAGCAACTTTTGGTGGAACTTGATAACTGGCTAAGTGCACAGGAGAGTGAAAATACTTCCCAAGACCCTGATGGCAGAGTGATTCACACAGGAATCGGTATCTATCACTATATTGAAGAGGATTAAAGCCGTTTAGACTCGTCACATAGATGACTCAGCGCCCAGGTCGATCACCGCGTTAGCCCGCAACCGCTCGAGATAAGAATCAACCTTTTGCTGCTCAGCCATGTTCGATACATCGTTGCGAACAGCGTCTAGGCTGGGGGCGACGGCATCGGATTTCTCTTCCAGCAGAATGACGTGCCATCCGAAGCGGGTCTGGACTGGCTGAGTGGTATAGGTCCCGACCTCCATCGCGCGCACCGCGGTTGCGAATGGCGCGACCATGCGATCTGCGGAGAACCAGCCCAAGTCACCACCATCTGGTCCGGACGGGCCGGTTGAATGCGTTCGGGCAAGTTCCTGGAAGTCTGCGCCTTGCTGGAGCTCGGCAATCAAATTCTGCGCGTCTGACTCTGCATCAACCAGAATGTGGCGGGCCTTATACTGCACACCGGCAAGCTGATCCAGATTCTCCTCGTACGCTTGTCTAAGCTCTGCCTCCGTTACTGGATCGCGGTCGAGCTCGGCCCCGATCTGGCGTCTAGCGATCGTCTGTAGCTGGAGAAGCTCGAGCTCCGCTGCAAACTCGGTATCGGTAACCAATCCTCCTGCCTCGGCCGCGTTCGAAAGCAGGACGAGTTGGATGAGCTCATCGAGAAGCCGGTCATGTTCTTCGGGCGCCAGGTCTGGTATATCTTTCTGTGCGCGTGATCTGGCATAGAACGAGAACATTGCTGCCGAAATCGAATATCCGTCAACCGTCGCAACTAATTCGGCTTCGCCAATCTCGGCTTCATTGGCTGTCTCGGTTGTGCACGCAGCCGCGATGACGAGTCCTAGGGCTATGATCAGCGTGTATATCTTCATGATTTGATCGCCTATCTCGTTTTCTACTCGTCTTGCCCAGCCGGCGGCGGTGATGCAGAAATGCTCAGCGCATGAATGTCAGTTGCCATCATGTCGCCTAGAGCGGCGTAGATCATTTGATGGCACTCGATCCGGCGGCAGTCTTTGAAGGCCTCGGAGACGATAGTAACTGCGTAGTGTCCTTTTCCGTCGCGTGCGCCCTCATGCCCTGCATGTAGATGGCTGTCATCGCGAATTAGGAGTTCTTGTGGACTGAAGGCCGATTCTAACAAGGTTCGAATTCGAGATTCCCGTTCCGGATTGCTCATTGATCATTGCCGCGCATATCGGTGATCTACCGTTCTGACTTCAAGTCTGAGGCTGAATCAGCTGAGTAGACTAGTCGACAGATTCTCGCTGACCTGCATCCCCATTCGTTTTAACGGATATCCAGACGGCTTGTAACAACACCATCGCGAATGTGATTCCGAGAGAGCCGAATACCTTAAAGAATGCCCATGTCTGTTCATCGAAGTTGTAGAGCACGACTAGATTTGCAGTCGCCAAGAAAACGAACGTGCCTACCCACAACAGATTGAGCTGTCTCCACAGTGAGTCGTCGAGTTCGATCGCGTGTCCCATCATTCGCTCAGTCAGCGTTTTCTGGCCAACTAGTTGACTGCCGAGAAATGCGCCGGCGAATAGCAGATTGACAATCGTCGGTTTCCATTGAAAGAAGATGGGATTGCGGAGTGCTAGCGTAATACCGCCAAAAATTACTACTAGCACGGTCGACGTCAACAACATCGTTGATACCGTCCGTTGGCGCACATACTGCACGATGACCGATGCAATCATCGCAGCCATCAGTGCGCCGGTCGCGATATACATTCCTCCGTACAAGTAGGCCGCGAGGAAAATCACCAGCGGTAGAAAGTCAAATAGAGCCTGCATAACAGTGATCGGCTACAGATAGGGGCGTGAGTGTAGCGCAACGGGCATCCTCCAGACACGCGGCTGGGTCTAAAATAGGTGCGCTATGGCTCAATTCTTCGCGCCACACCCGTCGAATCCACAGCCGCGGTTGTTGCGCTCGATCGCGGACATCTTGCTTGCGGGAGGCTTGATCGTTTACCCGACCGACTCCTGCTACGCGTTCGGCTGCCAATTGGGGGAGAAATCGGCCGTCGAGCGGATCCGCCGGCTTAGGGAGACGGCGAAGGACCACAACTTCACGCTCGTTTGTCGTGACCTGTCTGAAGTTGCGACTTACGCTCGCATCGACAACCAGGCCTACCGGTTGATTCGGGCGCACACGCCAGGCCCCTACACCTTCATTTTGCGGGCGACCAGCGAAGTGCCGAAGAGACTGCAGCATCCAAAACGCCGTTCGATTGGTCTACGAGTACCCGCACATGGCATCGTCCAGGGCATACTCGACGTGCTTGGCGCGCCGTTGATGAGCTCCACACTGCTCCTGCCTGGCGAAGATCTACCGATGACCGACGCAACAGAGATCCGCGCACGTCTCGAGCATGACGTTGACGCGATCGTCGACGGCGGGTCCTGTGGAATAGAGCCGACAACGGTTGTGGACCTGTCCAACGGCGACGTCATTCTGCGGCGGCACGGTAAGGGCGAGACGTCGTCTTTCGAGTAGTGAGCCCTCAGATGCATCCCGGGTCATTGATGTACGTATAATAGGGCGATGCCAGACGTTGACTCCGCGCAGCTCATTCGATTCCTGACAGTTGCGGCGATACCGCTACTCTTTGCAATCACCGTCCATGAAGTTGCTCATGGATGGGTCGCGCGATACTTCGGCGATCCAACCGCAGAGCGGGCGGGCCGCTTGACGCTCAACCCTGTAAAACACATCGATCCAATCGGTACGATCTTGGTGCCGCTGATGCTGTTGGTGTTCTCCGGCGGGCGCATGATGTTCGGATGGGCCAAGCCCGTTCCAGTCGCCTTCGGGAATCTTCGCAATCCTCGCCGCGACATGATTTTGGTCGCCGCAGCGGGCCCGGCATCGAATCTGTTAATGGCGACCGGGTGGGCGCTGCTAGCTGCACTCGACAGCAACGTCCTGGGCCTCGATGGAACGACAGGCGCTTGGCTGCGCGGCGTTTGCGTTGCTGGAATCCAGTTCAACGTCATCTTGGCCGTATTCAACATGTTGCCGGTGCCGCCACTGGATGGCGGTCGGGTTCTCGCGGGGCTCCTACCGCCGCCCGGCGCGCTGTTTCTGCATCGTCTCGAGCCGTTCGGCTTACTGATCATTATCGGCTTGATGGTTTCGGGTTTGCTCTGGCCCTTGATTGAGCCCTTTTTGTTATTCTTCGTAGACTTCTTCTGGGCGCTCGCGGGATTCGGCTAGTGGCGGAAACAACCCGTCCGGACGGCAAACCGGACCTCAAGCTGGTATCGACTGCACCGCCTATTCACGAGGGTCCCGGGGCCCCGGCGCAGAGCGAAATGCCGTTTGCGATCGTTGACGGTGAGCCGGTTACCGAGCTCCCAAGAGATCTTTACATTCCGCCACACGCGCTCGAAGTCTTCCTCGAGGCATTCGAAGGACCTCTAGACCTGCTCCTTTATCTGATTCGCCGTCAGAACCTGGACATACTCAATATCCCGATCGCCGAGATCTCGCGGCAGTACACGCACTACATCGAGCTGATGAAGGATATGCAGTTCGAGCTCGCTGGCGAGTACTTGGTCATGGCGGCAACGCTTGCGGAGATTAAATCGCGGATGTTGTTGCCGCGTCCGGAGACCGATGAAGCCGGTGACGAGGAAGATCCGCGCGCCGAGCTCGTGCGTCGCCTGCAGGAGTACGAGCGATTCAAGACGGCTGCCGTCGATCTCGATTCTTTGGAGCGTCTCGAGCGGGATGTGACTCAAGGCAGCGCCGACGTTCCGGAGAAGGTCGTCGTGACAACGCTCCCCGACATCACGCTGAAAGAGTTGCTGATTGCATTTAAAGAAGCCATCGATCGGTCGGATATGTTCGCGCACCACCACATTCAGCGAGAGCCGCTTTCGGTCCGAGAAAGGATGTCCGCAGTACTGGGTTCATTGAGCGGCGAGCGTTACTTGGAATTCTCGCAGCTGTTCGAGCCACAGGAAGGCCGAATGGGTGTGACGGTGACGTTTCTCGCGATCCTCGAGCTCCTGAAGGAAGCGCTGATCAGCGTCGTTCAATCCGAAGCCTACGGTCCGATTCATGTACGTGCGGCGCAAGGCCACGTTGGCGGAGAAACCGCCGAAGAAAGTTGAGTGAGCAATGGAACAGCGTGAAATAAAGCACGTCATCGAAGCTGCGCTTCTCGCCGCCGGAAGACCTCTGAGCGTCGAGCGCATCTCCGAACTCTTCGGGCGACGCGGGGCGCCGGATCGAAGTGCACTAAAGGACGCACTCGCGGAGCTCGAGGCTGACTACGACGCGCGTGGTATCGAGCTCAAAGAGGTCGCGAGCGGTTATCGAATTCAAGTTCGAAGCCGAATGAACGATTGGCTGACGCCACTCTGGGAGGAGCGGACGCCGCGGTACAGTCGGGCGCTGTTGGAGACATTGGCGCTCATCGCGTATCGCCAGCCGATCACCCGCGGCGATATCGAAGACGTCAGAGGCGTCGCAGTCAGCACTAACATCGTCCGAACGCTGCTCGAGCGTGGCTGGATTCGCGTCGTCGGACACCGGGATGTGCCCGGTCAGCCGGCGATGTTCGGAACGACCAAAGAGTTTCTCGACTACTTTGGCCTGAAGAAACTCGAGGACTTGCCGCCGCTGTCCGAGCTCAAGGATCTCGATGAGCTGAATCCCGAACTCGGGTTGCCTGAGATGAGCCCACAGTCGGATCTGATCGATGCATTTGCAGATTCGCCGACGGATGTGGATGAGTCGACCGAGCAAGACGATGCCGCGGGCGAAGTCGCATCGGCCGACAGCAACGTCGTATCAATTGCGCGTCCCGAGCCTGGTCTCTAGTCCGGTCAGATATCCGGGCTAGCCACTTCAACCGCGTCGGTGCCGACGCTATGGATTCACCCGGATGGCGGAACGCATCCAGAAGGTCCTCGCGAACGCAGGTTTAGGCTCGCGACGCCAGATAGAAGCCCTGATTAAAGCCGGGCGCGTCGTCGTCGATGGCAAGCGCGCCCAGTTAGGCGATCGCATTTCGGGAAGCGAGCGACTCGCGATCGATGGCGACCGCGTTTCGATTCGTCGCTCGACGCGGCCTGACGCGCGCCAGCATCACGTCGCCTACTACAAACCTGCTGGAGAAATCACGAGCCGCGACGATCCGCAGCAACGTTCGACGGTCTTTGACGCGATCAAGCCGCCGCCGCGCGGCCGCTGGATCAGTGTCGGCCGATTGGATATCAGTACGTCCGGCTTGCTGCTGCTGACGACCGATGGTGAACTCGCGCATCGGCTGATGCATCCGAGTTACGAAATCGTTCGCGAGTACGCGGTCAGAGTGCTGGGGGAGCTGTCTCGACCTCAGATCCAGCGGCTGCTCGATGGCGTCGAATTGGACGATGGGCCTGCATCGCTGTCGTTCGTCCGGCCCGATGGGGGCTCTGGCGCCAACCGCTGGTATCGAGTCGGTGTGCGTGAGGGCAGGAATCGAGAGATCCGGCGTATTCTCGACGCCGTCGGGGCGCCGGTCAGTCGGCTTATCCGCGTTGCGTACGGACCGCTTGCGCTTGGCTCGATGCGCCGCGGCGACTCCAGGCGCTTGGCGCGTAAAGAAATTTCGGCGCTTTATGAGGCCGTTGGGCTTCAAGACAGTCAGTCGCTCTAAGCATGCCTCGCGAGTTGCTGCAGACGCTGCATGCACAGCTCGGTCCGCAACAGTGGTGGAGAGGTGCTAGCCGGATCGAGATTGTGACCGGCGCGCTCCTCGTTCAACGTACAACGTGGACGAATGCGGCGAGGGCCGTCGACGCACTTCGTGATCGAGCCTTGCTGTCGGCTGACGCACTGGCCGCCATCGATTCCAGTGAGCTAGCTACGCTGATTCGGCCAGCTGGGTTTTTTCGAACCAAGGCAGCGAGACTGAAAGGATTGGCCCAGTTCATTGCAAGCTGCGGCGGTCTCGACGCACTCGATGCCCTGCCGACCGAAGTTCTTCGTCGACAGTTGCTCGATCAGTCGGGCGTCGGTCCGGAAACGGCCGACGTCATACTCGGTTACGCATTTGGTCGTGCCGTATTCGTCGTTGACGCGTACGCTAGGCGATTGTTCGAGCGGCTTGACGGGCCGCCAGCCGACGTTTCCGACACAGCGTTGAAGGAACGCATAGAAGGCACGTTCTCCGATACGGCGTCGCTGAACCAACTACACGCTTTGATCATCACGCACGGGAAACGCTACTGCCGGTCGAAGCCCCGTTGCGATGGCTGCCCGCTGTCTGATCGCTGTCAG
>JAHEEN010000161.1 GCA_024640685.1 Rhodospirillaceae bacterium
GCTCGACACATCGAGGAGCTCGAAACCCGACTCATTCGGTCGCCGCAATCCGCTTGCGGCTATGTCGTGCACCGCTCGGAGGAATTCGTCGACCTGATTTCGCGCGCTATCGCCAGCCTCGACCGGGAATGTGCGCCCGTCTAGCTCGAGTCTCGCGGTCGCTTTGTATCGCGGCTCCAGCCACCACGTCGCCACGACAACCGCGAGCGAAATAGCGATGGCCGCGACAAGCAAATAGAAGCGGCGGGCGCGAAGTGACTTGGAGCGCCGCCGCGTCGAGTGTCCGCTTTTCCCGATATCAGCGCTCATCGACCACCATCGAGGTCGCATTGCCGGACATCAGATCGTCGATTTCGGCATCGTGCGTGGAGAGCGCTCGAACCGACCCTCCCATTCGCGCTCGCACGGCGGCGAGATTCTTGTTCGCCATCTCGAAATAAACTGGCGACAGTCGCACGGCTTCTTCGAGGAGCGTAGCCGCATCTTCGAGATCGCCGCGCTGGAAAGCCACGTAACCGATGTCGTTATGAGCGGCGGCCTCGTCAGCAACCTTCCCTAGCGCCTGCACTGCGTCCGCGTACCAGCCCTTGTGCGCATAGACGAGCGCGAGATTGGCCCAAGCTCGCTCATGTTTCGGGTCGAGCCGTGTCGCAGCGTAGAGATCGCGGGCCGCCTGATCGAGATCCTCAAGCAGATATCTCGAATAGCCGAGATTGTTCAGCACGACGGGCGACTCGGGGTTGATCTCCAGCGCTGCCGTGTAATGAGCGATCGCTGCCCCGTGATTTCCGGCCTCGTCGTCCAGGGTTCCGAGCGCGTTGTGCGAACGCCATCGCTGCGGATCCGCCTGCAGTGTCCGGTTCAAGTAGTCGCGCGCGGATGCCGTGTCGCCGAGCTCCACCGATTCGAGGCCTGCTCCCTCGAGCGCCTCCGTCCACGTCGGCTCGAGCTCGAGGACTTTGAGAAACGCGTCGCGGGCGCGTTGCGAGTTACTCAGACGGCTCGACGCGGCGCCAATACGCATCCAGATTTCGGCCGTCTGCTCCACGTTGACGGCCTGCATGTAGTAAGCGAGTGCACGCTCGAAATCGCCGCGCCGCGCCGCATCGTCACCGGTAGCCAGCGTCTGTGCCACGGAAGGCACGCTTTCGCTGGCCGATGCGCCCTTGTTAGCGCCACCGGTCGCCGCACAACCCGTCACTGCAAGCACGGCCATCGCCACAACGGGTAGCGACGCACGTACACTCAATGCATTCCTTTGCTTGATGATCATAGTTCGTCTTCTGCCTTACATAGTCGAAAAAACAGATATCAGTCCGATAACGGCCGGACCAACGGCGACCAAGAAAAAACACGGAAACAGAAATAGGACCAACGGAAAAACCATTTTCGTGCCAATCTTCGCCGCCTGCTCCTCTGCTTTCTGCATGCGCTTGTCCCTGAACTCTACGGAATAGACACGCAGAGACTCGGCGATGCTCGTACCGAAGCGCAGGGTCTGGACGAGCAAGCTCACGAGGCCCTGAACGTCCTCGAGACCCGTCCGATGGGCTAGGTTCTTGAGCGCCTCCACGCGATCGACACCCGCGCGAATTTCGGCATTGACGAGCGCGAGCTCCTCGGCAAGCTCAGGGTGGCTCACACCGAGCTCGTCCGATACGCGTTGTATCGCCTGCGAGATGCCGAGCCCGGCTTCGACGCAAACCACGAGCAGATCGAGCGCATCCGGAAAGCCGTGCCGAAGCTTCTTCATGCGTCGTTGGACGAGGCGTTCCAACACGAAATTCGGCAAGAAGATGCCGGCACCGGCAGCGCATCCCATATAGACAAACTGCATCTGTGTCGTCAGATCCGGTATCCAGCGCGACGCAATGATAAAAACGGCCGCAAACGCGACGGCGAGAACAACTTTGGTCGCGTAAAAGTCTTTTACGGCGTCGGGCGAACGGTATCCCGCGTGGACCAGCTTCTCGGTGATCCGGGATCGCTCTATCTCGCTCTGCGGCAAGACATAGCTCGAAACGGGACCGAGCATCGTATTGATCCATACGAGCGTACGGCCCTTTTCCTTCTGCGGCTGCGCGACTGCGCCACCCAGGCGCCGCCGGATCGGATTTGTCGCATTGAGTGCCAGGAACCCGACCCCGAGACCAAAGACCACGAACGTGCCGCTTACGAGCGCGATGACGGCCAGGCGCACGGTCTGTGGGTCTTCGATCCACTGCTGTAATGCTGCTATGAGCGCTTCCATGTGTAGCCCCTAAACTTCGATACGAATGATTCGGCGGATCCAGTAGATCCCGATTGCGGCCCAGACAAAGGCGCCCGCGGCGAGCTTCTGACCGATTGGTTCCGCGAACAACAGCGGAAGATAGTCCGGGTTCATGATCGCCATGGCACCGAAGAGAATGAGCGGAACCAGTGCCAATACCCAGCCCGACATCCTGCCTTCGGCCGACAAGGTGCGGACGCGCCGTTGGAAACGGAATCGACCGCGCACGACGTTACCGATCTGATTCAGTATCTCGGCCAGATTGCCGCCCGTCTCCTTCTGCACGAGGACGGCGGTCACAAATGCCATGATCGTGACACTCGGCACTCTCGCCAGCAGCCCGAGCATGGCTCTGCGCACGTCGTTGCCGAAGTTGATATCCGCGAATGTCAATTCGAATTCGCGTGCTATGGGATCGCCCATGTCTTGCGACACGAGCTTCAACGAGGCATTGAACGGATGGCCGGCCATCAACGCCCGCCGTATGATGTCGATCGCGTCGGGCAGCTGCTCCTCGATTCGCGCAAACCGATTCGCTCGATCGCGCAAGATCTTGAGGAAAGGCATGCTGCCCACGATTACGGGGGCCCCAGCGGCAACGTACGGCATGCGAGTCACGAGCCAGGCGATAATCCCGGCGGCCACTGCCAAGACGACGGACAGTATGACGAGCCGGTAGGCCAGAATGCGGTTGCCCGATTGCTCGATCTGACTGCTCAGCGCCTCCATGTAGGGCAAGGCTTCGAGCCGGCGCTCGAGCGGAGAGAGCTTGCGTAGATACTGCTCGCGCAGCAGCGACGTCATACCGTCATCTTGCGCCTGCCTGTCGATCTCCTCGAGCCGCTTTTTCAATAACTTTCTGGTCTTCCTGCTGTCGCCGAACGCGGGCACGATCATGCCCTGCGACAGCAGGAACACGGCCGCAAATACGAGGAACAAATAGATCAGAACTCCGTTGTCGCCCATGGCCGTTATCTCCCTTTATCCATCCATTCCGGCTCGAACAGGCTCACGGGCAGATCGATACCCTTCGCGCTGAGCTGTTTCTGGAAAGCCGGGATGATGCCCGTCGCGCGCAGCTGACCTAAAACGTTGCCGTTCTCGTCGATACCTTCGCGCTGGAACTGGAACAGCTCGGACATCGTGATGATGTCGCCTTCCATGCCATTGATCTCCTGAAAGCTCGTGATCCTGCGCTTGCCGTCCTCGTGGCGCTCCACTTGAACGACGCAGTTGATTGCCGATGCAATCTGCGCCCTGAGTGTCTTCGTCGGAAACGTGATACCGGTCATCGAGACCATGTTCTCGATTCGGCTCAGCGCGTCTCGCGGCGTGTTGGCATGAATCGTCGTCAGGGAGCCGTCGTGACCGGTATTCATCGCCTGCAGCATATCGAGCGCCTCGGCGCCGCGAACCTCACCGATGATGATTCGCTCGGGCCGCATACGCAGGCTGTTGCGGACGAGGTCGCGCGCTGAAACCTCGCCCTTACCCTCGATATTGGCGGGACGGGTTTCCAATCGAACACAATGCGGTTGCTGAAGCTGCAACTCCGCCGAGTCCTCGATCGTGACGATGCGCTCGTCATGTGGAATAAACCCAGACAATATATTCAACAGCGTGGTCTTACCGGCGCCAGTACCGCCAGACACCAGAACGTTGAGGCGGCCTTTGACGACGGCCTTCAAGACCTGTGCAAGCTCTGCCGAGACGGAGCCCAAACCGACCAAATCATCGATCGACAACAGCTCGACAGCGAAGCGCCGGATCGACATCGTCGGGCCGTCGAGCGCGAGCGGCGGGATGATGACGTTCACGCGCGAGCCATCCTTGAGTCGGGCGTCGACCATCGGAGAGGACTCGTCGATGCGCCGTCCTACGCCCGAGACGATGCGATCGATGATGTTGAGCAGATGACGGTCATTGCTGAAATGCACATCTGTTAGCTTTAGCTTGCCTTTCCGCTCGACGTAAACCTGACGGGCGCCGTTTACGAGGATGTCCGAGACCGTCGGATCCTGCAGCAGTGGCTCGAGCGGGCCGAGACCGAGCACTTCGTCCTCGACGCGCTGCACGACGCGTTTGCGCTGCTCGACGTTGAGCGGCGCAGCCTCCTCGACGAGTAAACGCTGGCTGATCTCCTTGATCTGCTCCCGAGCTTGTGCGTCCTCGAGCGTACCGATCAGCGACAAATCCATGACTTCGAGCAGACGGCTATGAATACGCTCTTTCCACTCGATCTCCAAGGTCGAGAGCGGTTTCCCCGAATCGGGTAGAGCCGTCGTCTCCCGCGAAGCAGTCGGCGATGTTTGCGAAGCGGTCGTTACCGCACCTTCCTGGGGTCTATTGATCATTGAAATAGCCACTACTACTGCCCATCCTTAGCCAGTTAGCCGTATTTTTGGAAAGAAGCCCTTCTCGCTACTCGCTGTGGAGCCACCGAGCTGCTCTTGGAGCTGGATCAATGACTTCGTCACTGCCGAGCGTTTCGCATAACTGTAGATCGGCACCCCGACGTTGATGCTCTCCGCGACAGCGCGATAGTCGTTTGGGATACATGCAACGGGCTGGTTCGAGAACTGCCGCTGAATGTCGGCAAGCTCGATTGCCGCCGATCGATGATAACGGTTGACGACCACCGTAATTCGGTTCGGTGGGACGCCTAACTTGCGCGTCATGAGATCGCACATGCGCGTCGCATCGTGCAGGCTTGGTACAGACTGCTGCACGGTGAGCACGATCTGATCCGCGCGCTCCAACACGTGCACGCTGAAAGGCTCGAGCGCATGAGGCACGTCGACCACGCATCGGTCGAAGTTGGCGAGCAATAGCTCGAGCAAAGTGTCGAATCGATCGGCTAGCAATTCCTGCTGCAGTAGAGCGCCATCCTGCAGGCACGCGAGCAGAGAAAGCCCCGACTCGTGCCGCGCGAGGTAGGCACCAATCGCCGCGCCATCCAGATCGTCTGCGACGTCCAGCGCTTCGAGCAACCCTCGCTTCTGCTGAACGTCCAGATAACGCGGCAACGAGGCGAACTGTGTATCTAGACCCAGCAGCACGGTGTTGAGCTGTGCAACCTCCGCGAAGAGGTGGGCGACGTTGCACGCGAGAAACGTGGCACCCGATCCACCCTTGCCGTTGATGAAAGCCGTGAGCTGGCCCTGCCCCGCGGGGCTCGCCTGCCTGCGCTCGGACGCGAGACGCGTAATCGCCTCCAGCAGATCGTCCTTGCCAACCGGCTCGGCCAGAAAATCGCGGGCGCCGGCCTGCATCGCGGCGCGCATGCATCCTGCATGGTTCACATCGCCGATCACGATCAGCGGCGGCCGCTCGTCTGAGGAATAACGTGATAGCGCCTCGAGCTCGGCCTGTGAGCCCGCGTCGACCCGAAGCAAGAGCATATCCGGCGTGTGCGTGAGCCCAGCCAGGGGATCCGGCCCACGACTATCGAGAACTCGACCTTTTACGGTAAATCCTCGCGCGTCGCCGATCAGACCATAGATCCTCTCGATCGCCTCGCTCGAGTTGCTCGCGATGAGCACGTCTTGCTTTTGCGAGGTGCTCACGGGACCCCGTACGCCTTCTAACATGGTGAATAACCTCCGGGCCAGACGCCCAAGCTCTCCGCGGGGAGCACCGCGGTGAACGGTGGCGCCGTGTAGCTAGTAACGAACAGTGGAATCAGAAACTGATGCGTGTAATTGACGATGCGCACACGCACGAAATTGATCAACCCGAAAGATGCAGCCGGATCTGGCAGCAGATTGCCGTTCATGTCGAGGTAGCTGAGCTCGATATTCGCCGGAGACAAGCCGTTGACTATGGGTATCCCCGAAGCCGTGAAGGAGGCGATCTGCCTGATCGCTGGATCGTTGAGCTGACAAACGGCCGCAACCCGGGCGCCGCGCCGTGTGGCTTCCTCGAGCGCGTTCCAAACGAAGAACACGCGCCCGATTTCGAGCACTGCAAACAGTATTATCAGCGCAAGCATTGCGACGATCGCAGCCTCGACCGTGGTGACACCTTTCTGCCGCGCGCGCATCTCAGAGGGCCCTCATTGTCACGCCGCTTCGCAACGTGATACCGGTCACGGCAATAGAGCTACCGAAGCTGAAACGTGGAACGAACCCGAAGATGGGGTTGTATGGATAGGCTGCCGCGACCGATACGTTACCCCCACCGGCATCCGCAACCGTGACGTCGGTCAGTGTCAGACCGGGCAGCGCTGGGCTGCCGGCACCCCAAATGTTCCCGTAGACGACAAGATTTTGCGTCTCTTGCTGCAGGCCGCCCGAGATGCTGACCTGGCCCGTGGAGCCCAACAAGGCGCGGCCTGCAAGGTGACGCACGCCGTCGCGAACGGCGAGCGTCAGCGCGTTGTACTGCAGAAACGCTCGACCGAACTCTGCCGTTCCCATCACCAGCATCAGGCAAATTGGCACGACGATGACGAACTCGACGATCGCTAGGCCGCGGCATCGGTCTCGTTTTGCTTCCCGGATGTGCATTTGTCGGCTCACGTCAGGAGGCCTCCTGGGTCTCGTCCTTATAGAGCTGGATGATGTACGGACCCGGACCCGTGCCGGGAGCCGGGCCCGGACGGCCAGTGATGCGACAGCCGGTGCCGATGAACTGACCGTACACGTGCGAGGAGTTACCGTGCTGCTCAGCGCTCTGGATCAGGTGATAACAGAGGAAGCCGAGCAGCGGTACCTCGCCCTGGCCGTTGGTCGTGTTCGTGCAATCCCCGATCGGCACGGCAAGGATGCGCCGGCCAAATGCGCCGCTACCGCCTTCCTCGACCGGCGCGTAGCTGTAGGCGCCGCTGGCCACATCGGCCTGGTAGGCCGTGTGATCATAGAAGCTCGGATCGGGCGGGCCGTCTACGACCTCGGACCCATAGTAGATCGTGTCCGTATCGTCGTCGTAAGTCAGCCGCGGGCTCGGCTCGCTGGTGACGACATCGGGTGGATAGTCGCTCTGCGTGCCGCCCATGGGGCCGAGGTACTCACCGAAGCGGGTATTGAGACCCTGGACGACCGGACCGACCGTGTTACCGGGCTCGGTCGGGATCGTTTCGCCGCTCG
>JAHEEN010000162.1 GCA_024640685.1 Rhodospirillaceae bacterium
ACCGGGCCGCAGCGTGTCTTGCGACGGATAAATCGTGAAGTCGAACTGCGGCAGCTCAGCCTCGATGCGCTGGCCGCCTTCGGCGCCGAACACCTTCATCAAGACGGTTTCGGCCGTCTCTCGGATCCGATGGCTGTCGTGGAAGAACTTCTCCTGCACGATGCCGTCGGTGTCGACGATATAGGTGCCGGGGAACGCCATGCCATCGGTGCGGCTGCCGGGCTCCGGATTCGGGTTACGGATCCCGTACGCCTCGATGATCTCCGACTCGGGATCGGCCAGCATCGGGAAGCGGAATCCTCCCATGCGGTCGGCAAAGCTCTCGAGGATCGCGACGGTGTCGTAACTGATCGTCACGACGCCCAGACCGTTCTCGCGGAACCGGTCTAGCGATTCTTCCAGCTGCACGAGCTGGGTCTTACAGTAGGGTCACCAATCGGCGGAGCGAATGAAGACGACCATCGCTCCGCTAGGCCCCATGACGTCGCCAAGACTGACGAGATTACCGTTTTGATCCAGTGCCTCGAAGTCGGGGATCCGCTCACCGACCTCGGGGCCGCTGACCATACCGCGGCTGCCGGTAGGAATATCGGTCAAAAATTCTGTCGAATAGACGGGCTGGGCGAGTGCCGGCAACGCGATCAACGACAACGCGAGCGTGGCCACCAGTCCAGCGAACGTTCGTTTGACGTCAGTCATCGAAACCTTCTCGTAGCAATATCTCGGTTCATCTAGGCGCATCAAGCGTACTCAGAAACACGTCGATTTCCCAGCTCACCCGGACACGCTCTGCTATGGACTGCTCTCGAAGTCGATGACTTCGCTCTCGAACTCCTGAAATTCCTCGAACAACTCGGGACTGACGCAGACGCTCTCAGCCAGCGTCCAGTCGACGCGATCGAATACCCGCCGCGACGACCACGGCTCTTCGAATGCAATCGGGTCCTCGATCGTCAGCTCGACCGCAAGCTCGTCACCTTCGCGGCTGATGCGCTCGATGACGCGCAGCTGATCGCTGTGCGGCAAGCCGCGGCGATCGAGCCACGTCTTGTCGTTGAGCTTGGTCGTCTCGATGACGAGCGTGTTCCCTTCCCAGCGACCGACCGAGTCCCCCATCCAGCCGATCGGACGGCCCTCGTCGTGCCCGCGCCCGTCAGTATAGACGTGTCGGACATAGTGTTGGTACTCGTAGAGGATCACGACTCGATTCGAGAATTGAACGATCTCGAACGGTGCCGGATGCGCGTAGATTCGCGGCACGCCGGGCGGCAGGCACGAATAGACCGGATCGTTGGTATCGGCCACAGCCACTTGGCGCGGCCCGAACGTCGGCTTCGTCGCGTCGAAACGCGCCTGCGCCCACGGCGTCATCGGCGGCAGCGCCTCGGTGAACGCATAGTTCTGCCAGCGCTCATCGTAGCGGCGCATCCAGATGCCGCGGAAGTCGGCGCCGTTGTTGGCCGCCAATGGCTCGGTTGGAGGGGCAGCCTTCGTCATTTCGATGCCTTCGCCGCCGATCAGCGCGCGACCCGCAGCATCGATGACACCGAGGATGCGCATAGACGGGGCGCCGTTGCGCGCCGGATTCCCGGTCAGCGAGATGACGTCGCCCGGCAGCAACGTGTTGGCCGTCCATTTGATCGGCGTCGACGTTGTACCGCCAACGATACCGCGCGCGAGCCGGTTCGGCGTCGTCAGCTCACCGGACCACTCGACCGTTTGCCCGTCCTCGCCCTCGACGGCGATATAGATCAGCGTGTGCGGAAACACGAACTTGAACTGGGTTACGGGACCTTGAACGGTGATCGACTGCGAACCGTCGTAGAGCGCGCCGCCATGATGGGCGCTCACCGACACGCTCGCGAGCAGTCCAGTTATCAATATAGCGGCGCAGCGTGCTGCCTGAGTCTCGATCAACGACATGGCAATCCCCCCGTAGCTCTACGCCCTCGCGTTACTTCAAATACTCGTCGAAAAAAGAGATTGCATCGGCAACAGCTTCGCGCTGCGTAGCGTCCGGCGTATAGCTACCGTCCGGATTGCGGGTCACGTAGGCGAAACCGTGCAACTCGTGGTCATACGTCTTCCAACGCACGTTCTTACCCGCTTCCTCGAGCAGCTCGTAATTGAGCCGGAATACGTCCTGGTTATGATCGCGGTCGCGGCCTTGCACGAAGATCGGCAGGTCGATCGGCGCAATGCGGCGCATTGCTACGGTGTGATCGATCTGCCCGCGCAGTCGCTCGACGTCCTTTGCCAGTTGCGCGTCGTCGTGACCAGTCGTAGTCTCGGGGCGCTCCGGCTCATTGGGATCGGCCGGACGGCGCGCGAGAAAGCTTGCCGAGGCCGGCTCGCTCGCGATCCCTGCCGCGATGCCGTCGTAATACGACGCCATCTTCATCAACATCTCGCCGCCGTGGCTCATGCCGAAATAACCAACGCGTTCTGCGTCGACGAACGGCAGCGTCTTGACATACTCGATCGTCGCGACCACGTCCTCGTATTCGTACGCCGCGCGATTGAAGTGATCCCGGCCGGAGCCCGGACGCGCCTTGAGCTCGGTGCCGTCGTAACGCGGATCGTCGAACTCGGCGCGATAGCGCAGCCACGCAACGGCGTAGCCAGCGTTCAAGAACTCGTCGAGCGTCCAGCTGCGAGTGTGACTGTATTGCTTGACGTAGGCTAGCCCCTCGCCGCCGTTACCCGACGCAAACAACACGACCGGAAACGGTCCGTTGCCGGCGGGCTTGCGCAGCCCTATCGGCGTGTAGAGCCCGTCAGTCGTCATGACCAAGTGATACGTGACCGGAAACGTCGAGCCTGCAACAGGCTCGGTCTCGAGCGTGATGCCGCTTTGTGCGCGCGCCGCCGTCGACAGCGACAGCCCGATGACCCATGCAGCTGGCAGCAGCGCCAATGTTCTCATTCAAGCCCCCTTCAAGTTTCTGTCAACCGAATACGCCGTCGGTCCGTCGGCCCCATCGTGAAGATATCGGGGCCGCTGCGTCAATCCTGCTTGGCTCGGGCTACGTACTCGAGACCGCGCTCGGCGAGCCGCGGGCGCATATTGTTCATGTCGAGCCCGAGTTCGCCTGTCGCATAGCGCTCCCGAATAGCGGCCTCCTTCGCCTCGCGCTGCTCAGCCGCTTTTGCAACGTCAGCCGCATCCTCATGCCGCACGACGACGACGCCGTCGTCGTCGGCGACGATCACGTCACCGGGATTGATGTTTTGACCGGCGCAAACGAGCGGCACGTTGACGTTGCCGACGGTCTCCTTGACGGTACCCTGTGCCGACACGCAGCGCGACCAGACCGGAAACGCCATCTGAGTCAGGTCCGCGACGTCGCGAACGCCGGCATCGATAATAAGGCCAATAGCGCCGCGTGCTCGCAACAGCGTTGCGAGCAAATCGCCGAAGTAGCCGTCGGTGCACGGCGATGTCGGCGCAACGACCATGACGTCGCCGTCGAGACACTGCTCGGCGGCCGCGTGGATCATCCAATTGTCGCCGGGCGGCACCGAGACCGTCAACGCCGGGCCTGCAACCTTCGCACCCGTGTAAATCGGCCGCATGTACGTCGCGAGCAGCCCGGTGCGCCCCTGCGCCTCGTGAATCGTCGCGACGCCGAAGCAGCCGAGGGCGGCGACGATGTCCGGTTCGGTGCGGTGAATATTTTCGACAACGACTCCCATTCCGCCTATCCCTCTTCAGTTATTCCCACGGCATCAGCGACACGTGAATCACGCCCTGCGCTTCGCCGACCGACTTGATCGCCTTGTCGGTCTGCTCGAGGCCCATTCGATGCGTCGTGATCAGGTCGAGCGGGAACCGCTCGGACGAAAGCTGCTCGAGCGCGAGCTCGCACGAGCGGTAATTGTGGCCGCGCGCGGCTTTGATCGTGATGTACTTGGTCGCGATCCGGCCGAGCGGAAAGTCCGGGAACTTCGCAACCTCGCCTTGGATCAGCATTGTGCCGCCCTTGCGGCGTAGCGCCTCGATGCTCAGCAGCACAGGCGCAAGCCCACCGCCGGCCGTGCAATCGAGCGCGACGTCGACGCCCTCGCCGCCGGTAACCTCGCGGATCTTTTCGGCCGGGTCCTCTTCCTCGACGTTGATCGTGCAGTCGGCACCAAGCCGCTTGGCAACGTCGAGGCGAACGCGGTCTTTCGACGTGCCGGTTACGATGATCAGCGACGCACCGGCCTGTCGGCACGCGACCAGCTGCGACAGCCCTTGCTGCCCTGGCCCCTGGATCAGCACGCTCGAGTCGTAGCCGACGCCGCAATCGAACAGCGCCCACTGGATGCCGTTCGCCATCGGCGTCACGACACCGGCGAGCTCGGGGGTGATCGAGTCGGGCACCTTATGGATCACCGCGTTCCATGGCAGGTACATGTAGTGCGCGAAGCCGCCCCACAGATGCGGCGCGCGCTCGGCCGACGTGTAGCCGTAACGCAGCGCATCGGGATTGTTGCGCCAGTCGGTCGCGTGGCACAGGCGATACTCGCCCTTGTGGCACCACTCGCACTCGAAGCACGGCACGTAGTGCTCGACGAACACGAGATCGCCTTCTTTGACTTGCTTGCGTTTCTTGAACTCTTCGCCGGCCTTCGCGATGTAGCCGATGTTTTCGTGCCCCATGATCACCGGATCGGCAATCGGCGGCTTCGCGTAGAACTTGACGTCGGTGCCGCAGATGCCGGCGACCTCCATCTTCAACAGCGCCGCATCGGCCGGGATATTCGGCATCGGGTATTCACGAAAATCCGTATGGTGCGCGCCCAAGCGAACGGCTGCGACAACGGGTTCAGCCACGCGTCAACTCCTTAAATTTAGGTAACGTCATCAACACAGCTCAGCGGGTAGCCGCGTTCGGGTTGCCGAGATCGGACTTGAAGCGCTCGTAATAGCCGAAACTCGCCTCGACTTCGTCGATGACTTGCTGTCCGGGCGCCGGATCGAGTGTCATGCCGGCGCCTTCGGCGAGGCGCGCGAACTCGGGATCTTGAACCGCCGCTGCGAATGCAACGCGCAGTCGCTCGAGAAACGCAGCATCGAGATCCGGCGGCCCGGCGATCGAGCGCTGCACGTTCAGCGGCGTCAGCTCGGCGTAACCGAGCTCGGCAAACGTCGCGACACCGGGCAGCGTGCCGCCCTCGCCGGTCACGGCGAGCGCGCGCAGATCGCCGGCCTCTAGGTACTGCGCTGCCGAGATGATGGGCGCAATCGCAACTTCACCGTCACCGCGGATCAGGCCGACGAGCGACTCGGCCGTGCCGGCATAGCCGGTCAGGAACACCGGCTCGACGCTATCGCCCCACAACTGATCGGCGACGATCTGCGATGCGGCAAGAATCGTCGAGCCGTAGCCGGTCGACAAAAACGTCACATCGCTGCGCTCGCGTAAGTCTTCGAGCGACTGCAGCTCGGAGTCGCCGGCGACGAGCAGCGCGTAGTCCTCGGACTCGAGCCTGCCGATCCAGCTCAAGCGGCGCAGATCGTAGTCGATACGCTCGCCGAGCACCTCGGGCAACACGAAACCCGGCAGGTTGAAGATGCCGAGCGTTCGCCCATCGGCAGGCGCGCGATACACCTTCGTCGCACCGAGGCGCCCGCCGGCGCCGGCCGCATTTTCCGGCATGATCGTAATGTCGCCGCCTAGGTGACGCTCGAAGAACGGCGCGAACAGCCTCACGGTGCGGTCGAATCCACCGCCCGGACGATACGGAATGACGATGGCGATCGTCTCGACGGACGCGTCGCCGGGATCGTCGGCTGCACAACTGGCAAGCAACGTCGCGGCAATGACGACGCACAGGCTGCGTGCGCCGACTCGTCGTCCATGGTTCGATAACGCCGGTTTCATGCCGGCCGATTATAGACGAGGGCCGGCGCTAGCCGGGCAGCGGCGGCAGCGAGTCCTTCTCGGCCTCGTACGGCCCATCCATCTGCGACGTCAGGCCATGCTCGGCGAGTGAGTCGGCGAACATCGTGCGCACGAGCTCGCTCTCGTCGGCATAGTCGATCTGGTGGCCACCGATGCGCCGGCTGATCCAGGCTTTCGGCACGCCCTGCGCGTTGCGGATCGCGACGCCTTCGTACTTGAACGCCAAGTAGCGCGCCGGCGTCGTGCCGGTATTGAAGTGCTGGTGGTACCACATGTTCGGCGGCGTGATCAGGCTGCCGGGGTGCCAGTCGTAGCGCTTCGCCTCGTCGCCCTCGGGCCACATCAACGTATAGCCATCGCCGGACAGGATGATGACGTGCGCGCCGGGCCCGTGCGCGTGCGCCTTCTTGTACGTGCCAATCGGAAACTGAGAGATGTGGCTGTTCATCGAGCTCTTCGCAAGATTGAAGCGAATGTGCCCGCCGCCTGCGCCGCGCTCCGCAGCCTCGACGAGCGGCAGATTGACGGCATCGGCGACGAAATTCGTCTCGAGCAAGTAACCGCTGCGCGTATCGCGGGGTGCGAAGTAGTCGGGCTCACCGGAGAAGCGGCTCTTGAAGTCGTACGGCGAGTTGAAGATGAACTCGGGCTCCTCGAACACGTTCATGATCGGCGGCAAGTTCGTCACGGCGACAAACCGCACACGCTCGCTGCCGGATGCATTGAAATGCTGATGCCACGCGTTGACCGGAATCGCGAACATCGAGCCGGCACGCCATTCGAACGAGACCTTTTGACCGGCATCGTTCCAAACGCTCGTCGATCCCGTGCCGCTCAGGATCAGAATCATCTCCTCGTAGAGCTGCCGCTGCGGCGCGAGCTCGTCGCCCGCGCCGATCTCACAGACGTAGCAATCGTTCGACGTGCGTGTCGCGTCGTGATTGACGAACACGCCGTAGCCGTTACGCCGCGCCCACGGTTTGAGCTCGACGGTGTTGAGGTCCGGAATGTACAGGCCGTTGACGATATCCAGGCCCTCGCTCGCGACCCAGCGCGTGTACGGGGTCTCTTTCTCTTTCGCGAACTTGCTCGCGGTCTCATTCGAGACGATGGCATCTTTGGTCATGCGGGGGCTCGGCGGTTCTTGGCTGTAAACCGCCTATTGTACCCGCCGGCTGACGGGACCGAGCTAGATCGACGCGTGCGGCTCGCCGGGCTGCACCTTGAGCGCATCGCCGGCGGCATCGACGTAGTGCCGATTGCGCGGCAACAGCAGCGATGCTGAGCGCACCTTGTGGGTCTCCGGATCGATACCCGGCGGCATCTCGCCGTCTTCCTCGAATCGGCTGATCGCCTCGAATAGCTTGCGACGCGTCATCATGATGCCTTTATCGGTCGACACGAGCATTTCCTTCGAGCGATCGCAAATCGCG
>JAHEEN010000022.1 GCA_024640685.1 Rhodospirillaceae bacterium
CTGCGTCGCGTGCTGCGCGCGCGCTCGCGACGACCGCATCGACGGACATCAACGCCTCGGCATCGACTCCTGTTTCGTAGCGAACGCTTTGCGGGCAGTACGCGCAATCCTCCGGGCATGCACCCGTCTTGACCGACAGCAGGCTCGAAATCTGCACGGCGTTCGGATCGAAGTGCTGGCGATGAAGCCATTGCGCAGCGAACAACAGATCGTTGAACGGCAGCTCGAACAGGTCGCGGACCTCCTCGAGCGTCCAATCAGTGCGCGGGGCAGCCTGGACGACGTGACCGGCAACGCGGCACGCGGCCGCGTGCTCGGGACTTTCTGATGACTCCGCCAACATTGTTCGGTTGCTCCAATATTCGCTGCCGCGCGAGGCTTTGCAGTATTGAAAACACTGCTGAATGCTGTCAACCGACGTGACAACCGATGGTTTACCGTTTATCGCTCGGTCGATTGCTCGCCGATCGCTGCCCGGGCTGCGACGTCACGACCCGCAGCGGCTTTTGCGCCGAGTGCATCGCCGACTTCGTCGGCATCGACGATCCGTGCCCGCTCTGCGGTCTCGACACCGCGGTGCCGGGCTGTCCGCGAGACTCAGCGCGTTGGAGTCTCGACCGTGTCGTCGCGCCGTTCGACTACGTCGAGCCTCTGCGCATCCACGTGCAGCGGTTGAAATTCGCCGGGCAACGTCGGCTCGGCCGTGCGCTCGGAGAATTGCTCGCGGCGCAGATCTCGGCAATGCCAGAGGCTAGGCATGTCGATGCAATCGCCGCCGTGCCGTTGCATCGCAGTCGCCTGCTGGAGCGCGGCTACAACCAAGCGTTCGAGCTCGCCCGACCGATCGCAGCAGAGCTACGCCTGCCGTTGCTGCACGCCGGTCTCGGCCGACGCCGTGCGACGGCAGCGCAATCGCGTCTGACGGCCGAGGCCCGCTACGCGAACGTGCGCGATGCCTTCCAGATATCGCGTGACGTACACGGCATCCATATCGGACTCGTCGACGATGTGCTGACGACCGGCGCAACGCTCAATGCGCTGGCGGGCGCGCTCAAGCGCGCCGGCGCAAGCCGGGTCGATGGCTGGACGATCGCTCGGTCGCGCTGACGTTACGGCTGCATGATGAAGTCGAGCACGAGCCCGACGAACACGCTCAAGCCCAGCCAGGCGTTGTTCAAGAAAGCTGCGAAACAGCGATCCGGCTCGCGATCGCGAATCAAGAACTGTTGATACAGCATGAACACGGCCGCTGCGGCGATTCCGGCGAGATACCAGCCGCCGCGCTCTACGCTGCGCCCGATCAACAACAATCCGAGCAACAGCATGAACTGCAAGCCGCTGACAAAGGCCTTGTCGAGATCGCCGAACAAGATGGCCGTTGAGTTGACGCCGAGCTTGATATCGTCGGGCCGGTCAGCCATCGCGTACTGCGTGTCATAGATCACGACCCACGCGATCGTCACGACGAACAGCAACCAGCCGATTCGCGGCACCTCGCCGAGCTCGGCCGCGAATGCCATCGGCACGCCCCACGAGAAGGCTATGCCGAGCACGAATTGCGGCGCTGCGATCATCCGCTTTGCGAAGGGATACGCAACCGTCACGAGCGCGCCCAGCACCGCCAGAGCCTGCGTCAGCGGATTCAGTAACGCGACGAGCCCAAGACCGGCCAACATCAGCACGACGAACAGGCCAGCGGCGACGCGCACTGAAACCTCGCCGGTTGCCAGTGGCCGGTCACGCGTGCGCGCGACGTGCGGATCGATCTCGCGATCGGCAATATCGTTGATGATGCAACCGGCCGAGCGCATGACGACCGTGCCGATAACGAAGATCAGCAGCACGTCTCCGCTTGGATGCCCGTCGCCGGCAATCCACAGCGCCCACAGCGTCGGCCACAACAGCAACCAGATACCGATCGGTCGATTGAGGCGCAGCAGCCTGACATAGGCGCCACAACGCGCGGCCTTGATATCGACGTGCTTGCCGAGCCAGCGAATGCGCTCGATGAGCCGCCGCTCCGCATCCCGGACGGACTTCGGGTCGAGTCGAATTCGCGGCAGACGAAGTCGCTTGAGCATCAAATCACCGGCGAGCGCGTCGCGCGCGTGCCTGGCAACGACCCGCGACGACCATGCCAAGGCGCGGCATCGTTCATGCGAGCGTCAAACCTTAGCGTAGCGCAACTGACCACTGTTCCAGCGAGCGACGAGCGCCGCCGCCCGCTTCGGCTCAGTTGCGTAGAGTGCATCGGAGATCTCGATGACCTGGGGCAACAAGTCCGCGTCGCGTACCAGGTCGGCGACCCTGAGCTGCATCAGGCCCGTCTGACGCGTGCCGAGCACCTCGCCCGGACCGCGCAGCTCCAAGTCCTTCTGTGCGACCTTGAAACCGTCGGTCGTCTCGCGCATAACGCCCAAGCGCTCGCGCGCGAGTGCGCTCAACGGCGGCTTGTACAGCAGGATGCAGTTCGAAGCCTCATGACCGCGACCGACGCGGCCGCGCAATTGATGCAGCTGCGCAAGTCCGAGCCGCTCGGCGCTCTCGATGACCATCAACGTCGCGTTCGGCACGTCGACGCCGACTTCGACGACGGTCGTCGCGACGAGAAGCTCGATCTCCCCCGACTTGAACGCGCGCATGACCGCGTCCTTGTCGCGCGGGCGCATGCGGCCATGCAGCAGACCAATGCGGCGTCGCGGCAGCGCCTCGAAAAGCTCGGCGTACAGTTGCTCGGCGGCCTGCGAATCGAGCGTCTCGGATTCCTCGATCAACGGGCAGACCCAGTAGGCCTGTTGCCCGGTGTCACAGTGCGAGTCGATTCGCGCCGCAAGCTCGGCGCGCCGCGCTACCGGAATCGCCACGGTCGTCACCGGCGTACGCCCCGGCGGTAGCTCGTCGATAACCGAGCAATCGAGATCGGCGTAGGCCGTCATTGCGAGCGTGCGTGGAATCGGTGTCGCCGTCATGACGAGCTGATGCGGTATCGCATTTGGCGTCGAGCCCTTCAACATCAGTGCAAGCCGTTGATGCACGCCGAACCGGTGCTGCTCGTCGACGACGACGAGCCCGAGGGCGCGGAACTCTACGTCATCCTGGAACAGCGCATGCGTTCCGATGACGACGGCCGAGTCGCCGTTGGCGATCGCTTCGAGGCTGCGACTGCGGTCGGCCGCGCCTAGCGACCCGGTTAGACAAACGACTTCGACGTCGAGCGGCGCGAGCCACTGCGTGAAGTTGCGTACGTGCTGCTCGGCGAGCAGCTCGGTCGGCACCATGACGGCCGTCTGCCTGCCGGCATCCGCCGCAACCAACGCGGCGAATGCGGCGATCACCGTCTTGCCGCAGCCGACGTCCCCTTGCACGAGCCGATGCATCGGTTGGGCACGCGCCAGATCGTCGAGCACCTGACTGAGAACCCGTTGCTGAGCGCCCGTCAACTCGAAGCCGAGATGCGCGCGCAATTCGTCGATGCGCCCGTCGCGTGCCGATAGCGCCTCGCCGGGCTCGCGCTCGCGATCTCGGCCGGCCGTCAGCAGGCTCAAACGTTGCGCGACGAGCTCCTCGAGCGCTAAACGCCGCTGACACGGGTGCGTGCCCTCGAGCAGCGCATCCTTATCGACATCCGGCGGCGGCGCATGCAGGAGCTCGAAGGCCTCGGCGAGAGTGGGCCAGTCAGGTGGTAGCCGCCCGGCAATATGATCGATCGGCTCGGCTCGCTCGAGCACCTGCAGCGCCTGCGCCATCAACCCGCGCAACCGCTGCTGGTAGAGCCCTTCGGTCGTCGGATAAACGGGCGTCAGCCGGTCGTTGACCGCTTGCTCGCCGCGGCCGATGAAGGTGTACTCCGGATGCACCATCTCGAGACCCGTCGGCCCGAGCCGGACCTCGCCGAAACAGCTCAACCTCGCTCCGCGCTTCAAGTTCTCCTGCTGCGCACGGGAGAAATGAAAGAAGCGCAGCGTCAGGCTGCCAGTACCGTCGGCAATTCGACAAAGTAGCGTACGCCGGCGGCGAAACACGACCTCGGCCAGCTCGACCGTGCCTGCGACGAGTACCTTCTGGCCGGGTGCGACGCTGCCGATCGGCGGAATTTGTGTGCGATCCTCGTAGCGAATCGGCAGCAGGCACAATAGATCGCCGATCGTCGCGATACCGAGACGCTCGAGGCGCTCGCCAATTCGTGGCCCGACGCCTTTGAGCGTCGCGACCGATTGCTCGGTCGGTGAATCCGAACGTGAGACGGCCGGCCGATCCCCGACACTGCCCGAACGAGCTTGCAGACCTTGCTCCAAGCGCTCAGAGCACCAAGATCGCGTCGATCTCGACAGCAGCGCTGCGTGGCAGCGAGGCGATACCAATCGCGGCCCTCGCCGGATACGGCTCCTCGAAATACGTCGCCATGATCTCGTTGACGGTCGTGAAGTTGTCGAGATCGGTCAGATAAACCGTGAGCCGGACAATATCGTCGAGACTGCCGCCTGCCGCCGCTGCAACCGCCGCAAGATTGTCGAACACACGATGGACCTGCGCTTCGATCGATGCATCGACGAGCTCCATCGTCTGCGGGTCGAGTGGAATCTGGCCCGACAGATAAACCGTATTGCCGGACCGTATGGCTTGACTGTACGGCCCGATCGCGGCCGGCGCCGCATCGGTCGCGATTGCTACTCTGTTCGCCATTCGGTTGGACTCCTAGCCGGCGAGCCGCGTGACGCGGATGACGTCCGGATTGGTTCTGATACTACGGATCACTTGCGCGAGATGTCTACGATCGCGGACCTTCAGTCGGAACAGCAACGTCGATGCATCGCCGTCCGACTCGACCGTAACGTGATCGATATTGCTCTGCGTTGCCGATATTCGCCCGGCAACCTCTGCGAGCAGCCCAACGCGGTTCATCGTGCGCACCTGAATCTCCGATTGAAACTCTCCGCGCACCGAGCTCTTCCAGTCGACGGGAATCCACTTCGTCGGATGTTTGCGAAAATCGGCAACGTTCGGACAGACCGTGCGATGAATGATGATGCCCCGGCCACTCGACAGAAATCCGATGATGTCGTCACCGGGAATCGGATTACAGCAACGCGAATAGTTGACGACGAGCCCTTCGGTACCGGCGATCTGTAGCGGCTTGCGCTCGAGCACCTGGGAATTGGGCTCATCACCGTCCTGCTGTGCGATCAGCGCGGCGACGACCGGCGCGAGCCGCTCGCCGAGACCGACCTGCTCGAACACTCGCTCAAGCTCGTCCTCGCCGAGCTCGGACAGCAGCTCGGCAACCTGAGCCTTCTTGAGCTTGCGGATGCTGAGCTCGAACGGCAGCAACGCCTGATCGAGCAGACGCCGGCCGAGCTTGCGGGCCTCGTCTTGCTTCAAACCCTTCAGATACGCGCGTATCGCATTGCGGGCTTTGGCAGTCGCGACGAAATTGACCCAGTTGGGATTCGGTTTCGCGCCTCGCGCCGTAATGATCTCGACAGACTCGCCGTTACTCAAGATCGTCTTCAGTGGCACCGGGCGCCGGTCGATCTTGGCCGCAACGCAACGATCGCCGACGTCGGTATGAACCGCGTAGGCGAAATCGACGGCAGTCGCGCCGCGCGGCAAGCGCATGATGTCGCCCTTCGGCGTGAATACGTAGACTTTATCGGGGAACAGATCGACTTTGACGGTCTCGAGAAACTCCTCGTAGTTGGCCGCCTTCTGCATCTCTATCAGGCCGGTCAGCCACTCTCGAGCACGCGCCTCGGCGCTGTACGTATGCTTATCGACGGCCTTGTACTGCCAATGGGCCGCGATGCCGCGCTCGGCAAGCTTATCCATGCCCTCGGTCCTGATCTGCACCTCGAGCGGCACACCGCTCGGTCCGAACAACGTCGTGTGCAGCGACTGATAACCGTTGACGCGAGGGATCGCAATGTAATCCTTGAACCGGCCCGGCATCGGCTTGTAGAGCTGATGAATGAGCCCAAGCACCCGATAGCACGTGTCGATGTCAGTGACGACAATACGCAGTCCGTTAACGTCGGCGATCTCAGACAGTGGAATCTTCTTGCGGCGCATCTTCGAATAGATGCTGTACAGGTGTTTCTCGCGCGCGATGATCCGCGCATCGATGTCATTTGCCGCGAGATTGCGGGAAATATTCGTCTTGAGCTTGGCCAGATTCTGCTGCTTACCGCCACGCGCCTTACGGACTGCGCGCTCGAGTACGCGATAGCGAAACGGCGCGAAGCTCGCGAAGCCTAGATCCTCGAGCTCAACTTTCAGGCTGTAGATACCGAGCCGATTCGCGATCGGCGCATAGATGTCGAGCGTCTCCTTTGCGATCCGTCTGCGCTTAGCGGGTGGCAACGCGTCAATCGTGCGCATGTTGTGGGTCCGGTCGGCCAACTTGACCAAGATGACGCGCAAGTCCTTAACCATCGCGAGCAACATCTTGCGGAAGCTCTCGGCTTGTGCCTCGAGCGCGGTGTCGAAATGGAGCTTGTCGAGCTTGCTTACGCCGTCGACCAACAGCGCCACGTCCTTGCCAAACGACGTCTCGATGTCGGCGAGAGAGACGTCGGTGTCCTCGAGCACGTCATGAAGCAACGCGGCCTTGATCGTGCCCGCATCGAGATGCAGCCCGGCGAGGATGCGTGCAACGGCGACCGGGTGGGTGATATAGGGCTCGCCGCTCTGGCGATGCTGGCCCTCGTGGGCAGCCGCGCTGAACTCGTAGGCGGCAGCAACCTCTTTGACCGAGTCCTCGCTCAGGTACTCGCCGAGCTCGGCCAGCAGCTTGTCGAATTCGCTGCCTCGCCAAACTGCGGGAAGGCGCTCCCGGATTGCCGCGGCATAGTCCATTTCACGCTCTCAAGCTCGATTCGAACACGGCGCTCGGGGCGACGCGCGACCGACGCTACTCGTTGAGCGACAGCGGGCCTCGTCCGAGCACATCGTCAGTCGCGTGGACACTCGGTGTTTGCTCCAAATCGAGCAGGTCGTCCAATGACTGATGCTCGCGCTCCTCGAGGATGCTCTCGGTAATGAAGCCCTCGGCGATTTCCCGCAGCGCGACTACTGTCGGCTTGTCGTTCTCCCAAGGCACCATCGCCTCGGCGCCGTTGGCGAGCTGACGCGCACGTTTCGCGGCTACGAGCACGAGCTGGAACATGTTCGGAATCTGTTCGCTGCAATCTTCTACGGTAATTCGGGCCATTGCCCCACCTCGAATTGAGTCAAGTACATTGCAGCCAGTTTACTGCATCTCGCCCGGGACGAGCTAGGCAATCCGGCCCGCAGGCGCGCCGCGGCGAAGCTCAGGCCGCCATTACCGTCTCGACGCGGGCGACGATCTCAGGCCTCGTCGTCGCGAATTGCTCACCCTCGCCCCGCAGAATGGACAGCAACGCATCGGTTGCCGCATCGAAATCGTCGTTGACCACAACGTAGTCGAACTCCCGCCAATGCCCCATGTCGCCGACCGCGTCGGCAAGCCTGCGCTGTACGACCGCGTCCGCATCCGTGGCGCGACCGCGCAATCGCCGCTCGAGCTCGCTGCGGCTCGGCGGCATGATGAAGATGCTGATCGAATCGGGCTCGTTTGCACGGATTTGCTGCGCGCCTTGCCAGTCGATTTCCAGTAGGACTGTGTGGCCTTCGCGGCGCAGCCGATCGATATACGTTCGGCTCGAGCCGTAATAGTGGTCGAACACCCGTGCGGACTCGAGAAACTCGCCGCGGTCACGCATCGTCGCGAACGTCGCCTGATCCACAAAGACGTAGTCTTCGCCGTTGATCTCGGTCGGTCGGGGAGGCCGCGTCGTGTACGACACTGAGAACGTCAGCATCGGCTCGCGCTGCAATACGGCGTGCACGAGCGTCGTCTTGCCCGCGCCCGACGGCGCCGCAATAACGACCAGATTACCGCGACTGCGCTCGACGCCGCTCACTCTAGGTTCTGCACCTGCTCACGCATCTGCTCGATCAGCACTTTGAGCTCGACGCCGAGCTTACCGAGCGCCTCGTCCTGAATTTTCGATGCAAACGTGTTCGCTTCACGATTGAGCTCCTGGATCGTGAAGTCGAGACGTCGGCCGATCGCTTCGTCCTTGCCGAGCGTTGCCTCAATCTCGAGCACGTGACTGTCGAGTCGATCGAGTTCCTCAGCGACATCGAGACGCTGGGCGACGAGCGCGACTTCTTGCTCCAAGCGCTCCGGCTCGAGCTCGAGATCGAATCGCTCGAGCCGCTCCAGCAGCTTTTCGCGATAGCGGTGACCGATGTCTGCGAGCTCGGGTCGTACCCGAGCGACGATCTGTTTGATGCCTTCACATCGTAGCCGCAGGACATCGGCGAGGCGCTCGCCCTCGCGATCGCGAGCTGCCTTCAGTGCCCGCAACGCCGAGTCTAGGCACTCGAGTGTCGCGGCATCGAGCTCGTCCGGCAGCCCCTTCGCATCGACGAGCACACCCGGCCAACGCAAGATGTCGCTCGTCGACAACGGCCGTGCTTCGGGGCAACGCGCGTGCAAGTGGCGCTGTAAATCGAGCAACGCTTCGAGCGCGGAATCGTCGATTCCCGCCGTTGGCGTCGCGTCGGTCGGGCGAGCGATCTTCAAGGCCGCCTCGACCTTACCGCGGCGCAATACCGCAGAGATCGCATCTTTGCAGCGCGGCTCAAGAGGGCGGAGCTCCTCGGGTAGCCGCAAACTGACATCGAGGTAGCGATGGTTGACGCTGCGTAGCTCCCAAGTCAGCTGCAGTGCATCGATCTCGATCTCTGCGCTCGCGTAGCCTGTCATACTGCTCGACATCGTTGAACTCTGTTTCTGAACCCAGACACACCGGAGCGTAAAGTCTAAAATATGCGGCTTGTTGAGACGAGCGCGGCGTGGATAGATGTCGTGCGCCTCCAGTGACTGCTGCACGCGGGATAAGCCCGACCACTGACGCCTATGAGTTTTGAAACCGCCTCACTGAGCCTCCTCGGCAATCGAAAGGAGAATCAGGATCGAGTGGCTGTCGTCACACGCAACGGCACAGCATTGCTGATCGTCGTCGACGGCATGGGCGGCCACTCGCAGGGCGCGAATGCCGCACAGCTCGCTGTCGATATCGTACAGCAGAGTTTCGCGGACGCGCGGGCACCGCTGCTGGACCCACAGGGATTCTTGACGATGGCACTGAGCCTAGCCCACGACGCAGTTGTTAAGCTCGGCGCAAAGCTATCGCTCGACCAGCGACCGAGAGCCACGTGCGCGATCTGTGCGAGCCAGGACGACGGCACGTACTGGGCGCACGTCGGCGATAGCCGAATCTATCAGCTGCGTGACGGCCAAGTCGTTTCCCGGACGCGCGACCACAGCCACATAGAGCTGCTGCTGCGCGAAGGCGTTATCGAGGAAAATCAGATGAGTAGCCACCCGATGCGCAACCTCGTCGAATGCTGTCTCGGCGGCGATGCGCCGCTGCCAGAGACCACGGTGTCCGGCAAACGTCACCTTCAGGCCGGCGACGCGTTGATCGTTTGCACCGACGGCCTGTGGTCAGGCGTCGATGAGCGCATGCTGGCATCCTACGCGACCGATCGCGGTATCGAGCTCGACGACGTACTTAAGCAACTTGCCGAGGCGGCCGTTGCGAACGGCGCGCCGCACAGCGACAACACGTCGATTTGCGGGCTGCGGGTTGCGCCCGAATCGGATTGAGCAACGGAGCAGACTATGCGACCCAGCGGACGACAACCAAACGAGATGCGCGCCGTCAGGCTGACACCCCACTACTCACGGCATGCAGAAGGCTCCGTGCTGATAGAGTTCGGCGATACCCGTGTGCTCGCAACGGCGAGCGTCGAGAATCGAGTGCCCGTATTCCTCAAGGGGCGCGGCGAAGGCTGGGTCACAGCCGAGTACGGCATGCTGCCACGAGCGACGCATACGCGCAGCGCGCGGGAGGCCGCTCGCGGTAAGCAGAGCGGCCGCACGCTCGAGATTCAACGCCTGATCGGTCGCAGTCTACGGGCCGTCGTCGACCGAACCGCGCTCGGTGAGCGCACGATCACTGTCGACTGCGACGTGCTGCAGGCGGACGGCGGCACACGGACTGCGTCGATCACCGGCGGCTACGTCGCGATGGCGCTGGCGGTCCGCGAGCTACAGAGGATCGACGCGTTGTCATCCAGCCCAATTCACGGGCAGGTCGCAGCCATTTCCGTCGGTATTGTCAGTGGAGAGGCGGTCCTCGACCTTGATTACCCCGAGGATGCGGAGGCCGAAACGGACATGAACGTCGTCATGAACGAAGCGGGGGCCTTCATCGAGGTCCAAGGTACAGCCGAGGGGCACGCGTTTCAGCGCCACGAGCTCGATTCTTTGCTCGATCTGGCGAGCGCCGGTATCGACCAATGCCTTGCCGAGCAGAGGCGGGCCCTGTTGGCGTGAGCCGCGACCGTGCCGGCGAAACGTGGATTCTCGCCAGCGGGAATCGCGGCAAGCTCGACGAGCTTGCTGCGATGCTCGCAGATTTCGATATTGCGCTGATCGCGCAGCACGAGCTCGGGATCCCGCCGGTCGAGGAGACTGCGACGACATTCGTCGAGAATGCGCTGATTAAGGCGCGCAATGCGACGGCACATGGCGGCTTGCCGGCGCTCGCCGACGACTCCGGTCTCGTCGTCGCAGCGCTTAACGGCGCACCCGGGATTCGCTCGGCACGCTTCGCAGGGCCAAGCGCAACCGACGCGCAAAACGTCGCCAAGCTCCTCGAGGATCTGACCGACGTCCCCGATGGCTCGCGAGGCGCACACTTCCACTGCTCGATCGTTCTTTTGCGATCGGCTGACGATCCGGCACCGCTGATTGCCGAGGGCAGCTGGCACGGCGAGATCGCGCGGGCAACGAGCGGTGCAGGCGGGTTTGGCTACGACCCGATTTTTTTCGATCCGGCGCTCGGCGTCACGGCCGCAACGTTAGCGCGTGGCGACAAGAACCGCGTCAGTCATCGCGCCCAGGCGCTCGCCACGCTCGCTCGAGGCTTGGCTCGAGGCTGAGCAGCGGTCGCAGGGGGCCTACGCGTCGAGGCCGCTTATACACAACGCACCCGCAGGCGCTAAGAACGAACACGTTGCGGGGCACTATTCTGTCGAGTTCTGGGGAAATTCCTGTAACCCACTGTATTTAATAGTAATCTACGATTTGATCGTTTTTTGCTCAAGGCGTCGGATTTCCTTATCGTATCGGGCCTTAGCGGATGATCACAGGGTTTCTCCACACAGTTATCCACAGATGTTGTGGATATCGGCGGGCGGCCGCGGCGGCTTGAGTTTGGCCGGCCGCCGCAGTATCCTCACGCGCCCTCGGAAGCGGCGCCTGGTAACATGAAAGCGGAAATACACCCCCAATACGGCGACATCAAGGTCACCTGTAGCTGCGGCAACGAGTTCGTTACGCGCTCGACGCTGGGCGAAGATTTGCAGGTCGAGGTGTGCTCCGCTTGCCACCCGTTTTATACGGGTAAGCAGAAAATCGTCGATTCCGGTGGGCGCGTGGATAAGTTCCGGCGCCGCTACGGGATGTCGGCTGAAAAATGAGGCCCTAGCGGCCTTTCGAGCGCGCTCGGCGCCGGCTCGGCGCCCGCTGCTATAATTGGGCGATTTCTCGGCTGCTCCCGACGGCGGAGGGCGCGGCATTCAGTGGGCTGTGTGCTCGGGTCCGAGCAGGGGTCCCGCTATAGGTTTGACTCTTCAAGGTGCGTCGCATGACCGAAAAGAAATACACCCTGACCGACCATCAGTCCGGCACCGAGCTCGAGCTGCCATGCTACGACCCGACGCTCGGGCCGAGCGTGCTCGATATTTCGTCTTTGTACGGCAAGCTCGGCGTGTTCACACACGACCCCGGATTCGGAGCGACGAGCTGCTGCGAAAGCAACATCACGTTCATTGACGGCGAGAAGGGTGTGCTGGTTTACCGCGGCTACCCGATCGAGCATCTCGCGGAGCAGTCGAGCTTCATCGAGGTTTGCTATCTGTTGCTCAATGGTGAGCTGCCAAATGCCGATCAGCTCGCGGAGTTCGACGAGTCGATTCGCACGCATACGATGATCAACGAGTCGTTGCTGCGCTTTTTCAACGGTTTTCACCACAACGCCCATCCGATGGCGATGGTCACGGGCGTCGTAGCGTCGATGTCGGCGTTCTACCACGACTCGACGGACATCCGGAATCCCGCGCATCGCGACGTATTCGCGCACCGCATGATCGCGAAAATTCCGACGATCGCCGCAGCCGCGTACAAGCATTCACTCGGACAGCCGTTCATCTATCCGCGCAATGAGCTCAGCTACTGCGGGAATCTGCTCAATATGTTTTTCTCGGTCCCTTCGGCCGACTACGAGGTCAATCCTATTGCCGAAGAGGCGCTCGATCTGCTGTTCATCTTGCACGCCGACCACGAGCAAAACTGCAGCACGTCGACGGTCCGAATGGCCGGAAGCTCAGGAACGAACCCTTACTCTGCGATCGCCGCTGGTATTTCGGCGCTCTGGGGGCCTGCGCACGGCGGCGCGAACGAGGCCGTGATCAACATGCTCGAGCAGATCGGCGATGCTAGCCAAATCTCCAAGTACATCGCCAAGGCCAAGGACAAGAACGATCCGTTCCGGCTCATGGGCTTTGGCCACCGCGTTTACAAGAATTACGATCCGCGCGCGAAGATCATCCAGGCGATGTGCCACAAAGTTCTGCAGAACATGGGGCAAGAGAACGCGGTGCTGCTGGAGCTCGCCCAAGAGCTCGAGCAAATCGCCCTCAAGGACGAGTACTTCGTCGAGAAGAATCTCTATCCGAACGTCGACTTCTACTCCGGCATCATCTACCGGGCGCTCGGAATACCGACGTCGATGTTCACCGTCATGTTCGCGATCGCGCGCACGGTTGGCTGGGTTGCCCACTGGGCGGAGATGGTCGCCGATCCGACGTCTCGTATCGGCCGTCCGCGGCAGCTCTACAATGGTCCGGGCCTACGCGACTACACAGCGATCTTCGATCGCTAGTAGCCACTAGGACGCGCCGATCAGCGCTAGCACTTTCGCATGATCCGCGCGGCGCATTGGACGTCCGTCGATCGGACTCATCGGCGCCTGTCGTAGGCCTTTTTCAGGAAACGTCATCGCAAACACGTGCTCGCCACGCACGAGGCAGCGAAAGCCAGGCACGATGACGTCACTGCCGCCATTGAAACGGTAGCGGCGTTGGTAGTTTCGAAACCGAATGCCGCGCTCCTGCAAGACCGCGATGACTTCCTCGGCCGCATCAGTGAACACGTGCAACTCGAGGTTTGCGCTCGCCGACATAGCGCCGGTCAGCACAGGCCCAGCCAAGCGCGGCTCGAAGGTGTCGAGTACCGCCATCAGCTCGACCGCAATCCGGCGCAGCTCGGCTAGCCTCAGCGCGTCGTCACCGTCGTCGAATAACCGCTGTCGCTCGAGAACGCAGGCCTCGACTTCCGAGTTACTAGGCAACGCGCCTGCTGACGACACGCCGAAGCGCGCGGCGGCCTTACGCTTCGCGAGCCCGTAATCTTTGATACCGTGATCGCGAATCAGCCGTGCCGCCTCATCGGCCAGCTGCTCGCGCAACCCGGAAGTTGGAATGCCGCGCTTGGTCATTGTCAGCAGCTCGGCCTAGCAGTCTGTGACGACCGAAAAGTCCAATGGCCTCTAGAATAGCGGCTGATCGGCCACCGGATTTCCACGCGGCGTTTCGCCGCCTACCTGCTGCGGCTGCCACGTCGAGCGCTCGACTTCGCGCTCGGGCACCTCATCGATTCTGAATTTCTCGAACACGCTGCGCGACGCATCGCTGGTCACTAGCCCCGTCTCGGGATTGATTCGCACGTCGACGATCCCCGATGGCCGCTGCATCTGATGCTCCGGCAACGATGCTAGCGCCTCGCCCATGAAATAGATCCACATCGGCAACGCGGTGCGACTCCCTTCCTCGTAGCGGCCCAACGGCCGCTCCTGGTCGAAGCCGATCCACGTCGTCGTAACGAGGTCGCCGGTGAAGCCCGAGAACCAGGCATCGCGTCGATCGTTCGTCGTCCCGGTCTTGCCCGACATATCTTCGCGACCGAGCGTATTGTAGGCGCGTCGCCCGGTTCCACGGCGCACGACGTCGCGCATCATGTCGCCGACGAGAAACGCGTTCTGCGCGCTGATGATTCGCTCGGCCGCCGGGTGCTTCGGGTACAACTCGACTCGTTCGCTCACGAGCACGCGCTTGCTGTCTAGGGCCGCGAAACGACGAGCGGGCGCTTCTTGCTCGGCCTCGTTGTCGCACGTCGGGCACGCAAGCCGCGGCTGCGCCTCGAAAATCACGTTGCCGTCGACGTCCTCGATGCGTTGAATCAGATAAGGCTCGACGCGAAAGCCGCCGTTGGCGAACGTCGCGTAGCCGCGCGCGATGTCGATCGGCGCGACGCCGCCGGCGCCGAGCGCCAGGGCGAGGTTTCGCGGTGTAGCGGTCTCGTCGAAACCGAACTTTCTAATGTGCGAGACGACGTTGCCGACGCCGGCACCGCGAACGACGCGGATCGAGACCAGATTCAACGAGCGTACGAGCGCTTCGCGCAGGCGAGTCGGCCCGTTGAATCGTCCGGAGTAGTTCGTCGGCCGCCAGACGTCCTCGAGCTCCTGGCTGCTCTGCACGATCGGCGCATCGTTGACGATCGATGCTGTCGTAAAGCCGTTCTCCAACGCTGCCGAATAGATGAACGGCTTGAACGACGAGCCCGGCTGGCGCTTCGTCTGCGTCGCGCGATTGAAATTGCTCAACGAGAAATCGAAGCCGCCGACGAGCGCGGCGATGCCGCCGTCGATCGGGTCCAGGGACACGAGCGCCCCCTGCACTTCGGGGATCTGTGCAAGCCTCAGGTCGCCGCTGTCGTCATGGCGAAAGTGGGCGATGTCGCCGACCCTCACCGCATCCGTGACGCGTTCGGGCCGGCTGCCGACCGCATCGTCGTGGATGTACGGCGCCGCCCAGCCGACGCTCGCAAGCCCGACGTCGACAATGCCACGGTCCTGCAAATAGACATGTGCGGTCTGCTCGATCATCGGTACCAGTTGCGGCTCAGTCGGCGGGTCAGTCTCCGCATCAGGTGCCGTCTCGCCGTCGTCCGGCGGCACCAAAACTGTCTTCTCGTCGATGCCGACGACGAGCCCGGTCATGAAACCCGACGTGGCCGGATACTCCTCGAGCGCCAGCTGCCACAGCGCCTCGTCGGTCGCACCGGGCTCCTCGGCCTCGTCTCGCAGCGTCTCGAGGTCGACGTGATCCAGAACGCCTCGATATCCATGGCGCTCGTCGTATTCGATCGCCGCACGGCGCAGCGAGGTCTGCGCTGCGAGTTGCAGACGGCTATCGATCGTCGTCGTGACGTTCAAGCCGGCCTCATAGGCGGCAGGCCCGATGCGACGAATCACTTCGGCGCGCACCATCTCGGCGACGTAAGGCGCCGCTAGCTCTAGCTCGGGGCCGAAGCGCGAGCCGTGAATCGGCTCTGCAGCCGCAGCGAGCTGCTCGGCGTCAGAGATGAAGCCCAGCGTGCGCATGCGGCCGAGCACGTAGCCGCGGCGACGCGCCGCAGCTTCGGGGCTCGTGATTGGATTCAACACCGACGGTCCCGGCGGGATACCAGCGATGATTGCTATCTCCGACAAACTGAGATCGGCGAGATCCTTGCCGAAGTAGACCTGCGCTGCCGCAACGACACCGTATGCGCGCTGGCCGAAGAAATACGTGTTCAGATAGAGTTCGAGGATCTCCTGCTTCGTGAACTCGCGCTCGATTCGAGTCGCGAGAATCAGCTCCTTGAACTTCCTGACGAACGTGCGGTCACGCGTCAGAAAATACATTCTCGCCACTTGCTGCGTAATCGTGCTGCCGCCTTGCCCGCGGCCGCCGGCCGTCAGCACGAAGTTGAGGCCAGCCCTCAGCAAGCCCTGATAGTCGAAACCGGGGTGCTCGAAAAATCGATCGTCCTCGGCGGCGAGTATCGCCTGCACGAGACGCTCGGGTATCGCTTCGTAGTCGACCGGAGTTCGCTGCCGCTCACCGAACTGAGCGAGCAGTCTACCGTCTCGCGAATACACCGACAGCGGGATCTGCAGCTGCACGTCGCGCAACGTTTCCGCGGCCGGCAGACTCGGCGCGACGTAGTAGTAACCGCCCGTATAGAGCGCGGCAAACGTGACGAGTATCGCACCGCCCAACGCGGCCCACGTCCTCAAATGACGGCTATACCTGCGCATGATCTACGTCCTTGCCTCACCCACATCCTTTGTGCATAGTCGCCGGGACTTGGCAAACCCGTTGAAAAACGGGGACGCAAAGCCACCGGTCTAAGGGTCCAGCGACCACGATCGCAGACCTAGGATAGCGGGGCTGCTCGAGTAGATGAAGCCAAATCTGCTCTGACAGCCATCCCGTTGCCAAATTTGTGACTCGGTCGTCAGCGTTCGATGCCTCCGGGAATCTCGGCGTACTGCCGAGGTAGACACGGAGCCGGTCGAGACCGCCGCGTTTAGGCTGCGTTGACGATATCGTGAGGCGAATCACAACTATGTATATCGGTACTGATATATAGTTAAATTGGGTCCACTGGCCCAGGTTTAGGATTCTAACCCAACACTTGGAGTTGGAAAGGAAAACTGGTGCTCGGCAAGCGTGCAACGAAGGCCCTGATCGGCCTTGACATAACTACGTCCTCGGTCAAGCTGATCGAGCTCACCGAGTCCGGGCGCAGCTACCGCGTCGAGTCGTATTCCGCAGAGCCCACGCCGCCCAACGCAATCAACGAGAAGGCCATTGTCGACGCCGATGCCGTCGGCGAGGCAATTCGTCGTGCTTTGAAACGATCTGGAACCAAGGCAAAGGAAGTTGCCATCGCGATTAGCGGTGATGCAGCTATTACCAAGGTCATCCAGATGCCCGCCAATTTGACCGACAACGAGCTCGAGGGCCAGGTCGAGCTTCAGGCAGACCAGTACATTCCGTTTCCGATGGAGGAAGTCAGCTTCGACTTCGAGGTCGTCGGGCCTAGCGAGCGCGATCCGGACATGGTCGATGTGTTGCTCGTTGCGACACGCACGGAGAACGTCGATCAACGTCAGGTTGCCGTCGAGTCCGCAGGCCTTGACGCACGCGTTGTCGACGTCGAGGCATTCGCCGTCGAGAACGCGTGTCAGTTGCTGACTCATCAGATGGCCGACGGCGGCGTCGACAAGCTGATCGCAATCGTCGACTTCGGTGCTAGCACGACAACCTTCAGCGTGCTGCAAGATCTCAAGGTCGTCTACACGCGCGACTTCGCGTTCGGCGGCCAGCAATTAACCGAGGAGATCATGCGGACCTATGGCCTGTCGCTCGAAGATGCGGGTCGCGCGAAGAAAGAGGGCGGCTTGCCGAGCAACTACCAGCCCGAAGTCCTCGATGCGTTCATCGACGACATGTCGCAACAGGTCAATCGTTCGCTGCAGTTCTTCCTGGCGTCCGGCAGCGGCCGGGAGCAACCCGATCAAATTCTGGTCTGCGGGGGCTGCGCGAACATCCCGGGCGTCGCCGACGTCATCGGCAGCCGTGTCGGCATTCCGACCGAGGTCGGCGACCCGCTCGGCCAGATGAAGGTTTCAGGAAAAGCCAAGGCGCAGGGCGTTCAATCCGACGCAACCGCGCTCTTGACGGCTTGTGGCCTAGCGTTGAGGAGCTTCGACTGACATGCCACGCATTAACTTATTGCCCTGGCGCGAAGAGCTGCGCCAAAAACGCAAGAAGGACTTTCTGACAGCAATCGTGGGCGCCGTACTCGTCGGTGGCTTGCTGGCGTACGCGGGCAAGCTCGGCGTCCAGGCACAAACCCGTGCTCAGGAAGGCCGCAACAACATTCTCGAGACAGAGATCGCCGAGCTCGACATGCAGATTGCCGAAATCCTCGGGCTCGAGAATCAAAAGGAGCGCCTGCTCGCTCGCATGGAGATCATTGAGCAACTGCAGCGCGCACGTCCGGAAGTCGTTCATTTGTTCGATGAGATCGTCGAAACGCTGCCTGAGGGCGTTCACCTGACGGAGATTCGCCAGGCCGGCAATCGCATCGAGCTGCATGGCTCTGCGCAATCGAGCACCCGCGTGTCCGCGCTGATGCGCAATATCGACTCGTCGGAGTGGCTGCGAAATCCCGGGCTCGACGTCGTCGAGACGATCGATCTTGGGCCGATGCGCAACGCGCAGTTCACGTTGTTCATGCAGCAGATATCGATGACCGAGGAAGAAGAAGTGGTGATGCCATGAACTTGATCGAAGAACTTCGCACGCTAGACACCAACGATCCCGGCCGTTGGCCGCTGCTATTTCGGGTCGTTGCAGTGTCGATCGTCTTCGTCGCAGTGCTGTCCGGCACCGTCTACATGTTCGTCATCAAGACTGAGATACCTCTGTTGGAGCGCGCCGAGCGACAGGAGCTCGAGCTGCGCGCGACATTCGAGGACAAGCAGCGGCGCGCTGCAAACTTCGATGCGTATCGCGAGCAGCTCGCCGAGATCGAGCGCGATTTTGGCGCTATGTTGCGCCAGCTCCCGGGCCGTACCGAGGTTCCGAATTTGCTCGTCGACATCTCGCAAACGGGATTGGCAGCTGGCCTCGAAGAACAGCTGTTTCAACCGATGGGCGAGGTTCAGCGCGAATTTTACGCCGAGCTGCCGATCAAGATTCGCTTGTCCGGCAGCTATCACGAGCTCGGTGAGTTCGTTAGCGGTATCGCTGGACTGCCTCGAATCGTCACGCTGCACGACATCGCCATCAGCCCAGTTTCCGCGGATATCTACGACGAGCTGACGCTCGACGTCACCGCAAAGACATACCGCTATCTCGATGAGGAAGCGTCAGAAGGATGATTGCGACACACGGTCAGTTGAAACGCCTGGCGCTGCTCGTCGCGTTGACGACAGTGCTGACCGCCTGCGGTGGCGGCGCCGATGATCTGCGCGCCTACATCGATGAAGTCAAAGCACGTCCCGGTGGCCGCATCCCGCCGCTGCCGGATGTAGTGCCTGCGCCGACGTTTACGTACGAGTCTAGCGACCGGCGTTCGCCCTTTGTGCCGGATACGCCGCAGGTGCGCGTCAGCAACAACCCGAATGCCATCCAAGGTCCCGACCCGGACCGGCCGCGCGAATTCCTGGAGCAGTTTCCGCTCGATACTTTGCGCATGGTCGGAACGCTCGAACTCGGCGTGGGCGCATTCGGACTCGTGCAAACATCGGACGGCCTCGTCCATCGCGTCAGCGTTGGCAATCACCTCGGCCAAAACTACGGACGGATTACGGGTATATCCGACGCAGAGATTGCGCTAGTGGAAATCATTCCGGATGGTCTCGGCGGCTATCTCGAACGCCCCGCCGCAGTCGGTCTAAGCGACTGATTCTGCTAGCACTTATTGGGAGTGACCTCTATGACGACGACAGTCCTCAGCTCGCCTGAGATCGCAGCAGCCAGGATCGGCCGACGCCTGGCATCGGTGGCAATGATGGCCGTGATGCTCGTGGCGACCATGCCTGCGATGGCCCAGTCGAATGCAGCTCGCCAGCTAGAGGCGATCGACGTGCAGTCGCTTCCGGGGCAGGTTCTCGAGATTCGCCTGCGCCTCAGCGATACGCCACCGGAGCCGATGAGCTTCACGATCGACAACCCGGCCCGCATCGCGCTGGATCTTCCGGATACGGCGATCGGCATGGACTCGCGCCGCCGAGACGTCAATCAAGGGCCGCTGTCAACGGTCCTTACGGCCGAAGCCAATGGCCGCACACGCGTCGTTTTTAATATGGTCGACATGGTTCCGTACGACACGCGTGTTGTCGGAGACAGCATTTACGTCACGCTCGGCCAAGAGGGAACAGGTGCCTCGACAGCGGCGTTTGCTGCCCAACCGGCGCCGCAGACCGGCGGCGCGGCTGGCGCGGGTAATCGCAGCATCAACAACATCGATTTTCGGCGCGGTCGCAACGGTGCCGGCCAGGTCGTCGTCGATCTGACGAATCCGCGCACTACTGTCGATGTCCGCGAAGAGGGTGGCCGAATCATTGTCGACTTCCAGGAGACGACGCTGCCGACCGATCTGATGCAGCGCTTGGACGTGACCGACTTTGCGACTCCTGTCGCGACTGTCGATGCGCTGCGCGCCGATAGCGATGCTCGTTTGATCGTCACGACAGCCGAAGCCTACGAGCAGATCGCTTATCAGACTGATAACGTATTTACGTTAGAGCTCGCGCCTCCGGTCGAGGAACCGGAGCCGGTCGGTATCTTCAACGAAAACCGCGAGTACACCGGCGAGCGCCTGACGTTGAACTTCCAAGACATCGAGACCCGCGCCGTGCTGCAGTTGCTCGCCGATACGAGCAACTTGAACATCGTCGTCAGCGACACTGTGCAGGGCAACGTGACGTTGCGCCTACAAAACGTGCCTTGGGACCAGGCGCTCGACATCCTGATGACGACCAAGGGCTTGGACATGCGCCGCAACGGCAGCGTCATCATCGTCGCCCCGGCCGACGAAATCGCCGCGCGTGAGCGCGCCGAGCTCGAAGCGTTGCAGCAGTTTCAGACGCTCGAGCCGCTGCGCTCGGAATTTATCCAGGTGAATTACGCAAAGGCATCGGACCTCGCCGCTTTGATTGGCGGAGTAGGCGGCGCGGGCGGCAACCCGATCATCTCAGATCGCGGCAGCGTCGCGATCGACGAGCGGACCAACACCTTACTCGTGCAGGATACGACCGAGCAGCTTGCGAATATTCGCCGGCTCGTCGCAACGTTGGATATTCCAGTTCGCCAGGTCTTGATCGAGTCGCGGATCGTCATCGTCAACGACGACTACAGCCGCGATCTCGGCGTACGCTTCGGCGGCACTGCCGTCAGGGAGAACGGCACTGACGGCCTGTACTCGATGACTGGCACGGGCAGGGGATCCGACATCATAACGGCATCGGCGCTGGACAACTTCAACTCGACCGGGACACCATTCCCGGTCGAAGTCCCGCCGATCAATCAGCGCTACAACGTCAATGTCCCGGTTGCCTCACCAGCCGGATCGATCGCGCTCGCGATTCTCGACTCGGACTACCTCGTCGACCTCGAGCTGTCGGCGCTGCAAGCCGAGGGTCAAGGCGACATCATCTCGGCGCCGCGCATCGTCACAGCGAACCAGCGCGAGGCGAGCATCGAGCAGGGCGTCGAGGTTCCGTATCAGGAATCGTCATCGAGCGGTGCAACGACGACCCAGTTTCGCCCGGCGGTGCTGAGCTTGACGGTGACGCCGCAGGTGACGCCCGACGACCGCATCATCATGGATTTGCTCGTCACGAAGGACTCGGTCGGTGAGCTCGTCGCGAGCGCGACAGGCGGTTTCGTCCCGAGCATCGACACGCGTTCGGTCGCAACCCAGGTGCTCGTCAACGACGGCGAGACCGTTGTGCTCGGCGGTATCTATGAGACTGAGACGCGCGAGACGGTCAACAAGGTGCCGTTCCTCGGTGACGTGCCGGGCCTCGGCGTCCTGTTCCGCTCCCGAACGACGCTGAACAACAAAGCGGAGCTCCTAATTTTCGTCACGCCCAAAATCTTGAGAGAAGGCGCGAGCCTCTACTAGGTCGGCAAAGAAAAGGGATTTTCACCCGTAAGGGAACCGGAATTCAGAGGACTAGGGATATGGGCAATTTCAAGGTTTGGATGCTGATCGCTGTTGCGGCAGGGCTTGCCGCCTGTAGCGGTAGCGAGAACACGATCGTCGGCCAGGCCCCGACCGGCACGGGTGGGACTGGCGGGACCGGAGGCACGGGCGGCGGCGTGACGGCCTCGTCGATTTCGGTGTCCTCGAGCACGCCGTCCATCCCGTCCGACGGCTCGACTTCGGCGACGATCACGGCATTCGTCACCGACGCGAACAACAACCTGCTTCCCGGTGTCGTCGTCGATTTCACGGCGAGCTCCGGTGGCGTATCCGGCACGCCTGCGACGACCGATGCGACCGGCACGGCATCGATCGATCTCGTTACGGCCGGCGATCCGACACTGCGAACGATTACGGTCACGGCGAGTGCCGGGACGTTGCAGTCGCAGGTTAACGTCGACGTCGTCGCAACAGGAGGCACCGGCCTCGTTCAGATGGGCAACGGCACGGGAGCGAGCTTTCAGGCCGGCATTATCGGCATCTCGAGCCCGAGCATTTCCGCCGGCGGCTCGACGAGCTTGAGTATCTCTCTCGTTCAGTCGGATGGCACTCTATTCACCGGCTCTGCGACGATCGGCTTCAGCTCGGCGTGTATCGGCACAGGTACGGCAGAGATTCGCCAGAACGGCACGCCGGTTGGCAGCGTCACGACGACGACCGGTATTGCAACCGTCACTTACGCAGCCCAAGGCTGCGCGGGCGATGACATCATCACGGCAAGCACGACCGTCAACGGCGATCCGGCGTCGGCGTCGGGCACGGTCACGGTCGCGGCGGCCGGGGTGGGCTCGATCGAGTTCATCTCGGCGACACCGACGAACATCGCGCTACAGGGTACGGGCGATGCGGGCCGTCCCGAGAGCTCGACGGTCGTGTTCCGCGTCAAGGACTCATCGAACGGCCCCGTCCAGGGCGCCGACGTCAGCTTTGCGCTCAATACCACGGTTGGAGGCTTATCGTTGTCGACGACGACCGCGACGTCGGGGGCCGACGGAACCGTGCAGACGATCGTCAATGCGGGCACGGTTGCAACATCGGTCCGCGTGTCGGCAACCGTCACGAGCGTGCCGCAGATGTTCTCGACGCAGTCGAGCCAGCTCACGGTCACGACGGGAATCCCGACCGACGACAGCTTCTCGCTCGCGGTCGGCAACTTCAACATCGAAGGCTGGGATTTCGACGGCGTGACGACCGAGGTTACGGCACGCCTCGGCGACCGTTTCAACAACCCCGTGCCTGACGGCACGGCCGTCACGTTTACGGCCGAGGGCGGCAATATTCAATCGCAGTGCACGACGACGACGACGACGTCCGAAGGCGGCGTCTGCACGGTCAACTTTAGAAGCTCGAATCCAAGGCCGCTCGACGGGCGCATCACGCTGCTCGCGAAAGCGATCGGCGAGGAATCGTTCACCGATAACAACGGTAATGGCGCCTTCGATCCGGGCGAGAACTTCAGCGATATCTTCGAACCGTTCCGAGACGATGACGAGAGCGGCGCCTATGACGTCGGGGAGGATTTCTTCGACTTCAACAACGACGGCTCACGGACCCCACCCGACGCGCTGTTCAATGGCGTGCTCTGTAACGACCCCGCACGCTGCGGGGGACCGTCGACGCGCTCGGCCGGTATCGGCCAGCAAAATCTAGTCATCCTGTCGGGTGCGAGCGCCGTCGTAACCCAGACCGACGGCAATCCGTTCCCGGCATCCATTGTCATGACACCCAATAGTGCTATACCTATCGCGTTCTGGATCCGCGACGTTAACGATAACGTCATGGCCTTCGATACGACCGTCGACCTATCGGCCAGCGGTGCCGGACTACAGGTCGTCAATCCATCGTCGTTCACGGTACCGACGTCGGCGATTCCAGCAAACACACAGTTTTCGGGCGTGACTGTGTTCCCGTTTACAGTCACGAGTAGCGCGACGATAGGCACCGGCGTTATCACGCTCGAGGTGACGTCCATGCCGAGCAATACGTCGACCGTCCTTACGATCAGCGTCACTGTCACGCCTTAGTGACCAACGCAGTCGCGCAACGCGTCCACACACGAAGCGCGAACGAGGAGGCCAGCTATCGCTGGCCTTTTTCGTTCCAGCACGAGGTGCTCCCGAGGTGTCGCGACAGTCGCATCGATACCAACGCCCGATTAAGCTCGAGAGCTGACTTTTCGCAGCCACATGAAACGCTCTAGACTGCTTAGCTGTGACAGCCAAGACCAATGTAATTTTGATCGGACCGATGGGCTCCGGAAAGTCGGCCGTCGGCAAGCAGCTCGCGCGCGCGCTCGGGCGCGAATTCGTCGACAGCGACGCCGAGATCGAACAGCGTACCGGCGTCGATATCGCCTACATTTTCGAGAAGGAGAGCGAATCTGGATTTCGCCAGCGTGAGAGCGAGGTCATTGCGGAGCTGTCGGCCCGCGAGAACTCAGTGATCGCGACCGGCGGGGGTGCGGTGCTCGAAGCCGAGAATCGCGAGCGACTGACGTCTTGCGGCGTCGTCGTCTACCTTCGCACAACAGTTGCGCAGCAGCTCGAGCGGACGCGCAACTCGGCGACTCGCCCGCTGCTGTTCGACGGCGATCCAAAAACCGTTCTCAATGACCTGATGACGATGCGTGCACCGCTCTACGAGGAGACCGCCGATATCATCGTCGACACCGGCGGACGGCGCGTCGCCACGGTCGTCAACGAGATTACCGCCAAGCTTCGAAAGCACGGAGTCTCACCATTGAAAAAATAGCCTGTGCCTGCGAACCTTGCCGCATTCGTAGTTCCCAGTACGCACCGATATGGACACGCTCGAGGTCGCGCTAGGCGCACGCAGTTATCCAATTCACATTGGCGCCGGGCTGATCGGTGATCGCGAGCTAGTTGGGAAGACGATTACCGCCGAGCAGGTCTTGATCGTCACCGACACGACTGTCGCGCCGCTTTATCTAGACGCGCTGCAGCGTTCGCTCGCAGAGCGAACGTGCCGCACGCACGTCTTAGCCGAGGGCGAGCAGCACAAGACGCTTGCGACGCTCGCCGAGATCGTCGACACGCTCGTTGCCGAGAATTTTCATCGCGATGCCTGCATTGTCGCGCTCGGTGGTGGCGTCGTCGGCGATATCGCAGGATTCACGGCGGCTTGTTACCAGCGAGGCATCGATTTCGTCCAAGTCCCGACTACGCTGCTCGCGCAGGTCGACTCGTCTGTTGGCGGCAAGACAGCCGTCAATCATCCGCGCGCCAAAAACATGATCGGCGCGTTCTACCAGCCGACGGCCGTCATCGCCGACATCGGGACCCTCACAACGTTACCGCCCCGGGAGCTCGCAGCCGGGCTCGCCGAGGTCGTCAAGTACGGCCTGATTCTCGATGCAAAGTTCTTCGGCTGGCTCGAGGATCATGTCGAGGCATTACTCGCGCTCGACGCTGACGCGCTCGGCCACGTCGTGCGTCGTAGCTGCGAGCTCAAAGCAATGATCGTTGCCGAGGACGAACGCGAGCGCGGCCGGCGCGCATTATTGAACCTCGGTCATACGTTCGGCCACGCGCTCGAGTCGCTCGGCGGCTATGGCCGTTGGCTGCATGGCGAGGCCGTCGCAATCGGCACGGTATTGGCGGCATGCACGTCGGTCGAGCTCGGCAAGCTCACGGTCAGCGACGCCGAGCGGATCGAGGCATTGCTCGACCGCTTCGGCCTACCGACGCGTGCGAACGGACTGTCGGAACGTGCGATTCTCGAGGCAATGGCGATCGACAAGAAGGCGACGGCTGCCGGGCTGAATCTCGTACTGCTCGATGCGATCGGAACCGGGATCATCGAGGCCGCGCCGCCCGACGAGTTGCTACTGAGCGTACTCGCAGATTTAGCCGCCAACTGAGTTCGGCATTCTAGAAGATGACGGAGCTCGCACCTTACGCCGTCTCAGCCGCAAACTCCCGCGGCCGCGTGCACGATGAATCGCCGCCGACGTTTCGAACCGAGTTCCAACGTGACCGGGACCGTGTCATACATTCGGCGGCATTTCGTCGGCTCGAATACAAGACTCAAGTCTTCGTCAATCACGAAGGCGATCTATATCGCACGCGCCTGACGCATTCCCTCGAAGTCGCACAGATTGCGCGCACTGTCGCACGCGCACTGCGTCTCAACGAAGATCTGACCGAGGCCGTCAGCCTCGCACACGATCTCGGTCATACGCCCTTCGGTCACGCAGGCCAAGAGGCTCTCAATGAATGCATGCGCGACTACGGCGGCTTCGAGCACAACCTGCAATCGCTGCGCGTCGTCGATCTGCTCGAGCAGCGCTACGCCGCGTTTCCGGGTCTGAATCTGACGTACGAGACGCGCGAGGGCATCTTGAAGCACTGCTCACTGAGTCATGCCCGCACGCTCGGTGAGCTCGGTCAACGCTTCGTGGACCGGCATCAGCCCAGCCTCGAGGCTCAGCTCGCAAACGTGGCCGATGAGATCGCGTACAACAATCACGATGTCGACGACGGCTTGCGCTCGGGGCTCGTCGAGCTCGACGCGCTCGCGACGATTCCGTTGGTCGCCGAGCAGCGCGCGCGCGTCCAACGCGCGGGGCGCGCCAAAGGCCGTGTCGAGATCCACGAGCTCGTTCGCGAGATGATCGGCGCGCTCGTCGACGACCTGATCACGACTAGCCGGTCGCGAATCGATGCGATCGAGCCCCAGTCTATAACCAATATACGCACGCACGACCGAGCGTTGATTGGCAGCAGCCAGCCGTTCGTCGATGCGCAACGCGAGCTCAAACGTTTTCTGCGAGACCATCTGTATCGTCATCCCCACGTTCGGCAGATGACACAACAAGCTCGCGACATCGTTGCCGGCCTGTTCGAAGCCTTCGTAGACGATTACGGGCACATGCCGGAGGAGTACGCGAGCCAAGCGGCGAACGCACATGACGATGAGGGCACTGCCGCAGGCGCACGCGTCGTCGCCGACTACATCGCCGGCATGACGGATCGATTCGCTACGAGCG
>JAHEEN010000023.1 GCA_024640685.1 Rhodospirillaceae bacterium
ATCACGGATTTGGCAGGCACGGTCCGCACGCGGCAGTAGCTTAGAAAGCGGTTGATCGCGGGAACTTCACTCAACGGGCGAACGACATTATCCATAGGTCCACACTCCTGTTTAACGTAATGCGGTATTTAATCAATTTGTTTCCCGCTGACAAGAGACTAGGGGTCAAGGTTGTGACAGACTTCACACCTTTTCTGCGACACGCCTCAAAATTTCGCCACCGAGCCGCATCGCCGCTTTGACCCGTGTCGGCAGTTCGACGCCACCGGCAACTCGCGCGGTCGTGCCATGATGCGCCTCGTCCGCGGCCATGTGCTCGAGAATTGCGCTGCTGCGAGTATCGCGAGCGGGGAGGCGGCTCAGGTGGTCGTTGATATGCGCCTCGACCTGCCGCTCGGTCTCGGCAATGAAGCCCAGGCTGTAGCGATCGCCGGCTGCACCGGCAGCAAGGCCGATCGCAAACGCCCCGGCATACCACGCGGGCGTCAACAGGCTCGGTCGGGCGCCGAGCTCGTCGAGTCGTGACCGGCACCATGCCAGGTGGTCCTGCTCCTCGCGGCCGGCCGTGCGCATATGCTCGCGCGTATCCTCTGAGCGGGCGAACACGGCCTGACCGCTGTAGAGTGCCTGGGCGGCAATCTCGCCGGCATGGTTGACGCGCATCAGCGCAGCGCTTGTGGCTCGCTCGTCGGCATCGAGTGCCGGCTCGGCAACGTGCTCGGCCGGACTCGGCCGCTCGGCGCTGGCGTGCCCTGCGACCGTGCGCAGCCCCTGGTCTACGGCCGCAATGATGCGATCCCGCCAATGGCTCTGGCGTGTCATCGGCTCACCAATGCGCGCTCGTCGCCTGGCAGCGGATGTCGGGGGTCGGGGCCATCGGGCCGTAGTATATAAGCATGCTCGGCCCTACGTGGATGCTTACTAGAGGTGACACCTGCCCTTTTGGGCTCATCGAGCGCTGCGATCTCAGCGCTCGCCTACGTGTCGGCAAGCTTCGACAGGGACTCCACCGGGTTAGGCGCCTTGCCAGCATTGCCGGGGGCGCGTAATATTCCGCCTCTTTGGTCGGCGAATGCTGGCGTTTGTCATACTCGCTATGAAGACATTTTCGGCAAAACCGGCGGAAGTCCGCCGCGATTGGTACGTAGTCGACGCCGATGGGCAGACCCTCGGCCGGCTCGCGACCGAGCTCGCCCGCCGGTTGCGGGGCAAGCACAAGCCCGAGTTCACGCCTCACGTCGATACCGGTGACTATATCGTCGTCATCAATGCCGAGAAGATTCGCGTGACCGGCCGCAAGCTCAAGGACAAGATGTACTACCGTCATACGGGGTATGTCGGCAACCTCAAATCCGAGTCGCTCGAGCAGTTGCTGAAGCGGGCGCCGGAGCGCGTGCTGACGCAGGCCGTCAAGGGCATGCTTCCGAAGAATCCGCTCGGCCGAAAAATGCTCGGGAAATTGCACGTCGTCGCCGGTAGCGAGCACCCACATCAAGCGCAACAGCCGTTGCCCCTGGAAATTTAGCCAAAGTACTGCCATGGCAAATGAGACCTACTACGGCACCGGCCGACGTAAAACATCCGCAGCTCGCGTCTTTTTGCGGCCTGGCAGCGGTGCGATCAAAGTCAACGGTCGACCTCTAGATACGTTCTTCGGCCGCGAAACGGCTCGGATGATCGTTCGCCAGCCGCTCCAGGTCGCGCAGCTCGAGAGTCGCTTTGACATCAGTGTCAGAGTGAGCGGCGGTGGCACGACCGGGCAGGCGGGCGCGATTCGCCACGGTATTACGCGCGCGCTGATCCATTACGACGATACGCTGAAGCAAACTCTACGGCGTGCGGGTTTCGTGACGCGAGACGCGCGCGAGGTCGAGCGCAAGAAGGTCGGGTTGCGCAAAGCCCGACGCGCAACGCAGTATTCGAAGCGTTAGGATCTTTTCGATCCCACGACTGGGGGATCGTCTAGTGGTAGGACTGCGGACTCTGACTCCGCCAGCGGGGGTTCGAATCCCTCTCCCCCAGCCAATTCTCCTCGGCGCGTGACGCGCCGCACGCACTCAGCCGACGACGACGACATCGTCGTCCCCGCCGATCAGCAGCATATCCGCGCCACGATGGGCAAAGAGCCCGACAGTGACGATGCCCGGAATCTGATTGAGCTTGTCCTCTAGGTCGACCGGATTCAAGATCGTTAAATTGTGCACGTCGAGGATTTCATTGCCGTTGTCGGTGATGAAACCCTCTCGCCAGATCGGCTGTCCTCCGGCTTTGACGAGTTGCCTGGCCACGTATGAGCGCCCGAGCGGAATAACCTCGATCGGCAGCGGAAATGCGCCGAGCATATTTACGAGCTTGCTGTCGTCGGCGATGCATATGAAGCGCGCAGCTGCTCCCGCGAGAATCTTCTCGCGCGTCAGCGCTCCGCCGCCGCCCTTGATTAGATGGAGGTGGTGCGTCGCCTCGTCCGCGCCATCGATATAGAGATCGAGATCGCCGACAGCGTTGAGCTCCGAGACTCTGACGCCAATGTTCTGCAACTGCGCAGTCGTCGCATTCGAGCTCGAGACCACGGCATCGAGATGCTTCGCGCGATCCCCCAAAGCATCGACGAAGAAGTCGACCGTGCTTCCGGTGCCGACGCCAAGCCGCATGCCGTCCTCAACGTAACCGAGGGCAGCGATTGCAGCGCGGCGTTTCTTTTCATCTTGGGTCATGGCTGTCGCGCTGATTATAGGCGTTTAGGCCGGATATCTTACCAGCCAGCTGCCGAGTTGCGCGCAAACATTTGAGTCGAAGATGACGCTGTGCAACGCAGTCACTCAGCGTCCCGGCGAGTTTTCTGGGCTAGATAAAAAAGTGCCCGCGCGAGGCGGGCACTTTATTTGTCTTTGAACCTAGCGGCTCACATAAGACATTGAAGAAATTACTTCTTCTTGCTGACCTTGCGCTTGCTCGCTTTCTTGCGAGTAGCCTTCTTCTTGGCCTTTTTCTTGGCCTTCTTCTTAGCAGCTTTTTTCTTCGTCTTGCGCTTGGCTTTCTTCTTAGCAGCCTTTTTCTTTGTCTTGCGCTTAGCTTTCTTCTTAGCAGCTTTCTTCTTCGTCTTACGTTTCGTCTTCTTCTTTGCGACCTTTCTCTTGGCCGCTTTCTTGCGCGTAGCCTTCTTCTTGGTCTTACGCTTAGTCGTCTTGCGTTTCTTAGATGCAGGTTTCTTAGCCATGGGTAGTCTCCGTGTCGGGGTTAACCGGCGTTGAGTATATATAAAAGGATTAAAAATTCCAGCAGCTTAAGCTTTTTTGCGCATTTCTTTTTTGCGAATACGAATTAACGAATGTGATCCGATCCACAATAACGATGAAATGCTTGTACACGCAGTTAGCGCTTAAGAATTCGCAGCGCGTTCTAGCTTGAGAATGAACTTCCAGTGCGAAGGATCGATCGGCATGACTGATAAACGATTGCCGCGACGCAATAAAGCGAGCTCTTTAAGCTCTGAGTCCTTATATTGCTTGAGTTTGCTTAGTGTTATCGGTGTTTCCAACGCACGCTCCATACGCACGTCGACCATATGCCAACGCGGATCGTCTGGCGTGCTCGCTGCGTCGTAGTGCTTATCGGAAGGGTCGAACGCAGTGTCGTCGGGATAAGCTTTTGAGACGACGCGCACAATTCCGACAATTCCCGGTTCGACGCAGCTCGAGTGGTAAAAAAAAGCCAAATCGCCTTTTTTCATCTCGTCGCGCATGAAATTGCGCGCTTGGTAGTTGCGAACGCCGTCCCAGCAAGTCTGCGCGTTCTCGCTATTGCGTAGATCGTCGAAGCTGAAAGACGATGGCTCGGATTTGAGCAGCCAGTACTTCATCTCGTGATTCCCGAATTACTGTGGATTGTGTCCGTGTCCGTGACGATGCCCCAGAGTCCTATGTCCCAGCGTTCGAAGTCGAGCTTGGGAATTTCTTGAAAAGCGAATCCGACGCCGAGCAACTTCGGTCTGAGCCACGTTCGCCGAGATTTCAGAAACTCGAACGTCCGATCGTAATACCCTTTGCCCATGCCGAGCCGTGCGCCCGAGCGATCGAAACCGACGAGCGGAGTCAATACGAGATCGAGACTGCGGGCGTCGATCGGCGCGCTGTCGCTCGGCTCGGGGATGCCGTAGCGATTCGTCGTCAGTGCGGTGCTGGCGCCGAGCGCACGGAACGCCAGCCCGTCGTCTGCGAGCTGCGGTGCGTAGACCGAGACACCGCGGCGAATCGTTGCGGCGATCAGCTCGGAAAGATCGGCCTCGCCGTCGACGGCAAAATACACGGCGACATGTTTAGCGCGCCGATAGACGTGCAGGCTGCGAATCGCTCGCGTCAGTCGGGCTTGCGCGAGCGTACGCTCGTCGCCGGTCAGTGCACGGCGGCGCGCGCGCAATATCCGGCGCAGCTCGTCTCGCGAATCATCGGGATGCAACACTGCTCCTCAGTAGGCGAGTCGAAAGGATGACGTTCCCCGCCTGTGCCGTTGCAGATGGTTGCTCTCGAACCAGAGCAAAAGGTGGGGTAAGCCGTGGTGGTTGCAGGCTTCCCGGCTAGGCCGGATCTGCACAACGCCACCGACAGAACACAACCCCAAAGTCAAGATTTAGGGTCGAAAGACTATCCAATCCGCATCGAACACTGCAGGGAACGTCAAAACCAGAACTAAAGGCTCAACTGCTGCCCGGGTCCCAGGGCAGAGTCGAGGCGCTCGCGCATCGCTTTGATCCTCAGATCGACGATGTCTTTGAGCTGCCGATCCTCGTCGCTGCGCTTCAGAAGCTCGTTGGCCATGTTGAGCGCCGCCATAACGGCAACCCGATCGAGCCCGAGCACCTTGCCGCTGTCGCGGATGTCCTGCATTTTCTTGTTGAGCAGATCGGCTGCGGCCAGCAGATCGGCTTTTTCCTGGACAGGACACGCCACTTGGTACTCCTTGCCGAGGATGCGGATGCTGACGTGGGCGAACGTATCGCTCATGGGCTTTGCTCCATCGCTTTGAGTCGACTGATCATCGCCTCGACGCGTCCTCTGACTTGCTCGTTTTTCTGCAGCAACGAGGCGCGGTCTTCGATCAACGAATCCTGGCGCTGCTTGAGCGAACGATTCTCCTCTTGCAGCTGCTTGCAGATCACAACGAGCTCGTCGAGCCGCTTCTCGAGCCGCTGCAGCTCGATGTCGAATCGTCCGTTGGCATCCTCGGCACTCATGGCATCAGACTATAGAGCGGCGGCCCTTCGGGGGTCAACAAGGCATAGCCCGGTGTTAGCATTGTGCGACGCGTTTTGGAGGTATGTATTGTCATGACGTCGCCAGCGGTGGATTTGGCTGAGGTCGTTCGTGCCGTTGCCGAGTTGGAGCTCGGCACCGACGTGTTCGAATTTCACGGCGGCGTTTGCGGTCTGTTGTGCACGCTCGGTCCGGGCGCTGTCGATCACTGGTTGCGCGAAAGCGAGGTCGCGATACGTGTGAACATCGAGGACAGCGCGCCGCTGCTCGAAACGCTGCACGTTGCCGAAGCCGACGCATGGCGTGCATTGAATGCGCTGAGCTTCGATTTCGATCTGCTGCTGCCTGCCGAGGAAGCCGACCTCGATGACCGGGTCGCGGCGCTTGCGGCTTGGTGTCACGGCTTTGTGACCGGAGTCGGTCTCGGCGGATTGAGGTCGGGGCGAGCCGATACCGGCGAGCCGTCCGAGATCGACGAGATTTTGGCCGATCTAACGGAAATCAGTCGCGTCGCATTCAGCGATGAAGATGCGAGTGACACCGAGCGAGCCGGCTTCGATCTCGCTGCCGTGACGGAGCACGTGCGCGTTTGCGCGCAGCTCGTTTTCGAGCGCCTGCATGTGTCCTACGACCCGGATGCCGCGCACGCCGAGCCGGCGCTACGTCACTAACGGGGGTATCGCCATGCATGTGCAAGAGTTCGCGCGTCGTCGCCGGCACCTGATGGAGTTGATCGGCCGGGACGGCGTCGCCGTGCTGGCGGCGGCGCCCGAGCGCACGCGCAGCCGCGACACCTTATATAGCTATCGGCCGGACAGCGATTTCTACTACGTCACGGGCTTTGCAGAGCCGGATGCCGTTGCCGTGCTGATGCCCGGGCGATCCCAAGGGGAGTTCGTGCTGTTCTGCCGCGAGCGCGATCCTCTCAGAGAGCTGTGGGACGGCTATCGAGAGGGCCCCGAAGGCGCCGTCGAGCGCTATGGTGCCGACGATGCGTTTCCGATCGGCGATATCGAGGACATCCTGCCCGGGCTGCTCGAGCGCAGCGAACGCGTCTATTACTCGATGGGCGTGTCGGCTGAGTTCGACCAGCGACTGCTCGGCTGGATGCAGACACTGCATGCGCGGCGCCAGCGCGGGCACGCGCCAAACGAGCTCGTCGATCTCGATCACCTATTGCACGAGATGCGGCTCTTCAAGAGCCGCCGCGAGCTCTCTGCGATGAAGCGCTCGGCGCGCATCGCGGTCGCGGCTCACGAGCGTGCGATGCGCCTATGTGAGCCGGGCCGCCACGAGTACGAGCTCGAGGCGGAGTTCGTGCACGAGTTCAGGCGCAACGGTGCGCACTGCGCCTACGACCCGATCGTCGCCGGCGGCACGAACGCGTGTGTGCTGCACTACCGCACAAACAACAACGAGCTGAAGGACGGCGATCTCGTGCTCATCGATGCAGGCTGCGAGTACGACTTGTACGCATCGGACATCACGCGCACGTTTCCGGTCAACGGCCGTTTTACTGCGCCGCAGCGCGAGTTATACGAGGTCGTATTCGAGGCCAACCGTGCTGCTGTCGAGAAAGTGCTGCCCGGAAATCATTGGAACGACCCGCACGATGCAGCCGTCAAAACGATCACGCGTGGGCTGCGCGAGCTCGGAATCCTGAACGGGCGGTTGACTAGCCTTCTCAAGGAGGAAGCCTACAAGCCGTACTTCATGCACAAGACCGGCCATTGGCTTGGCCTCGACGTTCACGATGTCGGCGACTACAAAGTCGCGGATCAGTGGCGCCTGCTCGAGCGCGGGATGGTGACGACGATAGAGCCTGGCATCTACATCGCTGCCGATGAGAAGGGTGTCAAGAAACGTTGGCGCGGTATCGGCATCCGTCTCGAGGACGATGTCCTCGTTACAAAGGACGGTCCCGACGTGCTGACCGGGGGGCTCGCGCTTGCCGCAGACGACGTCGAGCAATTGATGAGCGAGGCTGCATGACGCCGGTCGCGCAAAACTATGACGTTGCGATCGTCGGCGGCGGGCTTGCCGGGTCGGCGCTGGCGCACGCGCTGTCGGCGACGCCACTGCGCATCGCATTGCTCGAGGCGCGCGACCCGCGCAAGCTCGAGCAGCCGAGCTTCGATGCGCGGGCGACTGCGCTCGCGAACGGCAGCCAGCGCGTTCTCGATACCCTCGGAATTTGGGACGACGTTGCAGATGAGGCGACGCCGATCACGTGCATACACGTTTCCGAGCGTGGTCGTTTCGGTGCGGCGCGCATTTTGGCGGCCGACGAAGGCGTGCCGGCGTTGGGCTATCTTGTCGAGAACCGCGTGCTCGGCGAGGCGTTGTGGCGATCGATCGATCGCGAGTCCAACGTGACGGTCATCGCGCCGGCGACGCTCGAGTCGATCGAGACGCTGCCGGACGCGGTCGAATTTCACGCAGCGTCGGGGCGTCGGGCTCAGACGATTCGGGCTAGGCTCGCGGTCGCCGCAGATGGGCTCAACTCGCGCGTGCGCGCCGAGCTCGGCATCGGAACGCTCGAGGACGATTATGCCCAGTCGGCAGTGATCCTGAACTGCCGACCCGAGGTTGCGCACGCCGGCCGCGCTTTCGAGCGTTTTACGCCGAACGGGCCGATAGCGATATTGCCGCTGACTTGCGGTCGCGTTGCCGCCGTTTGGACGTTGTCGACGAGCGATGCGGAGCGCGTCATGCAGTTGGACGATGCGGAATTTGGTGACGCGCTGCAGCAGGCGTTCGGCTATCGCCTCGGTAGATTTCTCGAGGTCGGCCGGCGCGCGACATATCCGTTGCGGCGGCTGCGCAGCACCGATTTGACCGGACCACGCGTCGCGTTGATCGGCAGCGCTGCAGTCAACGTTCACCCGGTTGCCGGACAGGGCTTCAATCTCGCGTTGCGCGATGTTGCGGTCCTCGCCGAGGTGTTGAGCGATGAGCTGCTCGCGGCCGGACGCGACGCGGATTCCGGGTCAGCGAGCGTCTTGGAGCGCTATGCGACCTGGCGGCTCGACGATCAGCGTCGCGTTGCGTCATTTACTCATGGGCTCATCAAGTTCTTCGGCATCAATTCGATGCCGCTGGCCGTGACCCGCGGTGTCGGGCTCATGGCCTTCGATTTGCTGCCGGGCGCGAAAGCTGCGCTCGCGCGGCATACGATGGGGCTCTCCGGCCGGCTGTCGAGACTCGCGCGCGGCTTGCCGCTGGTGTCGAATCGATCGGGCTTGGATTGAGCAGGCGATGCGAGCGCCGCGCATTCTGATTGCTGGCGGCGGCCCAGTCGGTCTCGCGCTCGCGGCGCTGTTGTCGCAGTCGCGCGAGTCGGCGCCGTGGGACGTGCGGCTCATCGAGCCGCAGGCGGTACCGCAATGGTCCGATGCCGACGTCGATCTTCGGGTCTATGCGTTGTCGCGCGCATCGCAACGAATTCTCTCTGCGGCGGGCGTCTGGGACGCAATCGCCGCGAAGCGAGTCAGCCCGTATCGTCGCATGGTCGTCTGGGAAGGCCACCACGATGCACGTATCGGTACGCTTCGCTTCGATAGTGCAGAGGTCGGCGAACCTGATCTCGGCCACATCGTCGAGGATCGCTTGATCCGCACCGTGCTCGTCGACGGGCTCGCGGCGCATGACGGCGTTTCGCTCGATTTGGGTGTCGAGCTTGCCGGCGTCGGCGCGACGCCCGATCGCGTCGAAGTCGCCACGGCCGACGGCGATGCGATCGAAGCCGATCTGCTGATTGCGGCCGACGGCAGCGCGTCGACGGTACGTGCGCTCGTCGATCTTCCGGCTGTCGACGTTGCGTACGAGCAAGCCGCGATCGTCACTCACATTGCGACGGAGCAGCCGCATGCGATGACGGCGTGGCAGCGGTTTCTGCCGAGCGGGCCGATCGCGCTATTGCCGCTCGCCGACGGGCGCAGCTCCGTCGTTTGGTCGACGTCGTCGGCTTCCGCCGAGTCGTTTTCGGCGCTCGACGATCGAGCTTTTGCGGCAGCGCTAGCCGATGCGACGGATCACGTGCTCGGCGACGTCGTCGACGTCGGCCCACGCGCGAGCTTTCCGCTGCGGGCGCTGCACGCGAGACGCTATTGTGCACCGCGGGTCGTGCTAGTTGGGGACGCAGCCCATACGATCCACCCGTTGGCCGGCCAGGGCATGAACCTAGGTCTGCTCGATGCGGCCGTGCTCGCGGAGGTGCTCGAGGCTGCCGTGGCTGCGGGAGAGGATCCGGGCGATCTACGCGTGCTGCGCCGTTACGAGCGCCGTCAGAAGGGACGCAATCTTAAGACGTTGCTCGCGATGGATGCGTTGCATCGACTGTTCTCTCGCGCGGGCCCGTTGCTTGCGCCGCTGCGGGCGACCGGCATGAGTCTCGTCGATGCGAACTCATTCACGAAGCGTCGACTTATGCGTGAGGCACTTGGCGTCACCGGCGAGCTGCCGATCGCCGCGCGAGCGCGCCCGGGGCCTATCGAGCTGAACTAACCGTTGCAACCGTAGCTCGAATCGAGCAATCCTGGGCTTTGGGCTTTACGGGCCATACAATCCGTGTCATGAGTAAGATGATCAAATCGATGTTTCTCGTCGGCGCCGTATTCGCGGCATCGACAGCCGCGGCGCAGAACCGCACATGGAACACGACGCTCGAGTCCATCTCGACGGCCGTTGTATCGATTCGCGTCGACAGCACGCGCGCATTCGATACCGAACGCAACCAGTCGAGCCAGGCGACAGGCTTCGTCGTTGACGCCGAGCGCGGGCTCATCCTGACGAACCGCCACGTCGTGACGCCCGGACCGGTCGTCGCGCAGGCGATCTTCCTGAACCAGGAGGAAGTCGAGCTCGTGCCGGTCTATCGCGATCCGGTGCACGATTTCGGCTTTTTTCGCTACGACCCGGCCGACTTGAGGTTCATCGAGCCCGTCGAGCTTGCGCTGGTGCCCGAAGCTGCGGCGATCGGCAGCGATATCAGAGTCGTCGGCAACGATGCCGGTGAGCAGCTATCGATTTTGGCCGGCACGATCGCCCGCCTCGATCGGCAGGCGCCGAATTACGGCCGCGGCAACTACAACGACTTCAACACGTTCTATCTACAGGCGGCATCCGGCACGTCTGGCGGATCGTCCGGGTCTCCGGTCATCGACATCGAAGGCCGTGTCGTCGCATTGAACGCGGGCGCTAACTCGCAGGCGGCTTCGAGCTTTTTTCTGCCGCTCGATCGAGTGCGTCGAGCCTTTGAGCTTATTCGCGACGGCCAAACAGTGCCGCGTGGAACGCTGCAGACTGAGTTCGTGCAAAAGCCCTACGCGGAGCTCAGGCGCCTCGGCCTGACGCAGGCGACCGAGGCGCGCATGCGCGAGGCCTATCCGGACCAAACGGGCCTGCTCGTCGTCGAACACGTGATCCCGGGAACCGAGGCCGGAAAATTTCTGCAGCCCGGCGACATCCTCGTTAGCGTCGACGGTGTGCTGACGACGGCATTCGTACCGCTCGCTGCGGTACTCGACGACAGCGTCGGCAAATCGGTCGTGCTGCAAATCGAGCGTGGCGGCGAGTCGCTGGAGCAGAGCTTCAGCGTCGATGACCTGCACGCGATCACGCCGGCCGAGTTCATCGAGTACTCCGACGGGATCCTGCACAATCTTTCATACCAGCAGGCGCGGCATTTCAATCGGCCCGTCGCCGGTGTTTATCTTGCGAATCCGGGATACGTCTTCGGCACGTCGGCAATCCCGCGCGCAAGCTTATTGCTCGATATCGATGGCGTTGCGATGAACGAGCTCGACGATCTGCAGCGCGTGCTCGAGCGCCTAGGGCAGGGTCAGCGTGTCCCGGTGCGATTCCTGCAGTTCGACGATCCGCAGACGGCCCGGCAGCGGCTGATCACGAACGACCGGCGCTGGTATCCGAGCGCGCGTTGCCGTCGCGACGACGCGACCGGGCTCTGGCCGTGCGAGCCGCTTGCAGCTGCGGCTGCTGCACCGGCCGCGCGTCCCGCTGCGACCACGTTTCCGGATCAGCCCGGCGAGCGCTACGTGCAGCGGATTGCGCCGTCGCTCGTGCTTGTCAACTTCGACATGCCGTACACGGTCTCGGGCGTGTCTGATCGTCATTACTACGGCACCGGCTTGATCGCCGATGTCGAGCGGGGTTTGGTCGTCGTCGACCGCAACACGGTGCCCGTCGCGCTGGGCGATGTGCGCGTGACGATAGCCGGCTCTCTCGAGCTGCCCGGACGCGTCGAGTACGTACACCCGCTGCACAACCTCGCCGTCGTTTCGTACGACCCGGCGCTGATCGGCGATACACCAGTTGTTGCGGCACGTTTTGCGACCGAAGAGTTGCTGCCGGGCGACGACGTCGCAGTCGTCGGATTGAAAGGCGACCACACGTTGAACTCGCAAGCGGCTGAGGTTGCCGCGGTCGTCGCCGCCAACTTCCCGCTGTCACGAACGCTGCGTTTCAGAGACTCGAACCTGGAGGGCGTGCAGCTCGTCAACGGCCCGGACGACTTCGACGGCGTCATCGTCGACAGGCAGGGGCGCGTCGCGGCGCTGTGGGCGAGCTTCGCCGTTCAGTCCGGCCGCGAGACGTCGCAGATCAACATGGGCATCGCAGCCGACCTGATCGTCGACATGATCGATCGCCTGCGCGACGGCTCGCCGTTGTATTCGCTCGAGGTTGAATGGCGCCGAATGCCGCTGGCGACAGCGCGTAATTTCGGTGTGCCGGAGTCGTGGGTCGAGCGTTACGAGCTGCATCACCCTCAGCGCCGCCAAGTGCTCACGGTTGATACGGTTGTCGCAGGCTCGCCGGCGACAGAGTTTTTCCGCTCCGGCGATATCTTATTGAGCATCGACGGCGCCGAGGCGAACACGTTTCGGGAGGTCGAGCTCGCGACGCAGAGTAGCAACGTCGAGGTGACTATATTCCGCGACGGTCGAGAGATGACCGAGTCGATCGCGACCGTCGCGCTTGACGGCATCGGGATCGATCGCGTGCTGTTATGGGCCGGCGCGTTGCTGCAGCCGCCGCACCGCGCGATTTCGGCGCAACGCGGCATCGAGTCCGAAGGCGTCTACGTCTCGTACTTCGGTTTCGGCTCGCCGGCGAGCCGCTCAGGGCTTTATGCAGGCCGACGAATCCTCGCCGTCGACGGTCAACCGACGCCCGATCTAGACACGTTTATCGCTGCCGTCAGCGGCTTCGGCGACCGTGAGTCGGTGCGGCTCAACACGATCTCATGGAACGACGTCGCGCAGGTCATCACGCTGAGCCTCGATCAGAATTATTGGCCCGCGTACGAGCTCCGACGATCGGACGGCGCCTGGCAGCGTCGCGATCTTCAGTGACAGCCGCGCGCAGGGATTAACGTGAAAAACATTACGCTATCGGGCATCGGCGCGCGATTTGGCATTGCGCTCTTTCTCGTGCTCATTACTTGGAATCCGATCGACTTCAACTATATCGATTGGGCGCGAACGACCTGGTCGGAGCAACCGCCGGTCGTGTTCTTGCTCGGTATCGTGTTACTAATTGCATGGGTCGTTTTCCTGCGCGCGACGCTTCGCTCTCTAGGGCCGGTCGGCATCACGCTCGCCGTCGCGTTCGCTGGCGGAATCATGTGGCTATTGCTCGATTTCGGCCTCGTCGACCTTGCCAACGGCACGGCGATCGCGTGGATTTTGCTGGTGCTGCTGGCTGCGATTCTTGCAGCCGGGATGTCGTGGTCGCACTTGCGGCGGCGCTGGGCCGGCCAAGCAGACGTCGACGATCTCGACGACGAGGGGTAACCGGCTTCCCGTGCGTGCGCGGCCAAAGCTTGTGTCGCCGCACTGGTTCGTCATAGCGACAACGTTTGTGCTGTGTGCGCCGGCGGGTTGGTCGCAGGCGATCTACCGAGCCGAGCAAAGCGACGGCGTGCCGAGTTACACAGATCGGCCGCTAGCGGACTTGCCATCCGAACTGATTCGCGACGCGGGTAGTGCGCCTGCGGCAATCGGTGTCGAGCTCGTCAGGCGCGACGTGCAAGGCGTCGATGCGTTGACGGTCGTCAATCATTTCTTTGGGCCGGTCCAGATCGCCGTCTACGCGTCGTACGAGGACTACGTCGCTGGCGAGACGCCGCTCTACGGATTCCCCGTGCTTCGGGCCAAGAGCGAATCGTTGCTGCCGGCGGTCGGAGATGCCGGCGCGCGTGTCAACGCGAACCGTTTCCATCTCGTGCACATTCCGGGCAATCCGAATGCCGAGCATAGGTCCGCTGCGCCCTACCGGCTACCGTACGCGGTCGCGACTCAGCATCTGGTTTCACAGGCCTATCCGGAGCTCATCACTCATACGGATCCATCGAGTCAGCATGCGATCGACTTCGAGATGCCGGTCGGTACCGGCGTGCACGCCGCGCGCGCCGGCACCGTCATGGACGTCGCGGCCGATTATTATCGAGCAGCGCCCGAGACCGTGGACCCCCAAGCGCCGGCGAACATCGTTCGAGTGCTTCACGACGACGGCACGATGGCGCTGTATGGTCACCTCCGGCTGCACTCTATCCGCGTCGTGCCGGGCCAGCGCGTCGCGCGCGGTGAGTACATCGCCGACTCGGGAAACACGGGATTCAGCACCGGGCCGCATCTGCACTTCGTCGTGCAGCGCAACGATCGTGGGCGGATCGTGTCGGTGCCAGTCGAGTTCGCGACGCCCGACGGCCGCGGCGCTCCCGCGCAGCGCGGTCAGTCGCCGATCGCTTATTGAGGGTTCTTTCTCTCGGGTTCGAGCGCGAACGTCAGCGCCTCGAGCGTGTCGATCGGTGCACGACAACTCGTTCCCTGGCAGACGTAGGCAATGGTGCCCTTGTCGCTGGCGACGCGTTCGGCGAGCAAGCCCGGAAGCTCCGTCACAGTACGATCGATCGCAAACAGCAACCGGCTCGGGTTGAAGCCGGCGCTCAGATACGCTCGCCAATCTTCGATCTCCGCCGCCGGTCCGCGCAGGACGATGATCTCGTGCGGATTGAGCAGGCTCTCGAGTGCCTCGAGTAGCGCGCTGTGGGCATGCGGATACTGCTTGAGCGCGGGCCACGCAGTTTGAACGGTGCGCTCGGCAGCCTCTAAATAACGCGTCTCGCCGAGCAGATGCCCGAGGATCGCCAGCGTGTGTGCGGCTACCCCGTTGCCCGAGGGCAGAGCCTCGTCTGCGAAGGGCTTCAGCCTGTGAATCAGCGACTCGTGATCGTCGGCGGTGAAATAAAAGCCACCGTCGTCGGCCTCGAAATGCGCGAGCAGCACGTCAACGAGCTCGATTGCAAAGCACAGGTTCGACGTCGACCAGCGCACCTGCACGAGCTCGACGATACCGAGCGCGAGAAACGCGTAGTCGTCGAGATAGCCGGCGTGCCGCGCCTGACCGTCGATCGACGTTGCGCACAGGCGCCCGTCAACCCACATCGACTTACGAATGAAGCGCACGGCGTCGTCTGCTGCATCGAGCAGGTCCGTTCGCCCAAGTGCGCGCGCTGCACGCGCCAGTCCGCTGACCATCAGGCCGTTCCAGGCCGTCAGTACTTTGTCGTCCCGCGTTGGCCAAACACGCTCGGAACGCGCCTGGAGTAGGCGCTGCCGCGCAATGTCCAAGACCTCATCAACAGCGTTGCGATCAGTTTCGTCCGTCGACGGCGCAACGCGTAGATGCCAAGCGCGACTCTCGAAATTCGGTGGCCCGTCCAAGCCGAACCGCGCAGCAACGAGCGCTGCGGCTTCCGGTTCGAGGACAGCTGCGACTTGCTCGCGCGTCCACAGATAAAACTTTCCCTCCTCGCCCTCGGAGTCTGCGTCCAACGTCGCATAAAAGCCGCCGCGCGGATCTCGCATGTCTCTCAAGCACCAGTCGGCCGTCGCGGAGGCAACGTCACCGAACAGCGGCTCGCCTGTCGCCGCAAACGCATCGGCGTAGACGCCGAGCAAAGCTGCGTTGTCGTATAGCATTTTCTCGAAGTGCGGGATCGTCCACGTCGCATCGACCGAGTAGCGAAAGAAGCCGCCGCCGAGGTGATCGTAAAGCCCGCCCTCGGCCATGCGCGTCAGCGTCAACGTGGCCATCAGCAGCGCATCGAGATCCGTCGAGCTCGACGTCGCGCTGTCACGCCACGCTCGCAGCAGCGTCTCGACGTGTGTCGGATGGGGAAACTTCGGAGCGCCGCCAAATCCGCCGTGCTCGCGATCGAACTGTTCGGCGAGCCCCTGGCGCGCCGCCGCGAGCGGCCTCAAATCGAGGGCCACGTCGTCGTCGCCAATCGCGAGCGTCATGTTTTCGAACGCCTGCGACAACGCATCGATGTGGCCATCTAGATCGCCGCTATGGTCCCGATAGTAGGTTCCCACGCGCTCGAGTAGGACCTTGAAGCGTTCGCGAGGAAAATACGTGCCGGAGAAAATAGGCACGTGCTCGTCGGGCGTCAAAAATACGGTCAACGGCCAGCCTCCCGGGCGCTGCGCGATGAGCTGGTGCGTGAGCTGATAGATCTTGTCGAGGTCGGGGCGCTCCTCGCGGTCGACTTTGATGTTGACGAACGACGCATTCATGAGCTCGGCCGTTGCGGCGTCCTCGAAACATTCGTGTGCCATGACATGGCACCAATGACACGCGGAATAGCCGATCGACAGCAGTATCGGCTTGCCGGTCTCGCGTGCAACGGCAAGTGCGTGCTCATCCCACGGATACCAGTCCACCGGATTGTCTGCGTGTTGGCGCAGGTACGGACTGGTCTCTTCACGTAATCGATTCGTCACGCAGCGACTATACCGTTAGTTGGCGCGGTCCGCGCTCGCGCGTAAACTTGGCGCCCTCGTGTTCATCTATCCGGACATCGATCCTATCGCCATCTCGATTGGGCCGCTGGCAATTCGCTGGTATGGCCTGATGTATTTGGGTGGCTTCCTGCTCGGCTGGTTGGGCGCGCGATCGCGCGCGCGCCGCGCCGACAGCCCGATCTCGCCCGAGCGCGTCGACGATCTCGTCTTTTACGTTGCCATTGGTGTCATCGCCGGCGGCCGGTTCGGCTACATGCTGTTCTATGGCTTCGGCGCGATCATCGCCGATCCTCTGTCGATTTTCAGGATCTGGGAAGGCGGCATGTCATTCCATGGCGGTTTGATCGGCGTGCTGATTGCGATGGGGCTTTTTGCGCGCAAGGTCGAGCAGCCGTACTTTGCGATCACCGATTTCATCGCGCCATGGGTTGCGCCGGGGCTCGGCCTCGGGCGTATCGGCAACTTCATTAACGGCGAGCTTTGGGGTGCGACGACGCGCGCCGATGCATTCTGGGCCGTGATCGTCGACGGCGTGCCGCGGCATGCAACGCAGCTCTACGAAGCATTTCTCGAAGGGCTCGTGTTACTGATCGTCTTGTGGGGGTTCTCCCGTCGCACGCGGCCGATCATGGCAGTCTCCGGACTGTTTCTATTTTTCTATGGCGTGTTTCGGATCGCGATCGAGTTCGTACGTCTGCCGGATCTGCACTTGAATCCCGATGCCGCGGGCTATCTTGCTTTTGGTTGGCTCACGATGGGCCAGGTGTTATCACTGCCGATGGTCGTTATCGGCATTGCGTTTTTCTGGTGGTCCTACCGGCATCCACGGTACGTCGAGCGGACGACGACGTGAAGCAGTATCTAAAGCTACTGCGCACGATACGCGACGAGGGCACGGCCAAGGGCGATCGGACCGGCACCGGAACGCGGAGCATCTTCGGCTATCAATTGCGATGCGATCTCAGTCAGGGCTTTCCGTTGTTGACGACGAAGAAACTCCACCTGCGCTCGATCATCCACGAGCTGCTGTGGTTTCTGCGTGGCGAGACGAACATCGCCTATCTCAACGACAACAAGGTCACGATCTGGGACGAGTGGGCCGACGCAAACGGCGACTTGGGTCGGATCTACGGTGCCCAGTGGCGCAGCTGGGGCACGCCCGACGGGCGGACGATCGATCAGATCGAGCGCGCCGTCGAGTTGATCCGCTCGGATCCGAACTCACGGCGGATCATCGTCAGCGCGTGGAACGTCGGTGAGCTCGATGCAATGGCACTGGCGCCATGTCATGCGTTATTCCAGTTTTACGTAGCCGACGGGCGGCTGTCGTGCCAGCTCTATCAGCGCAGTGCCGATGTATTTCTCGGCGTGCCGTTCAACATCGCCTCGTATGCGCTATTGACGCACCTCGTTGCGCAGCAGACGAATCTCGATGTCGGTGATTTCATCTGGACCGGCGGCGATTGTCACTTGTACTCGAATCATCTCGAGCAGGCCAACGAGCAACTGACGCGCGAGCCGTTGCCTCTAGCGACCCTCGTAATTCACCGTCGACCGGAGACGATCTTCGACTACCGCTTCGAGGACTTCGAGCTCATGGATTATCGCGCGCACGGTCACATTAAAGCGCCGGTCGCCGTTTGACGCCGGCGTCAAGCCGGTGCGCAGCGAACGGCAATCGGTGCGCCCGGCGGATCGAGCGGCACGGCCGTCAACGCGCCGCCCCAGACACAGCCGCTGTCGGTCGCGGTGATGTCCTGTCGTTGCAGCAAGCCCAGCGCCGCCCAGTGACCGAATACGATGTGCACCGCTTGAGTCGCCCGCAGCGGATGATCGAACCACGGCACGAGCGAGTCAGGTTGCGAGCCCGGCGGTCCGGTGTGCTCGAAATCCAGACCGCCATCTGGTGCGCAAAACCGCATTCGCGTCAGCGCATTGATCCCGAAGCGACGACGGTGCGCAGCCGTTAGATCGGGTCGCCACTGCCGCGGCGCGTCGCCGTACATGTCCGCGAGGCTCTCACGCCAGCTCGGCGCCCTGAGCATTTGCTCGATCTCGCGCGCGGCGCTCTCGGCGTCGGCGAGCGTCCATCCAGGCGGAATGCCGGCGTGAACGAGCGCTCGTTGACCGTCAATGTCGTGATGCAGCATCGGCTGCTGTCGCAGCCAGTCGATCAATATGCCGCAATCGTCAGCGGCGAATATTGGCGCTAACGTGTCTTGTCTCTGCGGCGGGCGAACGCCCGCCGCTGTCGCAAGACAGTGAAGATCGTGATTGCCGAGTACGGTCACGACGCTGTCGCCGAGGCTCATGACCGTTCGTAGCACGTGCAGCGAGTCGGGGCCGCGATTGACGAGGTCGCCGGCGAGCCAGAGCCGATCGGAATCGCGCGAGAACGCAATCTTGTCGAGCAGCGCTTCGAGCGCATCGGCGCGACCCTGTACGTCGCCGATCGCGTACAGTGTCATCGTGCGCCTGCGATGTTTGCAAGCATCGCGAACTGCCCGGGCGCTAGCGTTTCCGGGCGTGCGCCGGGGTCGATACCCGCCGCGGCGATCTGCTCTCGGGTCACGATACCGGCGAGTCCGCGCGCGAGCGTCTTGCGGCGCATCGAGAATGCGCGACGCACGAGGTCAGCAAACTGTTTCTCGTCGTCGATCGCGAACCTGGCGTTGCGCCGCGGCCTCAGCCGCAGCACGGTCGACCAGACCCGTGGCGCTGGCTTGAAGGCGCCGGGGCCGACGTCGAAGCATGGCTCGGCATCCAACCATGCGGCCAGCATGACCGTCAATCGTCCGTATTCCTTGCCGCCCGGTCTCGCTGTGATGCGGCGAGCAACTTCCTTTTGCACCATGATCACCATGTCGGCAATCGCTGCTTGTTGTCGCAGTAAATGAAACAGTAGCGGCGTCGAGATGTTGTACGGCAGGTTGCCGACAACTCGAATCGTGCCGTCCGGCGCCGCTAACGCCGCGAAGTCGAATTTCAATGCGTCTGCGCAATGGACCGTCAGCGACTGGCCGCGTTCGTGCGCCTGGCGTTCGAGCGCCGCCGCGAGCCGCTCGTCGAGCTCGATGACGGTGAGCTCGGCTGCGGCGTCGAGTAGCGGGAACGTCAGCGCACCGAGACCGCCGCCGATCTCGACGAGCCGCTCGCCGGCTTGCGGCGCTATCGTCGCGATGATCTTTGCGATCACGGCAGGATCGTGCAGAAAATGCTGGCCGAGCTGCTTACGCGCGCGAATCGCCGTCACTGCGCCCGATCCTGCGCGAGCCGTTCGGCTAGCCGATACGCGTCGTCGAGGCTAGCGGCGCTGGCGTTGCCCGTCCCCGCTAGCTCCAACGCCGTGCCGTGATCTACCGACGTTCGCACGATCGGCAAGCCGAGTGTGACGTTGACGACTCGACCGAAGCCCAGCGCTTTGATGACCGGCAGGCCCTGGTCGTGGTACATCGCGAGCACGGCATCGACGTCGGCAAGGGCGTCGGGCGTGAACGCCGTGTCTGCTGGCGATGGACCGAGCAGTGTCAGTCCTAGTCGACGCAACGCCTCGAGCGCAGGCGCGATGATTTCGATCTCCTCGCGACCCAGCACACCGCGCTCGCCGGCGTGCGGATTGAGGCCGAGGACGCGAATGCGTGGGCGAGCGATACCGAAGTATCGCTCGAGATCTTGCGCGAGAACGCGGATCGTCTGCTCGATCCGGTCTGCGTCGATGAATGCTGCGACGTCCTTGAGCGCGAGATGCGTCGTCACAAGTGCGACGCGCAGCGTGCCACCGACGAGCATCATGACCGGCAACGGCGTTTCGGTGCGTTCAGCGAGGTACTCCGTGTGGCCGCTGAACGGGATTCCGGTCTCGTTGATGATGCTTTTCTGCACTGGCGCAGTCACTAGCGCTGCAGCCGTGCCGTCGAGGCACAGTCGAGCGCCGCGGTCGAGGAGCTCGAGCACGTAAGTCGCGTTCGCGGTGTCGGGGCTTCCGGCGACGACCGGTGCCGCGAGCGCGCTTTCGAGCACTTGCATCAATCCCGGCGAATGCGGCGTCGCCTCGCGGACGTCGGCGAGCGGCCGAACTCGCGTCTCGATTCCGAGCACGCTCGCTCGCTCGCGCAGCATGTCGACGTTGCCGAGAAAAATCGCCGTTGCCGGCAGCTCGTGCATCGCGAGCGCGAGCGAGATATCCGGGCCGATGCCTGCCGGCTCGCCGGTGCTGACGAGTATTCTTGAGCTCACGACACGTTCATCGGCGCGGCGGACGGACCGCTGTCGCGTGCGTTACAGGCGACGCTCGACGAACGCCTGATCGCGGATCTGCCGAAACCAGAGCTCGCGCTGCTCCTCGAGTTTGCTCTCGCGAATTTGCCCTGCGCAGCGTTGCTCCTTGACCTCCTCGGTCGTGTCGTAGGAGCGCTTGTCCATGACTTCGGCGATGTGCCATCCGAATCGGGTGCGAAACGGCATGCTGAGCTCACCGACCTCGAGCGCGGCCAGTTGCTCCTCGAACTCGGGCACGAAGACGCCTGGGCCGATCCAGCCGAGCTCACCGCTATCGGCTGCCGATACCGTATCCTCGGACAGCGCTTGCGCGATTGCGCCGAAGTCATCGCCCTCGAGAACCTGCTCGCGGATGTTTTGCAGTCGTTGCTCGACCGTGGCTTCGTCGAGGATTTCGTTCGGCGTCATCAGTATGTGGCGGACCAGCATTTGATCGACCATGACGGCCTGCGCGCCGCGGATGTCGTTGAGCTTGACGAGATGGAAGCCACTCGCGCTTTGAATAGGCTCGGAGATGGAGCCGGGCTCCATCGCGATGACTGCGTCCGCGAACAACGTCGGCAGCTGCGCGCCCTTGCGCCATCCGAGCGCACCGCCTTCGAGCGCGCCCTGACCGTCGGAGTGAGTGATTGCGAGCTGTGCGAAATCGCCGCCGGACTCGAGCTGTGTCAATACGTCATCGAGCTCTGCGCGCGCGGCGTCGAGCTCTTCGCGAGTCGCCGTCTGTGCGACGCTGATCAAAATGTGTGAGATGTCGTAGTCGACGTCCTCGGCCAGCGACTCGGAGCTGCGCGCGAGGCACTGGTCCAGCTCCCGAGGAGAAATCGAAATGCGCGCGATGACCTCGCGCTGCAACAGCTGATCCAAGATCATCTGATCGCGGGTTTCTTCTCGGAACATCGCATAGTCGATGCCATCGGCGGCGAGCGCGTCGGGTAGCTGCTCGAGCGTCAGGCCGTTATCGCTAGCGACGCCCTCGAGCGCTTGATTGAGCCGCTCGTCGGCGATATCGATACCGACCCGCTCGGCCAGCTGCAACTGAATCTGTCGCAAGATCAGCTGATCGAGCACTTGGTCCTCGACGACCGACAGCGGCGGTAGAGGTCGGCGTTCCTCGGGCGGTGCTTGGCGCTGCATCTCGCGCAGATTCGCCATGACGATATCCATGCGCTGGTCCAGCTCGCTCTTCAGCACGATACCCTTGTCGACGATCGCCGCGACGCCATCGAGCAGCTGCCCGGAGCCTGCGAGCTCGCGGGTCTGCGGCCACGCGGGAGCGGCGAGGACGAGTCCGAGCGCAAACCATTTGAGCGTTTTAGTCGTCCACATCATCTAGCCTGGATTCTTCGCCGGGCGTGCGCCGCTTGCGCGTCGGCCAGGCGATGTCAGTTCATGAACTGTCGGTAGCCAAGAATACCACGATCGAGCAGTAGCTCCGGGGGGTCGACGTCGTCGCTGAACCCAGTCAGCTGCAGCTGAATCGAGATCGAGCTGTCGGATTCGCCGCTGCGCTGACTGATATAGCGGCGGCCGATGACACGCAGGCGCCAGCAGCACGATTCGTACTCCCAGCCGAGAAAGCGATCGAGGGGCTCCTCGTCCAGGAAAGAGAAGCTGTACCGTCCGATTACGCGCCAGCGCTCGCCGAGCGGCCAAACCAGCGATATGTCGCCTTGCTCGAGCAGGCCATCCCGGTAGCGGTATGAGAAGCCCGCGAGGCGCCCCGGCTCCGGCGTATACTGCAGACCCACCTCGGCGCGCGCGCGGTCGTTTGTCTCGCTGTTCCATTGATAGTCGAGCCTCAGGCGCCAGGTGTCCGCAATGCTTGCGGCAATCTCCGCGATATAGTCGGATGCATCGGCCGTAATCGGTGCCATGCCTGGAAGCCCGACGGCTTGTTCGCTCAGATAACGGGTTTGACCGATCGTCGCGGCGAACAGTTCCGCGCCGGAGTCGCGAGCGAGCCATCGCGTCGTCATTCCGAGACTGACTTGGTCGGAGTCGGCAATGCGGTCGGCGCCGACGAACTGGTACTTGCGAAACAGCTGCACGAGATTGAAATCCGGCTGGATTGTGTCGAACACCGGTAGGGAGGTCTGGTCTTCGAACGGCACGCGCACGTAGAGCATGCGCGGCTCGAGCGTCTGAATACGTCGCCCGCCGGAGCCTGCGCTGCGCTCGAAAACGAGTCCGGCGTCGAGACTTGCGATCGGTAGCGTTCGACTCATGCGCTCTTCAGCGCCGGCCGGTTGATTGCTGAGCCAGTAGTCCGTGTGGCGCAGCGCTACCGCGGGTTTCAGGAACATGCCCGACCGCGCGAGATTCAAGCCGAACTCCTCGGTCGCATCGAATCGCCAGCCCGTGACCCCGACATTGCGCTCGAACAGTACGAGCTCGTTCGTCGATTCGAACGTGAAGCGCTTGCCGCCCCAGCGGCCGTTGAGCAGAAACTGAGGCACACGTTCGTACGGGCGCTCGTCGTCGGCGAGCGTCGGGTCTATTGTCTGATAGCCCTGTAAACGGAACAGCATCGAGACGTACGGCGATTGGTAAGCGACGTCGAAATAGCGATTCAGATGCGTCTGGCTCGCCAATGTTTGATTGATGCCGAGATCTTCGAAATACGCTTCGTCGGAGATGTTCTCGAGATCGGTCATCACCTGCCAGCGCTCGGCGAAGCGCGAGCGATGATTGAACTTTAATCGATGCCGCGGGATACCCGCTTCTTGATCTTTGTGCAGGTAGTCGAGCTCGAGCTGGCCGCCGCCGGTTTCGCTCAGGTAACGGAACTCCGTGTTTAGCTGCAGACCGCGCAGCGTCATCGAACGCGGCGTCAGCGTTAGGTCGTAGTTCGGCGCAAGATTGAAGTAGTAAGGCACGAGCACGTCGAGCCCGACTCGGTCGCGCTGTGAAAACTCCGGCGTCAGAAAACCGCTCTTGCGCTGGTCGTCGATCGGAAACGTCAAGTAGGGCGAATAGAGAATTGGAACGCCTTTGAACTCGAGCTTGACGTTACGCGCCGTGCCGAAACCGGCGTCAGAGTCGAACGCAACGCTCTGTGCGAGCAGCTCCCAGTCCGTTTGCTCGATCGGGCACGTCGTAAAACGCATGCCCTGAAGTTCGAGCACATCGTCGGTCGTGATGCGGATCGCATCGGCCGAGCCGCGCGCGGGCCGGCGGGGGATATCGAAACCCGCATTGACGAACGAGATTTCCTCGATGTTGGTGTTGACCTCGGCGTCTTCGCCGTAGACCGTGACGTCGGGGTCTTGGTAAGTCACGGTGCCAGCTGCTTGAGCGCGGCCCGATTCGCGATCGTAGGTTGCGTTTTCCGCCGTGATGCGCCGCGTGCCGTAACGAAACTCGACGTCGCCAAAGAAGTCCAGGCCGTCGTCGCGGCCGAGGTCGACTTCCCCGGCCGTAATCACGAGGCGCTCCTCCGCGTCGGAGGCCGGCGCAGGCGGGCGCGGTGGCGGTGGCGGCAAGCACATCAGATCCGCACCCCAAGCGAGTGAAGGCACGGAGCCGGCGAGCCAGATCAGTCCGTGCAACAGAGCTCTGCGAGTCACGAACGTTGGCTTGAGTGCTGCTCGCACTGTCGCGCCGTTGCCGATCGTTGGTGCTGCGTCGGGCGTCGAGACAGACGGCAACGGCGCGGTACGGGGACAGCGGCGGGTGCGTGGCTCATTGGATCGGGCAGGGTCGGCTCGAATCAAGCGGTTACAATGGCATACTTGCTAAACCGCTTCAATAAACGACTGGAACCGGCTCCCCAATGAAAGCAATGCTGCTCGCCGCAGGTCGCGGCGAACGGATGGGCGCGTTGACGGCGTCTACGCCTAAGCCGCTGCTCGATATCGGCGGTGAGCGACTCATCGAGCGCCAGCTTCGATTGTTGGCGCGCGCCGGTATCGACGAGGTCGTCATCAATCTGTCCTATCGCGGCGCGGCGATTCGCGAGTGTGTCGGCGAGCGCACGCCGTGGGCGCAGCGCGTTCACTACAGCGACGAAGGCGAGCCGCCGCTGGAGACAGGTGGTGGGATCATCGCGGCGTTGCCGTTGCTGGGTAGCGCGCCGTTCATACTCGTCAACGCCGATGTTTTCACTGAGCTCGACTTCGCATTGCTCGTCAATGCGCCGCAAGCCAATCTGCTGGTGCTCGTCCCGAATCCCGCGCATCACGACGGCGATTTCGGTTTGAGCGAGACCGGGCTCGTGACGCATGCGCCACCGCTGTTGACGTACGCGGGCCTCGCGAAGCTGAGCCCCGAGCTCTTCGAGGGCCGCGATTCAGGTCGCCAGCCGCTGCGGCCGATTTTCGCCGATGCAATCGATCGTCGACAGCTTGCGGGTTTCCGATACGACGGCATCTGGGAAGACGTCGGTACGCCCGAGAGGCTCGAGCGGACGCGGCGGCTCGCGAGTCGCTGAATCGCCCCGGCATCGCCGCCGACTTCCCGTGGCCTGTGCGATGATACGCCCCGGTCCGGCGCCCAGCCCGGATATTTCCCTAGGCGGCCGCAGCGCTCCTCGTGAGCGTCCGGCCCGATGACGAAACGCTTGGAATCATTGCGATGAGCGCATTTGAATGCTGACTCGAGTTCTGGCGCATCGCAATTTTGCAGTCTATTTGACCGGCAGCGTGTTCTCGCTGCACGGGCTGTGGATACAGCGCGTCGCGATCGGCTGGTTGGCGTGGGAGTTGACGGGGTCGGAGGCTTGGCTGGGGTTGCTTGCGTTGGCCGAGCTGATGCCGGTCGTCGTGTTCGGCCCGCTGTTCGGAGTCTGGGCCGATCGCTTGGATCGCAAAGCCGTTGCCTATGCGACCAATGTAATCAATATCTCGCTGGCGGCGTTGTTGTGCGCGCTGACCGCGACGGCCACGATCGACATCTACGTGCTGTGGTTGATTACCGCGTTGCTCGGCTGTGTCAGCAGCGCGTTTCAGCCGGTGCGCTTGTCGTTGATACCGAGCCTCGTGCCGCGCGAGTTGTTGTCCGGCGCCGTTGCCGCGCAGTCGATCGTATTCAATGTGTCGCGGTTCCTCGGGCCTGCGATCGCCGGAATTGCGATCGCCGCGTTCGGTCTGTGGTCGGCATTTGCGATCAACGCGGCGTCGTATTTCGCGATGATCGCCGCGATCTTCCTCGTTCAGCTCAGTCCGCGCGACCCGCGCGAGGAGCCACACGATTTCGTCGCGGAGTTCAAAGCTGGTTTCGCGTATACGGTCCGTCATCGCGACATCAGCTGGCAAATTTTGATCGTTGCGATCTCGGCGTTGACTGGGCGCGCGATGATCGTGATGCTGCCGGCGTTCGCCGGCGCAATCTACGCCGGCGGCAGCAGCGTTCTGGCGACGCTGACGTCGGTCGCCGGTGCCGGTGCCGTGCTCGCGGGCATCGTATTGACGCGTCTCGGCGTCGGTCGCGGGCTGAGGCGCGCAACCGTCGTCGGCACGGTCGTGACTGGGTTCTTGATGATTGCGATGGGCTCGCTCGACAACATCGTCGCCGGCGCCATCGCGCTTGCGGCGCTGGGGTTTTGCTTGACGCTCGTCGGCATCGGCTCGCAGACCGTCATTCAGTCGACCGTGACCGAGACGATGCGCGGGCGCGTGCTGAGCCTTTGGGCGGCCGTCGCTTTCGCAGCGCCGGCGTTAGGCAGCCTCGTCATCGGCATCGTCGCCGAGGAGCTCGGGCTCGCGATGACGACAGTCGTCGCCGGTCTGATCTGTGCGGTGCTGGCATCGGCGCTTGCGCTGACGCGCAGGCACGAGGATGTCGACTCGCCCGGCTAGTTCGCTTGTTCAGCAGCCTGCTAGTGTGTGATGGCGTAGATGACGTAGTTAACCGCGAAACGGTATGCGAGCGCGGTCATCGGCTCGGGGTAGCTTGGATCGTCGGCGTGCTCCCACGCGTCGCCGAGATCCATGTTGTGATTGATCGCGACCATCAGGCGGCCATCATCGTCGTAAATGCCTCGCCAATGGGGCGTCCTACCGTCCTCGCCACCCTCCCACGTGCGGCCGTTCCACAATGCCGCGAGCCCCGGAATCTGAATCCGTTCGTCTAGATCGTAGAGGACGTGAAGGATCTCGTCGGAGTCCGGAATGTCCAGAATCGGCCGGTCCGGAAACACGCGGTTCATCGACTCGACGAAGATCTGCCACTGGTAGTCGCCATGAAAGTCGTCGAGCATCAAAAAACCGCCGCGCAGCAAATACTCGCGCAATCGTGCGGCCTCGCGATGATCGAGCTGCCAGCGGCCGACTTCGACGGCGTAGAGCCATGGATAGTCGAACAGCGTGTCGTCGTCGAGGCCGATCTGGCG
>JAHEEN010000163.1 GCA_024640685.1 Rhodospirillaceae bacterium
TCTGAAATAACGGCGAACAAACCGGCGACCAGCACGGCCGGCAACAAAACCTCACAGAGCTTCGTATACGTTGCTTTCATTGTTCTAGCTCCTCACTCTTCGTCACTTGCCCCACCAGCATAGCCACCGATCGGAAAACCGATCGGATAGGCGCTTTGGTATTCGCCCGCGTCTTGGGAAGTTTGATTGGGTTCGCGATAGCGGTACATGTTGTCCCACATCGAGATGATGTTGCTACGCAACCAGTTGTCGTAATTCGCGTAGTGCGAATAATCCTCCATCATCACGCGCTCCAAGATCTGCTCGATCGTCGCGCCGGCGATCATCTCGTCGAGTACGCGGTCTCTGAGCACGGTCAGATACTCACGAAACCATAGGAAATTATCCTGCGTGGCGACACCCCAATGACCCGGGATGACGATGTCGACGTCCTCGAGCTGCGACAGCTCCGTCAACGTATCGATCATGTTGTTGACGTTGGCGTCCCTGTAGTCGGGAACGACGATCGATCGACCCGCGCGTGAGATATCCGGCGCGATCAGCACACGCTCATCCGGAATGTGAATCTGGATCAGGTTGTCGCTGTGCGTAGGACCGAAGTAATAAAGAATAAATTGCTTGCCGCCGAGGAAGAAGTCCATCCGGTCCTCGAAGACGATATCGGGGATCGACGTGCGCCGTCCCTCTCGCAAGATATGCACGCGCGCATTCGCGTGCGAGATCGTCGTCGCCGTGTCGTCGAAGACCTGCAGGCCGCAAATGTGATCTTCGTGATCGTGGCTCAGGATCACGTATTTGACGGGCACGTCGAAGCGCCGGTCAAGCTCACCTTTGAGCCAGGTTGTGTTCGCCTCGCTGCGGCAAGTCGCGTCGACGACGACGAGACCTTCGTCCGTGACGATGATGGAGGTGTTAGCCGCGCCGGGCGAGCTCTGCGTATGGAATACGTTCGGCGTGACCTCGATGAGCGACGGCTCACCCTCGAAGTTCCATTGCGCAAGTGCGTTTGCACCCAATACGAGTCCGACGGCCACACCAGCCATAGCGCGGGAAGCGTACTTCATGGCGTTTTCCTTCATTGAAGCCTGGGATTTTGTTAGAGATGCGAAGATACCGGCGGACTGGCCGAGATAAAACCCGGCGCGCCGTGGCTAGTCAGTCGCCGCCATTGAGAGACGCTGCGCAGCATGGGCCCATGCATAGCGCTGCGGCCGTGAATCGCACCTGAATTGGGCCGCAGATTGGTGCAATAATGGCTCGATCGCTGTCTCGCCAGCCACACAACAATGGGAGCGACCGATGGCACTCGACCTGACGATCAACGGCGCCGCGCACTCCGTCGATGCCGACCCCGAAACACCCCTGCTCTGGGTCATCCGCGACTACGTAGGCCTGACCGGCACGAAATTCAGCTGCGGCATGGCGCAGTGCGGCGCATGCACCGTGCACGTCGACGGCCAACCCGTGCGCTCGTGCACGTTCCCGGCCTCGGCAGCCGTCGGCAAAGCGATCACGACAATCGAAGGCGTTTCCGACGACGGCTCGCATCCCGTGCAGGTCGCGTGGAAAGAGCTCGACGCACCGCAATGCGGCTACTGTCAGTCCGGCATGATCATGGCGACGCTCGCGCTGCTCGAGCGCACGCCCGAACCGACCGATGCCGACATCGACGCGGCGGTCACGAACATCTGCCGCTGCGGCACGTACCACCGCATCCGCGCCGCGATCCATCGCGCCGCCCAGCTCATCAAGGCGGAGGCGTAGCGCGATGACGGAGAAAAACCGCACGACGCTCGACCGCCGCGAATTTCTCGCAACATCGACAGCCGCAACCGGCGCCTTCGTGCTCGGCTTCTGGCTGCCGCCGAACGCCCGCGCGGCCGTGCCGCACGGCGCGAGCTGGTACGAAGATCCGGCCAATCGCGAGATCAACGCGTGGATCGTCATCGACCCCGACGACACCGTCACGATCCGCATCGCACAGACCGAGCTCGGGCAGGGCGTTTGGACGTCGAATGCGATGATGGTCTGCGAGGAGCTTGCGTGCGACTGGGACACGGTCAAACTCGAGTACGCATCGGCAAACCGCGACTTCCGCGAGGCAGCGCCCGAGTGGACGCTGCCGGTGCCCGGCGAGGGCGCTTACGATCGTGACGGCGGCGGCGCGCCTGAGTTCCGCGACCGTTCCTACGTCAACGGCATTCCCGATAGCCTTTACCGGCGCATGCGCACGAACGCGGCTGCATCTGTGCGCGACGGCCGCTACTACTTGCAGCTCGCAGGCGCCGAGGCGCGCGAGCGCTTATTGCTCGCCGCCGCATCCGAGCTCAGCGTGCCGGTCAACGAGCTCGCGGTGAAGGACGGCGTCATCACGCATGCGGCTAGCGGCCGAACGCTGTCGTACGGCCAAGTCGCCGCGCGCGCGGCCGAGACGCCGCACCCGAATCCGGAAGCAATCAACATCAAGCCACCGTCCGAATGGACGCTGATGGGCACCGAGCAGCACAACCGCGACGTGCCGATGAAGGTCACCGGCGAGACGATGTACGGTATCGACGTGCGCCTGCCCGGCATGAAGTGGGCGGCCGTACGCTCGTGCCCGGTCTATGGTGGCGACATCCAGAGCTTCGACTTCGACGCCGTGCGTGAGCGCCCGGGCGTGGTCTCGGCGCATCAACTGCCGATCCCGAATCCCGAGCTGATCCGCGGCCGCGTGTTCGGCGGCGGCGTCGCAATCGTTGCCGATCACTGGCATCAAGCCAAGGCCGCGATCGATGCGATGCCGATCGAATGGGACATCCCCGCACATCTCGCGAACCGCAATACGGCCGGCATGCACACCGAGCTCGTCGCTGCACTCGATGCACCGGGCACGGTGCGCGTCGACGAAGGCGACGTCGACGCCGTGCTCGCCAAGGCCGACCGGGTGATCGAAGCGACGTACTCGACGCCGTACCTGCCACGCGCGCGCATGGAGCCGGGCAATGCGACCGTGCTCGTGACCGACGAGCGCGTCGACATTTGGATCGGCGATCAGAGCCCACAGGAAACGCGCCATAGCGCCGCGGTCATCACCGGCATTCCCGAAGAGAACGTCTACGTGCATCTATGCCACCTCGGCGGCGGCTATGGGCGCAACGGCAACGGCCCGCAGGCCGAGCATGCAATCACGATCGCGAATGAGAACCGCGGCACGCCGATCCATATGCTGTGGTCGCGCGAGGAGGACTTCGTCGGCACGACGTATCGGGCAATGGGCGTCGCGCGGCTGCGCGCCGCGCTCGACGACGACGGTTGGCCGCTCGCGATCGACGTGCGCACGGCGATGCAAGGCGACGGTTTCGGACCGACGTCATCGTTCAACAATGTCGCGCGATACCACGCGCCGAATTACCGCTTCTCGAACCACACGACCGATTTCCACGTACCGGTCGGCACGCGTCGCGGCATTGGTCAGGCGGCGCACGAGTTCTATCGCGAGAGCTTCATCGACGAGCTCGCGCATGCGGCCGGCAAGGACCCGTATCTTTACCGCCGCGAGCTCGTCGCGCGCTCGAATCTGCCGCACAAGGACGACCTGGTGCGCGCGCTGGATCTCGCCGCCGAGATGTCCGACTGGGGCACGCCGCTACCGGAAGGCCTGGCGCGCGCAATCGCGCTCGAGGAACGCGGCGCCGATGTCGAGGGCACCGTGACGATCAGCGCCGTCGTGCATACGGTATCGATTACGCGCGACGGCCGGGTCAAGCTCGAGCGCGTCGACATGGCCCACGACAAAGGCTTCGGCCTCGTCAATCCGCTGTCGGTCAAAAAGCAGCTCGAAGGGCAGATCGTCTGGTTCTACAACGACGCGATGCTGCAGAAGAACACGGTCGCTGACGGGCGTATCGTCGAGAACAACTACGACCGCTTCCCGGTCGCGCGCATCCACGAGAGCCCGCCGGAGATCAACATCCAGTTCTTCGAGACCAACCACTGGTTGAAAGGCCTCGGCCACGACCGCGCGACGTCGGTGCAGTCGGCGATCGGCGATGCGATCTTCCAGATCACCGGCAAACGCTATCGCGACCTACCGTTCGGCCAGCACGACCTAAGCTGGGGCTGACGGCCTCAGAACCGGAACGTGTAGTTCAGCTTTATGGCCAGATCCGCCGCGGCGGACTTGAAGCGATTGTCGAGGTCGAGATCCTGCAGATTGTGATTCAGGACGATGAAGGCCTCGCGGCCAGCTTCGGGAATCCAGTGCAACCGTGAATTGATGCCCATCGACTCGGTCACGTTGTCGTACTGAAGCAGCGTGCTCCACGACATCGTCGCGGAGAAAATCACATCGGTCCGGAGTGTCGCAAGACGCGTATTGAAGTTTCCGGTCGGCAGCTCGACGTCGTTGAAATCGTAACTGACTGTGAACTCGAAATGGTTACTGGGCCGCCAACCCAGCCCTAGGCCGGTGCGCTCGCGCTCGCCGTTGAAGTAATCGCCCGCGCGGTAACTGAACTCTCCCCAGAACGTGCGCTGAGTTCCGGTCGAGGCGAAGATCTCGGCTTCGTCGAACGCATACGTGCCCACGGGAACGACGACCTGGTCCCCGCCTTTCGACCAGATCACGAAAGGCTCGGTCAACGCCTCCTTGGTCGAATGGACGCGAAGCCTGCCCTGATCGCTTGCGACAGTTTCGAATTCGAATACGCGCCATGTGATGACCTCGGTCTGCAAGTCGCCGTCGATCAGATCGATGCGCTGCATGTCCAGGCCACCGAACATGGTTCTGATTGTCCCGCCGGAGCCGCGCCGCGCGTAGCCCAGCTCCGCCGTGTGATCGCGAATATCTGCGCGATTGACGAACCCCAGCGCAGGGCGAAAGTTCTCCTCGATCTCTTTCACACCGACGCCGCCACGCCAGCCGAGTCGATTCGGAGAGCGCAGCTTAAGGCCATAGGCTGCTTGGTCGTCATCGATGCCTTCGGTGTCGGATTGCTGATACCAGGCCTCGGCCTGCAGCAGTCGGCCCCCGGCGAGGCGCGAGTTGTTGTAGACGAAGTCGACGCCGACGAGCGAGTTGTCGAGATTCGAGCGTGGATCGCCGTCGGTAACGATGAGCCCCAGGGACGACTCCGCGAGCACGTTCGCGGAGACGCGACCTACGAGAATATCTGTGGCGTCAATGTCGTCGAACTGATCCTGGCGAATCGTCAGGGCGCCGACATTCCAGCGTCCGATACGGCCGCTCAGCTTGGCGCCAGCCTCGAGGTCCACGGGTTGACCGGCTGCACCGAGCCCGATCCGACGCGAGAAATACGGGCTGCCGTTCTCGAGATCCGGCCGCGACAACGTGCTGCCATTGATGCCGAAGCCACCCTGCCCGCCGATGCGCCCGAACCGAAAAATGTCCGAATCTCTGAGGAAAAACGTGCGTTTCTCCGGAAAGAACAGGCTGAATCGCGTGAGCTCGACCTGACGGTCATCGACCTCGGTCGCGGAGAAATCGGTGTTCAGCGTCAACGAACCGTTCAGCGAAGGCGTGAACTTGTAGTACACGTCTAAAGACGGCTCGTTTAACGTTTCCGCAGCAGCGGCCGAGTAGTCCTTCGTGTTTCGCAGCGTCAGGGACGGGACGATATCGAGCCCCCGACCGACCTGCAAACCCTCGAAGCCCACGGCTTCACCGGAGATGCTGGGATTCTGGCTCACGTTACGCGATACCCAGCCGCTACGCTCCTGTATACGGCCGACATCGCGCGAAAAATTGATTCCCCACGTATCGTTCTCCGGGTTGAAAGACAATGTCTGGAATGGGATCGCAATTTCTGCGGTCCAACCTTCGTCGTCTCTGCTCGCTGCGCCGTACCAGATGCCATTCCAGTTCTGATCGTTCCGATTCGTATCGAAGAACAGCATCTCCATGCGGACGCCATTCGGGTTGAGCTGAAATCGATAGCCGTTGCGTTGGTCGTTGAACGGCGAAATGATCACCGCGAAAAAATCGTCCCGCCAGAATGCGGCTCCCTGTCTGAGGACATTCGCGTTGATCGCCCCGGGCTGCGTATCGAGCATTCGTGCGCCGATGTAGAGCGCATTGTCGTCGTAGTAGATACGGACCAACGTCTGTTGGGCCGGCTCCGCATACTCTGTGGGCTCGATCTGATGGAAGTCGTCGATCAGCGTCGCCGCCTGCCAGCCCGGCTCGTCGAGCCGCCCATCGAGCACGGGCGCATCACCGCGACCGATCGGCGCGGACTTCGTCGTAGCCCCGATAGGCTGGACGTTCTGAGCGAAAATCGGGACGCACAGCCCCCAGAAAACGATGAGCGCAGCGCCGGCAGCTGTCGATCGTGCCGATACGACGTTCGTCACGGCGTTCAGAACCGGAACGTATAGCTGAACTTCAGGCTCAAATCGGCGCGCTGCGAGTTGAACGTATTGTCCTTGTCGACGTCCTGCAGATTGTGATTCAGCACGATGAAGCCTTCCTGGCCGGCGCGCGGAATCCACTGCAAACGGCTGTTGATGCCGATTTCCTCGGAACCGTTGTCGTATTGCAGCAGGTTGACCCAAAACAGCGTCGATGAGAACGCGACCTCGGTCGTCCAGCCCAGCAGCCGGCTGATGAACTGGCCGTCCGGGAGCTCGATATCGTTCCAGTCAAAGCTCAACGTCGTATTGAAGCGCGGCGACGGCCGCCAGGTGATCTCGCCGTTGATCCGGTCACGGACGCCGGACAGAAAATCGCCCGTCTGATAGGTGATCTCGCCGAAAAACGGTCGGTGGCGCCCGCTCTGAAATCGCAGGCTCGTCTCACCGAACGAATAGTCGCCGGGTTGGACCACGACTTCGCGGGTAGCGTCCTCGTAGAGCGTGAAAGGCTCGACGACGACCTCCTTCTGCGCAAGATGCTCGAGCTCGAAGGAATCGTTCGAGTGCATGACCAACCAAAACGGGCGTATGCGAATGATCTCAGAGCTCAGCGCACCGCCTTCCAGCAGCGTCACACGCTGCCCATCGACAGTCATGATTAGGCGTTGCCAGCGGTCGTGGTCGAAGTAGTAGTTATAGCCAACGTTAACGGTCGCGTCGCGAATACCGGTGCGATTCACGAATCCGAGTGCCGGGTTGAAGTTCTCCTCGACCTCGTTGATGCCGAAGCCGCCGCGTAGCCCCTCGTTGTTTGGGCTGCGGAGACGTAGGCCTCGCGCCGTGTCTTTGCCGTCTACACCTTCCGTAGTCGAACGCTGAAACCA
>JAHEEN010000164.1:0-427 GCA_024640685.1 Rhodospirillaceae bacterium
CAAGTCAGTACGCGAACAATCGGGCCGAGCTTTCACATGAACCGACTCGGCAACGTGAGCGCCGGATGCGGCGATTCAAGTCGATCGGTCATGCTCAACGATTCTTATCCGTTCACGGCACGATGCAGAACCTGTTTGCGATTCCTCGGCATCTACTCAGAGCGAAGCACTACCGAACATTCCGAACCGCGGCATTCGATCTATTCGAGCAGGTGACTTGCGCTTGAAGGAAATGCACCGACTAATTCCCTTCATCGCGTGAAATTAACGTGACAGCGCCACCCGATATATACTTGTGCGTGTCCGACCGATCTAAGTGGCTAATCCAAAATTCTTTGTTAGCCCCATTTATGAATCTCGACAACAGCTACGCGAGGCTCCCCGAAAGCTTCCACGCCTCAGTAGAGCCTGATGCCGCAGCGACACC
>JAHEEN010000164.1:437-7219 GCA_024640685.1 Rhodospirillaceae bacterium
AGTGTCCGTGCCGCGGGATCGCGGCGATCCGGGACTTGAGAACGAGGCGTTGTACTTCGACTCAGTCACGTGAGGCGCGCGGATCCGGCTCCTACGTATGGTCCATCGCGAGGAGATCCGGGTTGCCCCCGAACGCAGCCGTGTTGACGGTCAGCGTTTTCTCGATCCCGAACCGAGCAAGATAATGCGGGCTGGCGGCCGACGATCGTGTCCTCGCCGGTCAGATTCTCGATTCGAGACTCATATCTATCCGCTGCAATCCGAGGGATGCCTTCCGGGAGAAGCTGACGACCCGATATATACTTGTGCGTGTCCGACCGATCTAAGTGGCTAATCCAAAACTCGTTGTTAGCCCCATTTATGAATCTCGACAACAGCTACGCGAGGCTCCCCGAAAGCTTCCACGCCTCAGTAGAGCCTGATGCCGCAGCGACACCGTCGATGCTGGCATGGAATAACGATCTGGCTGTCGAACTTGGCCTCGACTCGCTCGCCGAGGACCAAGGGGAGCTTGCTCGGATCTTCAGCGGTGCTTCCCGACCCGCGGGTATGCAGCCAATCGCGCTTGCCTATGCCGGCCATCAATTCGGGCATTTTGTGCCTCAACTCGGTGACGGACGGGCGGCCCTGCTGGGCGAGGTCGTTACTGACGCCGGTAAACGTTACGACATTCAACTTAAAGGCTCTGGACGCACGCCGTACTCTCGCGGGGGTGATGGCAAATCGTGGCTCGGGCCGGTACTTCGCGAATACATCGTTAGCGAGGCAATGCACCACCTCGGAATTCCAACGACGCGCGCATTGGCGGCCGTCGCGACTGGCGATTCGGTATATCGTGAAACCGTGTTGCCGGGCGCCATCCTCACGCGGATTGCGGCGAGCCACTTACGTGTGGGTACGTTTGAATATTTTGCAGCTCGAAGGAACAGGGATGCAGTCAAGAAGCTGACCGAATACGCGATCGACCGTCACTATCCCGAGGCGATGAGTGATGAAGCGCCATATGTCGCATTTTTTCGACGCGTGGTCGAACGCCAGGCCGAACTGGTAGCTCACTGGATGGCAATCGGCTTCATTCATGGCGTCATGAACACAGACAACACCTCGATCTCAGGCGAGACACTGGACTATGGTCCAGCCGCATACATGGATGAGTTCCAATTCAAAAAGGTGTTCAGTTCTATCGACCAACATGGCCGTTACGCTTTCGCTAACCAACCGCCGATTGCGCAATGGAATCTCGCGCGCCTTGCGGAATCATTGCTGTTGATATGTGATGCTCAGAAAGATTTCGAGGCGATCCTATCCGAATTTCCGTCGTACTACGACAGTTGTTATCTCAATCTCATGCGGGCCAAGCTCGGTTTAACCGAGCCTCAAGAAGGCGATCATCAATTGATCCTGTCTTGGCTGAAGCATCTTCACGAAAACGCGCTCGACTACACGTTGAGCTTTCGTGAATTGGCAACGCGTATCGACGCTAGTGATCCGCCGCGCTTCGGTGAATTCGAGCAACGCTGGCGGCGGCGCGTCGGAAACCAAGCAACAGAGCCGGTCGAAGCGTTGGACCTGATGAACTCGGTTAACCCGATATTTATTCCACGAAATCACCGTATTGAGCAGGCGATACGGGAAGCTGTAGCGGGCGATTTGACAGTCTTCAAAGCTCTCAACGTCGTTTTGGCGCAGCCGTTCTCTGAACAGCCTGAATATGCGGAGTACGCCGCGGCGCCAGAACCAAATGAATGCGTGACTCAGACATTTTGCGGTACTTGATTGACGGTTGTCCGCCGTCAGGCTTCTCGACACACCGTGGCGCTGCAAGGTCACTAGCCCTTGCTCTTTCTAAGCCACTCTTTTCTGACCATGGCGGGATAGTCGTCTTGGCTATCCAAATTCAGTACGTCACGGGTAAATAGCTCGCTATCTCCTCCCGACCGCAGCACGGGGCCGCCTTCGTAAGGCGTAAACGGGATGCCTCGTGATCAATCTGCCGTTTGCGCGCGCATCAGAAAAAGGGCAAAACCGCTGGGTTGAGCAGTTTCCCTGCTATTCCCTGTTCTTTTCGGGCGCAGGACCAAGCCTCGCCTGGCAAGCCACTGAATCCGTTACGAACTATAGGGTTAGTGCCCAGAATTCGGCACCAGAAACGGAGAAATCCCTGCAAATTTCCGTGAAAACAGGGAAACTGGGCGCGGCGGCAACGGAGACTGGTTCGCCCATGACTCCCCGCACCGCCACTACTATTTCGTTTTTCTGTCTTTTCCCGCCCGCCATAGTTGATTACAGTTTTGGAGCAGACAGCAGGACCGTCGATGCGCTCCCGAATAATCCAGAGTTTCTTCATCGCGGCATTTTGGCCTGGCCTCGCGACAATCTCCTCTGCACAAGATACTCCCGAGCGCCTCGAGCTTCAGACAGGCGCGGCGCCACGAGTGATCGAGAGCAGCATCACAGGCGAGCAGATCATCGACTATGTGATTGCCGGGGAACCGTCTCAGATTCTCTCTGTCGATCTGCAGACGACGAACGCCTCAAACTACTTCAATATTTCGCGAGCGGATTCGCCCGAAGCGTTATTCATCGGATCGACGCGTGGCACCGTAGCCGACATCCCGCTGCCCGAGACGGGCGAGTATGTAGTCCGCATCTATCTCGTGCGCGCTGCCGCGCGGCGCAATGAATCCGCACGATTTTCTTTGGCACTTGGCCTCGGCGCCCCCGAGTTCGCAGATTCGCTGTTCGGAGGCCCGGACTTCTGGGCGGTTTCAGGCCTTGAACGCGACGCGCTGAATGTCCGCGCCGGCCCTTCGATCCGCTACAGAGTCGTGAGCAAGCTTCGCAACGGCCACGTACTTACGAACCGCGGCTGCCGTCTGACAGGAACCGAGCGTTGGTGCAATATCCGCGCGTCAGGATCCGGCGTAACCGGTTGGGTGGCCGGACGTTACTTGGTCGAGGCCGCTGCACCGCGGGTGCCGGAAGTGCCCGTAGGCGGGCCGGTGGGCAACGGCACCCCTTTCGATGCGGCCGGCTTTGTGCCCTGCGCGACAGATATCGGCCAGACCGCCCGTCAGTGTGCCTTTGGGGTCATCCGGGCGGGTCCCGGGAACGCGGGCGTATGGATCGCACTTGGCAACAAAATAGAGCGCCACATTCTTTTCGAAGGCGGAGTTCCCGTCGCGACGAATGCAACCGCCCGTATCGAGGTCGAGTCGCAATCTGATCCATTCCTGGTCAGCATCGGCAACGAACGCTACGAAATTGCGCATGCCATCGTGTATGGCGGATAAACCGCACTTGTGAAGAGTGACAACCTGGCGCGGCATTCGGCGTGTCCGCTGCTCGATTGATCGGCACAGCCGGCTGTCATCGGAGACCGGTTCGCCCATGGCTCCCCGCGCCGCCAAGAATAACTCGTTGTTTTTGAAATTCTTGTATCGCCGCCGGCCACCCCAAATTCTGCCCCGCTTTCCGAGGGTTACGCGGCCGCAATTCCTGGTCTTTCAAGCGCGGAGGTAATGCATCGGAATCTAGTAGTCTCCGCGACCGGGAATCGTGTGCCGGACGCCACCACGGGGCTGATCCACGTCTCCTACTCGTCTCGGAATCAGATGAAAGTGGCAGTGATAGATCGTCTGTCCGGCAGCTTCACCATCGTTAATCCCGACGTTGAATCCTTCCACACCACCATCCTGCTGCAGGATCTTTGAGCGTTCACTTCTAAGCAGAGCCGTACACGCGTTGATTTCCGGTTGACCCAACTCGAAGTAGCTCGCGACGTGCCGTCGCGGGAGTATCAGCGTATGCAGCTCACTTACCGGATACGCATCCCGTATGACATAGGCCAGTGCATTTTCGTCGATCACCCGTTTATCCGGAATTTCGCAGAACAAGCAACCTGAACTGCGGTGGTCATAGCTTTCTCGCACTCCACGAAAGTCCGTGTCGTCGCGGTCCCGTTTCATGGCGTTGCAGCTGTAGCAGAGAGCCTGCAGATTACTGATGTCGTCGGATCCACCGTGATTTCGCGGGACAATGTGATCGACTTCCAGAGCCTTCTCGGCATCCATTACGCCGCATAGCTCGCAGCGGAAACGGGCCCGCTTCAGAACTTCGTACTTTAACGTACCGGAAACGGCGCCCTTCGATCTCTTGCGGTGCTCGAATATTGTCTCACCTCGCTGCTCCAAGAACCGTTGAAGCCGATCCCGGCACAAAGTTGTAAGATCTAGGATCTCTTCCTTCGTTAGATCCTCGTAGCCAACAAGTGTCCATGTCTTGGTTTTCTTGTCCCGCTCGACGATTTCATGGCGCCGAAGAACTCTGCCCACCATTCCTCGAACAATCGTCTCGTAGTACTCGAGCTGGCTTTCGTCATGAGCCAACAGGCTCTCGGCGATCTTTCTCTCCGAACACTGACCTCTCTCGCGCAGCAAAGTCATGAGCATGACCGGCTGATAGATGTGAGACATGCGCATCCGTTTCTGGATGAAATTGCTCAGTTCCTGATACTTCATAGCGGCCTCAGAATTATCTGTGCGGGCGCGAGCTAATGATGGCAAATATGGATCTTTGTCTTCTCGATGTAACGATATCATGCAGATATTGGTGACAACGCGTAACTCAGCGTATTGATCTATCGGCTAACGCACATGTGACCCACTCCCTGACTGGATAATTGGACCCGGCTACATTAGTGGCTCACTCGGCGTCATTCATAAGTTAGATCGATGCTGCGCAGAACATTCTTTCGGCAGTTGCTTAGCGGACTCGGCGTGACCGTGGCCGCGCCCGCGGTCTCAGCGGGCGCATCCCATGTCGTCATCCAGGAGTCGCCGATCGCCGGATTCCAGTTTCACGACGGCGAGACGATCTGGAGCTCACTCAAAGTGGGCGATGAACTCATGCTCGTGCGCGAGCGTGAGAACCCTCACGATTCCAATGCCGTTGTCGTTTATCACGGACAAACTCAGCTCGGCTATGTCCCGCGTGGCGAGAACAGCGCTATCGCACAGATGCTCGATCGTGGAGAAAACTTAAGCGCGAGGATTTGCCGGCTCACGGACAATGAGAATCCGTGGGAACGCGTACGTTTTACAATCGAGCTTGCGTGATCGCCGTGCTTAGGGCTTCAAGTCGATCGCCCATTCCCCGAGCTGCCCAATGCCCACTCCTGAGTGATCGAGTAAAGTCATGAGCTCTTCCTGTCGTGGCTGACCAAAGACCACGCGATAAGCGGCGAGCTGTCGCTGCAGTCTCTTGAAGACCGCGACCTCACGAGAATACGGCAAGAGCGGCACATGCCGCTGAACACGAAAGTCGCCGGGCGCGATCCAGTATGGAACTAGATCGCTTGCTCCTTCCGACCTTGCCGTCTCGTCGGCCAGGTGAAACACAATCGACCACAAGTCCTGCCTATCACGCCATTCGGCTATTGCCTGCGCGCCGAACCGTGCCGCGAGGTTGCGTCTGACGGCATGGCCCTTGTACCGATGCACGCGGCCTTCGCGCTGCTCGAGATCGACCGGATTGCCGGGTAGATCCCAATGCACGATGCGATGGCACCAGGGATGAAAATCGAGCCCTTCCTGCCCTACTGAGGTGCTCGTCAAGACGAACGGTCGGAACGGGCTATTGAATGCCATGCGAACGGCATCCTGCGTCTCTTCTCGCTCCTCGGATTGGGCATCGCCAAATCGCAACGCCATGACTGTTCGGATTCGGACCTCGGTATCGTCAACGCCGCCGCTCGCATTGCCGCGATAGAACTTCGCGTGTACTCGAGACTGGAGTGGCTGAATGATTCGGGCCAGGTCCGTGACGCATTCTTGAGCAATCGTCTCAACGGTTTCGGCTTCAGCCCAGGCATGCTGCTCCCAGACCAGATGCCAGGCCTCGTCGAGCACCGCCTGAAGATTGCCGTCAATGCAATAACGGAGGACCTGGCGCCAGTAGAAGCTCTCCTCATGCCCGAGACTCGTATCGGCTTCGGTTAGCTGACTCAAGAGTGAGATAACCGCGGGTCGATTGAACAAGCGCCAAAACGCGTCTGCGACGATCACCGCATCCCGTCGACGCGCGTCGTCGGAGATTCCGCTCGACGTGAGCATCCTTGCCGCGAGCACGCTCGGTGAACCCAGCGCAACTTCAGTCAGCATGTCGGCGAGATCGTCTGGGCGTCGCCCGAGCGTTGCCGGATCAAGGTCGAGTAAGTCGTTCAGATAGTCGGGTAGTATCTCGGGGTTTGGCTTAGGCAGATCGGGATCGTCACGCCATTCCTCAATAAGGGCGCGCAGGCCAGGGTCAAGCAAAACCGGTAGGGCCCACTCCCAGCGATGGTCGACTTCAGCCGCTTTGGGATTTGGTAGCGATGGATCAGCCAGCAGCGTTTCAACGCGCTGTCGGACCCATTCCTTGCGGTCTGCGCCCTCTGGGGCAGCCAGTGGATGCGCCTCATCGGCAAGCCGAAGGCACGGCAGTAGAAGGAGCAACAGCCGGTGACGGGAACGCGCGCCGGTCGCTGACTGCGTGAAACGCAGGCGCGGCACCTGCTGCTTGGCCGGATCATCGTAAGATGACAGCTTCCCGCCCATCATCCGTCGTTCAGCCTCATAACTCAGCACCGCGCTGACGACGTCGGGGACGACGTTCCAAGCTGAGAAAAGTAGGGTCTTGGTGCGGTGATCTTGCCCGACAAATTCCGATCGGAGCGGCCAGTAGGGAATCGTTGGAGGCATCCACAGCAGCTTCCAGAGCCCGTTATCGAGCAGCTCCGTGCA
>JAHEEN010000165.1 GCA_024640685.1 Rhodospirillaceae bacterium
GTCGCGCGATCGCCCCAGATCTGCGCCAAGCGGGCATCGCGCCCGCAGGAGTAACGGTAGAACTTGTAGCGGATTGGATTGTTCTTGTAGTAGTCCTGATGGTAGCTCTCATCGCCGATGATCGGATAGAACGTGCTGGTATCGAGAATCTCCGTGACGACCTGTTGGTCCGGAAACTCCATCTCGACCTCGAGTTTGGACTCGACGGCGAGCCGCCGTTCCTCGGGCGTTGTGACGAAAATCGCCGCGCGATAGCTCGGCCCCTTGTCACAGAACTGCCCGGTCGGATCGAACGGATCGATGTTGACCCAATAGTGCGCGAGCAGCTCGGCATAACTGACTCGTGCCGGGTCGTACGTAATCTCGACGGTCTCGTAGTGACCGGTGTGGTTGCCGTTGTACGTTGGGTTCTCGACTGTGCCGCCACTGAATCCCGAGACGACTTCCTCGACACCGGGCAACGCCTCGAAATCCGACTCCATGCACCAAAAACAGCCGCCTGCAAAATAGGCTTTTTCGGCCCAAGCCGCTGGCGCGGACACCGTCAACAAGAAGCTAGCAAGCATCGCCGCTTGCGCAACACTGAGATTTTGTCGTGTTCGATACATTGCGTTCACCGCTCGAATAATCGGGAAGATATCCGATGCAACTCGTGACATCGATTTCGGTCTAAACTAAGTATATAGACCTGCGCGGAGAAGACATTATGACGCATCGCGGGCTACCGCTGGGCTCGATTGCCGCGCTCGCCATATCGATGGCTGCGGGAAGCGCGTCTGCCGCCGAGATCTTCAAGTGGATCGACGATCAAGGCACCGTGCATTACAGCGACACGAAGCCCGACGACAACGAGGCCTTCGAGACACTGCAGCTCGCGGAGACGAACTCGGCGGATTACGACCCCGCGACCGATCCGTACTCGATTATGAAGCAGGCCGAGCGCATCGGCGATGCGTGGACAGAAACCCGACTCGAGTCGCGTGCGCAATCGCGCGCAGAGCTTAGTGACACTTACAACGACGCCTACGACGATTACGAAGACTGGGGTTATACCAACTACTTCGAGCCGGCCTACCCCGCTTACACGCCACCGATCTATCTGCCGAGGCGCCCGCTGTTACGGCCGACCATGCATGCGCCGAATGCCGCGCGCCGCCAGGCCGATGCGCTGCAAACGCTGGATGTCGCCGGGCAACGGCCGCACAGCATCAACTCGGGCGCGCATCGATCGCGCGTGCTGCAGAGCCGCAGTCTGCCGCTGACGCCGACGAGGTAAGCTCGCCGCCGCTACTGCGGCGCGTCGGGCAAGTAACGTCGTGTCGCCGCGATGTCGCAATCGAACGGCACCATTTCAATGTGCGGCGAATACCGCAGATCGCGCGTGTGCGTCACCGAGCCGACCATGTACTCGGGATCCTCGAGCACGAATTGGAGCGTCATGTGCGTGCTGCTGGCCTGCAACCGGTAGCGCTCGACGACGTGCTTCTGCGCGCCGGAGGGCACACCGTTTTGGTACGGTGAACGGTCGTCGGCAAAGTTGCTCGTATCGACGACCAACACGTCGTCTTCCCACCAACCGATCGAGTGGCCTTCGTGCATTCGCTGATCGGCCGGCGGATGCTCGCGGCCGTCCATATAAACAGTACGCTCCTGATCGAAGTACTGCGAGCGAATCATGACGATCTGCTCTTCGTTGCGGAATTCGATCTGCAGCGGATAACTATCGGTGTAGATCAACCCGCCCGGTGTCGGCTTCGTGATGCACGACAGCTCCGGATTCTCGAGCGAGTCTTGGCTGAACGCCTCGGCCGCGAGACGGCCCTTCTCGGTCATCGTCATATCCCTATCCATGAGCTCGGCGAGCCCGCCCGGGTAGTCGGCGGGAAGCCGCTCGCGATCGACGAGCCATACGCCTTCGATCGATGTGGCGCGCGCCGCATTGCTCGGCGGCGGCAAGCGATCGTACGACACTGGCAATCCGTTCCTCTCCAGCGAGTCGAACAATCCGTAGGTGCGGCCGTCGCGAGCCGGGTGTATGCCGACCGTGACGACATCACCCAACGACAGCGTCTCTGCCGACCACCCGCGTCGCGACATATTCAACGCGGAGCCCATCTGCACTTCCCAAGCTTGCGTCTCGCCGTTGACCTCGGTCGTCTCGACAACGAAGTAGCTGTGCGGATTGCGCAGCGTGAACTCGGTGACGACGCCATCGAACGTCAAGACCTCTTCCAGGCGCAATGCGACATCGCTGTGGTGTGCGCTCGCGGCGCCGGCGACGATGCACGCGAGCATTGCTGCTGCGACTAGCGAAATCGACGACGGGGACGCAACCTTTGTCGCCACAGCTCGGGACACAACTGACTCAGTAGACATGACACCCCCTAAACGGCGGGCGATCGCTGCAAGCGACGCCTAGAATTCTCGCTATCGCGCTTCCCGGCACCGGCCGTTACTCCGAAAGCATAGTATATTCGCCAGAGCCACGGTACGCCGCTGCCCTGCGACGCACGCAAGTTTTAGAGCGATTCCAAACCGGCCGCGGCTCGCGATGCAGCGCCGATCTTTGTCGAATTCGTTGCTATGCGGGCAGCGCCTAGTATCTAATAGCGCGCCGATTTCGCCCGGCGCATCGAGCCTACTGTCCGATCCGCCGAAATGTGGTTTGATTGGCGCATTTTCGATTGGCCGACAGGCACGAGTTGAACCAATCGACAGCGACCCGATCGTAGATAGGGCACGATACACGCCGCCCGTTGAACCTACCGCAAGCCAGACTCTAACTCAGACATGTTGACCCGTTTTCTACGAATGGCGCTAGTCGCGCTAGCGACCGGTGTGGCTCTGACGCCGGTGTTGGCGCAGCAGCCCGTGCTCGAGACGGCGGGTCCGAAAACCATCCGGATCGTACGAACCGACGCCCCACCGGTACTCGACGGCTATCTCGACGAGCCCGCATGGGCAACCGCCGAGGTCGTCGACGACTTGCATCAGATGCTGCCCGTGCCCGGCGCACAGCCGTCGGAGAGGACGACCGTGCGGCTTCTCTACGACGACGACTTCCTCTACGTCGGCGCCCGGATGCATCACGACGAAATTCCGATGCTTGCAACGCGGCTCCGCCAAGGCGAGAGCTACTGGGGCGACGATTTGTTCTCGGTCATGCTCGACACGTTCAACGATCAGCGCAATGGCTATCGCTTTCAGGTCAACAGCAATGGCCTGCGCATGGAAGCGCTGTTCCAGGACATCACGCGCGAGCTCTGGGACTGGAACGGCATCTGGGATGTCGAGGTCAGCAAGGACGAAACCGGCTGGACTGCGGAGATCGCGATTCCGTTCAAAACGATCTCGTTCGATCCGCAGAACGACACGTGGGGCCTGAACTTCCGCCGCGACATCGCGATGGGCGACGAGCGCAACGGCTGGGTGTCGTACAACAACCAGCAAAATCCGGCTAATTTTGGCCGCGTCGTCGGGCTGGAGAACCTCGATCTCGGCATGGGCCTGGACATCGTGCCGTCCTTGGCCGTGACCGGCACTCGCGACTACGCTGCAGGCGGCGATGACTCCACGACAGCGCCGTCGCTCGACGTCTACTACAAGCTCTCGCCGTCGATGAACGCATCTCTGACGATCAACACCGACTTCTCGGCGACCGAGGTCGACGACCGGCAAGTCAATCTGACGCGCTTCGGTCTGTTCTTCCCGGAGAAGCGTGCATTTTTCTTACGCGAGTTCGATATCTTTCAGTTTGGCCGACTCGGCAGGATCCAAGGCGGCGGCGGCGCGCGCGCAACGTTTGACCGGCCTTCGCTAGAGAATGGATCGCCGTTTTTCTCGCGGCGCATCGGCCTGAGCCGAACCGGCGTACCGGTCGATCTCGAGTATGGCGGCAAGATCAGCGGCCGAGCCGGCCGATTCGATGTCGGCGCACTCGCGATCCGCCAAGGCGAGTTCGAGGACATCGACGCGACCGATCTTTTCGTAGGGCGCGTCGCTGCGAACGTGCTCGCCGAATCGAGCGTCGGATTGATCGCGACGAACGGCGATCCCCGATCGAACCTCGACAACAGTCTTGTGGGCGTCGACTTTCGCTATCTGAATACGCGGCTTCCGGGCGGCCGCGCGCTCGAGGGCGAGGCGTGGGCGCAGCGCAGCGATACCGAAGGCGTCGACGGCGACGACGCGGCGTGGGGCCTGCGGCTGCGCTCGCCGAACACGGCCGGGCTACGCGGCGGGCTCGGCATCAAGGAAATCCAGGAGAACTTCAATCCGGCGATCGGCTTCGTCACGCGCAGCGACATCCGCGACACGATGGGCGAGGTCGGCTACATGTGGCGCTTCCGCCGCCCTTACTTGCGCTCGGTATACAGCGGCCTCGACGCGCAACGCGTGGACTCGCTCGCCGGCGAACTGCAGTCGGAGATTCTGACGTGGCGGCTGTTCGAAATCAGCAGCAACCGTCGCGACTCGTTGCAGCTCTATCACTACCAGACGACCGAGGTCTTGAGCGAGCCGTTCCCGATCTGGGACGACGGCACCGACGAGATTGTGATTCCGACGGGCAGCTACCGCTTCGACGAGACGGAGCTGTCGCTCGAGGCTGGCGAGCTGCGCAAGGTGTTCGGCAACGTCTCGGTGCGCTCCGGTGACTTCTTCGGCGGCTCACGCGACAGCGTCAGCGGCGCGATCGGCTGGCGACCGTCGATGCACTTCACGGCGCAGCTCGGTTACGAGATCAACGACGTCACGCTGCCGCAAGGCGAGTTCGTCGCGCGACTCGTGACGCTGCGAAGTGACGTCGTGTTCTCGCCGACGCTGTCGTGGGTCACGTTGCTGCAGTACGATAACTACTCGGAGACGCTCGGCATCAACACGCGCCTACACTGGATCCCCGATGCGGGGCGGCAAGCGTTCCTTGTGCTCAATCACGGCATGCAAGATTTCGACCGTGACAACTCGTTCAAGTCGGCGACGGCCGATCTGACCCTGAAATACGGCTACACGTTTAGATTCTGATCGGCACCATCGTCAACACGTATCGCGACGCATTCGCCGGGCTGCCGCAACGCGTCTGGCTGATCGCCATCGTGACGCTGATCCATCGTTCCGGAACGATGGTGCTACCGTTTCTCGCCGTTTATGTGACCGTCGAGCTCGGCATGGACGTTCGCTTTGCCGGGCTCTATCTCGGCGCGTACGGCGTCGGCGGCGCACTCGGCGCAATCGTCGGTGGCTGGCTCGCCGATCGCATCGGCAACGTAAATGCAATGCTCGCAACGCTGCTCGGCGCCGGCATCGGCTTTGCGGCGCTCGGTTTCGTCGAGGATCCGTGGCTACTGGCCGTCGTGTTGACATTGACCGGCATGGCCGCCGAGGGCTTTCGCACGCCGTCGAGCGCCGAAATCGGCGCAGCCACGGCCACCGGGCTGCGCGCCCGCGCGTTCGCGTTACGCCGGCTCGCAATCAATCTCGGCATGACGTCGGGGCCGGCAATCGGCGGCGTGCTCGCGACAATCAATTATGCGTGGCTTTTCGCGGTCGATAGTGCGACATGCGTCGCGGCTGCGCTGTGCGCGGCAGTCGTACTCGGCCGCGAAGCGCGGGCCGACGTCGACAACGCGTCCCAAGCGACCGATCAGACGACCGTGCGCGTCTCCCTCGGCCCGCGCTTCGCGGCCGTTCTCGCCGCCGCCGGTCTCGTGACACTCGCGTTCGGGCAACTGTTTGGCGCCTACCCGCTGACGCTGAAGCAGGACTTCGGCCACTCCGAGACCGTGATCGGCGCGATGCTTGCGCTCAACACGTTGTTGATCATCGCATTCGAGATGGTCTTGCAGCATCGGCTGTCGGGCACCGCCCAACCGCGAATCGCTGCGATCGGCTGCGTGATTCTCGCTGTTGGATTCGCGCTCCTACCAATCGATCCGCGCATCGCATTTCTGGCGCTTGCGATGACGGTCATCACGATCGCGGAGATGCTGATTTATCCTGCGATCGAGAGCTATGTCGTCGCACTAGCGCCGCGACAGCTACTGAGCCGCGCGGTCGGCCGTCTGCATGCGGTATTCTCCGGCGTGTTCGTGCTCGCACCAGTCGTCGGGCTTTGGATTTACGACGGTTACGGCTACCGAAAATTGTGGCTGATTGCCGCAGCGACGACAGCGCTGAGCGCAATCGCATTCGCGCTCGTCAGTCGCGAACGAGCCGGACCGGCGGACGCCGGTCCCGGCTAGCGCTAACCGAACGTGCGCCCGCCACGGCCGTGGCGGGCGCTATCGCGTCAGATCCTGCGGTCGATGGCCGTGCCGAGCAAATAGACGTCGATGATGCGGCGCGTGTTCGTGATGTCATCGAGCGGATTAGCCTCGAGCACGATGAAATCGGCGCGCTTGCCGGCCTCGATCGTGCCGGCATCGTCGATGCCCATCGCGGCCGCCGCGTTCGATGTCGCAGCGACGATCACGTCGGCGGTCGACATGCCGGCGACGACCATGTCTTCCATCTCGATGTGCGCACCCCAATAGACGTTGCCGTCGGTGCCCATTGCGATACGCAAATCGGTCTCGGCACTCAAACGCGCGAGGTTGCGGGCTTGAATACCGAAAGCCTCGTGCAGCTCGGGCATCGTCGTGTTCTCTGCCTGAAGCTGCGCAACCTCATCGGCGGGCATGATGCCTTCGACGTAGCTCAGATCGGTCGGCTCGCCGCGCTCCGGCAGATTCGGGATCATCATCAGATCCGGATCGCCGCGAACGAGATCGACGAATTCGTCGTCGATATCGCGATCGCGCACGCCATGCGCGAATACGTCGAGATCTGCGCGTACGAGGCCCTTGCCGTCCTCGAGTGACCAGATGTGCGCGGAGACGCGCCCGCCCAACGCGTGGGACTCGTCGATGATCGCACCGTAGAGCTCCGGCGTGACCTTCGGATACTGGCCGTTACGATCGTCGACCCAGACCTTGACGATATCGACACCGCGGCCGATCTCGGTCCGTGCGGCTTCGCGCGCCTGATCGACGGTATCGACCCAATGCGGCTCGGTCGGACGCCCGGGCTCCGGCCGCGAGATGCCGCGCCCTGCCGTGTAGAAACGCGCCATCCCCGGCGGCTCGTTACCGCGCACCGCGAGCAATGCGTCATCGTCGTCGCGACCCATGCTCATCGCACCACTGACCCCAAA
>JAHEEN010000166.1 GCA_024640685.1 Rhodospirillaceae bacterium
GCTCGAAACCCTCGGGCGTCACGTCGCCGTCGACGAGCGCGGCGTTGTTACCTTGCCGGCGCGTGACGGCCTTGAGCGCTACACGCGTCATGACGTCACTGCTGCGGCTTGGTCTCGGCTGCGTCGGCCGACGAGCTCACGCGGCCGCACGCCGTCGTCGACGTCGCGGAATACCAGCGACTTGATCGTCACGGGCACGGTCATCGACGGCTCGCGCACGGCACCGATGTCGACCGAGTCGAAGTCCCAGAGCTCTAGCCCATCCAAGACAACCAGATCGCAGTCGGGCACGAACTCGTCGTGCAGCAGATTTCCCAAGCTCATCGCAATATCGGCATCCAAGATAATGTAGATCGGCAGGCCGTTCGCGGCACGTACCGCCAAGGCGTCGGCGATGCCCGCGGCGAATGATCGCAGATTTTCATAGCGCGGCGTTGAGTCGTAATGAAACGCGAGCACGAGCGCCTGATCGGTGGCGTCGATGTCGCGCGTGCGCAAATGCTCGGCGATTGAGTTGCTGACGGCCGCTGAATCGATCGTGTCGCTGGACGCCAGCGGCGGACGCACGACGGTCAGGTCGCGGCGTGGCAGCGTACGCTCAGCGGCGCCTATGTAGCTCGTATTGCCGCTGAGCTGCGCCGTGAACTCTGCACAGCCGAGCGCGGTCGCGCGAATGCCGCGGCTGTCGGTCAACAACTCACCGGGTAAAGCCCCTGTATCGAGACGCGCGCGCAGCGCCGCACCGAGCGCCTTACCGAGATCGCCGAACTCTCGGGATTCGCGCTCGTAAACGTACTCGGCAACGCCGCCCGAGCAGAGCACAGCGTCGATATCGGCGACCGAACCGATCGGATCGGTCAAGTACAAAGCGAGCGCTGCCTGCGACGGCTGCGGGCTCAACGCATCGACGAGCGCATCGGCCATACCGGCGGCGATCGCTGCGCGTTGCGACTCGTCGAGCCGCGTGCCGCGCGATACGTCTAGCCCCACGCGCTGTGCGTGCTCACGCCCGGCCGGCTCGAGGCGCTCGATGACACCGTCGTCATCGAATGCGATCAAGCGGCTGCCGATGTGCAACGCCGCGGTTGCGACGATCCGCCCACCTTCGAGCACGCTGAGCTTAGTCGTGCCTCCGCCGATATCGATATTTAGCAAGCGCAGTTGCCGCTGCGACGACAACCGCACGGCACCCGAGCCGTGCGCGGCGAGCATCGCTTCCATGTGATGACCGGCGGATGCGCAGACGAGCTCGCCGCATTTCTCAGATAGCACGTGGGCAATCGGCTCCGCATTCTCGCGGCGCAATGCCTCGCCGGTCAGCAGCACGACACCGGTGTCGATCTGGTTCGGATGTAACCGCGCGTCCGCGAACGCATCATCGACGATGCCACCGAGCGCGCGGGCGTCGATCAAGCGCTCGCCGGCGTATGGCGTCAGGCTGACCGGCGACTCGAACAACGTCTCACGATCGACAATCAGAAATCGTGTCGATAGATCGACCGATTGGCGGGCCAAGTGGACTCGTGAAAACAAGACTTGTGTCCCCGCCGAGCCGATGTCGATACCGATACTCGTCAGCACGACGTTCTCGCGTTGCCAGAGCGGGTTCTCAGTGATGCGCGCAACGGGCTCGTCGTCGTCACGATATCCGTCGGGCGTGTGATCGGGGTCCGGGTAGTAGTGCTTCACGGGTCCGGCCGAAACTGCGCGCTCGTGCGAGGGTGATATAGTCGGCCGCATGTTGTCATGTCGACTTTGAGTTCTCAACCGAGCCTGCCGCAATGGGTGAGCTACTCGCCGTCGTCGCAACCGCGCTGTTCGCGTTCGCAAACATCAGCATCGGTCGAATTTACCGCGGCACGGCAGCGCGCGGCGGCGCCTTCTTGTCGATGCTGATGACGTTCTGCTTGTCGGCAATCGTCTGGCTCGTTATCGGCTTGCGCAGCGAGCTGGCGCTACCGAGTCAGTCGGCGCTCGGCTGGTTCGTGTTGGCGGGCGTCTTGACGGCGTTCGTCGGTCGCGTGTTTCTGTTCGAGTCGATCCGCCATCTCGGCGCTGTTCGGGGCTCGGCGATCAAGCGCTTGAACCCGATGTTTTCGGTCATTCTCGGCGTGCTGCTGCTCGGCGACCTCATCAGCCTACCGATGGCGCTCGGCATCGGCTTGATTGCCGCGAGCTTCATCGTGCTGATCCGGCAGTCGCTCCAGGCCGAAGCGCAGGCTGGCTCGTCTAGCTCGGCGTCTGGCACGCTCAATCGAGTCGTCAATCTCGGCTATCTGCACGGCCCGGTATCTGCGTTTGCCTACGCGTCGGGTTACGTCGCGCGCAAGCAAGGCTTGCTCGAGATGCCGGACGCTGTGCTCGGCACGATGATCGGCGCGGCTGCCGGAGTCGTTTGCTTCTGTGTGCTCGCGATCGTCGTCACGACGATGCGCGCCGAGCTTCACCGCACTTTTAGGGAGTTTCGGCCATGGCTGTGGCTCGCCGGCCTGTTCACGTCGGCCGGCCAGCTGCTGTACTTCGCCGCGCTCAATTACTCAACCATCTCGAAGATCGCGTTGATCACGTCGATGGAAGTATTCGTCACAATGTTTCTGACGCGTCTTATGCTGCGCGGCGAGGAGCCGCTGCCGCGCGATGTCGTGATCGCAGCCAGCCTCGGTGTGCTCGGCACGATGCTCGTGATCCGCTACTAGCCAATATTGATATCATTGCCTGCAGTTCCTGCGTATTTGCGGACCGTTGCTACTTGCTTGAAACGATGACTATTGTTCGCACATCGCTAAGGAAACTCCTGCAGCTGCTGACCGTGCTGAGCGTCGGCATGTCAGCCGCTGCAGCGCAGTATCCGGAGCGCGATATCGAGATCGTCGTGCCGTTCAACGCCGGCGGCGGTTTCGACAGCTACGTGCGCGCGCTCGCGCCTTATCTCGAGCGACACTTGCCGGGCGACGTTCGCGTGATACCGCGCAACGTCGCAGGCGCCGGCGGACGCCGCGGCACGACCGAGGTCTATCGCGCCCGCCCCGATGGCTACACAATCGGCGCATTCAATCTGCCGGGCGTTCTGATTCCGCAACTGCAGCAGCAGCGCGTCGGCTACGATCTGTCCGAGATCACGTGGCTTGCAACGTTGAGCGCCGACCCCTACGTGCTCGCGGTCGAGTCGGCATCTCCGGTGCAATCGGTGTCGGCATTTGCCGAGCGCGACGGACCGATCCTTTACGGCGCAACCGGACCGGGCTCTACGGCCTATGTCGTCACAACCATCGTCAACGCTAGACTCGGCACGCCGTACGAGATTGTCACCGGCTACACTGGCAGCAGCGACTATCTCGTAGGGCTGCTGCGCGGCGACGTCGACGCCGTGCTCGTCAATCTTGCAGCCGCGCGACCGTACATCGATGCGGGCGACATTCGTGCGCTTGCGGCGTTCGGTGCACCAGACGTTACTACCGCGTCTGCGGCGACCGATGCGCTCGCCGCACCCGAACTCGCGGCGCTGCGACTCGTGCGCATGATCGGCGCGCCACCGAATCTTCCCGACGACGTGCGCACGACGCTCGAGCGCGCACTACTTGCGGCGCTCGCGGATCCCGGCTTCGCCGACTGGCTAGCGTCCACGGGCAATGCCGTGAGCCCGGCAGGCGCGCTAGAGACGCGCGATACCGTCAACGCGATGTCGAACTTCTACACGACGTTCGCTTCGTTGCTGAACTGAGCGCAATGCTCGAGGCGATCTCGCAAGCTGGGCTAGCGTTTCTCGGACTGCAGACGCTAGCGTTTTTGTTTTTCGGTGTCGTCGTCGGTCTCGTGTTCGGCGTGATCCCCGGGCTCGGCGGCACGACGGCGCTCGCAATCCTGCTGCCGTTGACGTTCGGCATGGACGTGACCGACGCATTTGCGATGTGCGGCGGCATCATGGGCGCCGTTGCGATGGGGGGATCGATCTCCGCAATCCTGCTCAATGCACCGGGCACGGCGCCGAGCGCGGCGACGTGTCTCGACGGTTATCCGCTCGCCCGCCAAGGCCGCGCGGCCGAGGCGATCGGTGCTGTGGCCGCGGCCTCCCCGCTCGGCGGCTTGTTCGGCATGCTGACGCTGCTGCTCGTATTTCCGCTCGCGCGCGACATCGTGTTGCTGTTCGGCCCGCCGGAGTTCTTCTTGCTAGCGGTATTCGGGCTGGTTTCGATTGCCGTTGCCGATGCCGCGAATCTGCTGCGCGGGCTCACGGTCGCCGGCATCGGGCTGATGCTGTCGTTCGTCGGCTACGATGCCGTCAACGGCGGCATTCGATTTACGCTCGGCTCTGACTATCTATGGGACGGCGTGCCGCTCGTGCCCGCGCTCGTCGGCCTGTTCGGCATGGCCGAGATGATTGCGCTGTCGGTCCAAGGCGGCAGCGTTGCCGCCGACGTGCGCACCGCGCGCCTCGACGGCGTGCTGACCGGAATCCGCGCGACGCTGGCCCACTGGCGCGTCGTCATTCGCGGCTCGATTGTCGGCACCGTGATCGGCGCCGTGCCCGGCGTCGGCGGCACGGTCGCGACATTCATTGCGTACTCGACGGCCCGCAACGCCGATCCCGACCCGGACTCGTTCGGCACGGGCCGCATCGAAGGCGTCATTGCACCGGAGGCATCGAACAACGCCAAGGACAGCGGCGCGCTTTTGCCGACGCTGGCATTTGGCATCCCGGGCAGCGCAGAGATGGCCGTCTTTCTCGGCATCCTCGTGCTGCACGGCATGCAGCCGGGACCTGCGATGTTCGTCGAGCATCAAGCCGAGGTCTACGGGCTCGTGCTCGCGTTGACGGCGGCAGCCGTGCTCGCGTCGGTGGTCGGCATCATGTGCGTGCGTTGGCTCGCGTGGATCACGCGCGTGCCCGGCGCAATTCTTGCGCCGACCGTCATCGCCGTCAGCCTCGTCGGCACGTTCGCGATCGAGACACGGCCCGGTGACGTCGTACTCGCGGCAGTGTTCGGCGTGCTCGGCTACCTGATGCTGCGCTTCGGCTATCCGCGCTTGCCGCTCGTCATCGCGCTCGTGCTCGGCGAGACGGCCGAGCGCGGCTTTCACCAATCGATGATCATCGGCCGCGGCGATTGGAGCGTGTTTGTCGGCTCGCCGACAGCTATCGTGCTCGTGCTGTTGATCGTGTTGAGCCTGACGTGGTCGATCGTGCCGTGGCGGCGGCGTACTGCTAGAACCGGGCCGGAGGCGAGTCAATGACGACGCCGATTGTCCTGCTGCTGTTCGTTGCCGCATACGCAGTGATCGGTATGACGACACTCGACCCCGCGTCGCGCGCCGTGCCGCTGCTTGCCGCGCTCGTAACGGCCGTGCTGATCGGCATCGAGCTCGTCAAGCGGTTCTCGGCGAAGACCGCCACCGATACGCGGACAGAAGAATCGACGGCTAGCGTCGGTCACGAGCTGCGCGTGCTCGGCAGTGTCGTCGCCGTCGTCGCCGGCATCTATGTCGTGGGCTTCCTCGTCGCGGTGCCGCTCTACGTCGCATTTGCGATCGCGTTGATCGGCCGGCAATCATGGCGCGTCGCAATCGCGACGGCTGCAGTGACGACTGCTGCAATCTACGTTGCCTTCGAGGTCGTGCTGTCGTACCGCCTGTTTGCCGGCATCCTGTTCTCGTAGGAGTTTTCGATGGGTCATGAAGATTGGGTCGAGCCCAAAGCGGGCCAGAAGGCCGGCTTCGGCAAGTTCAAGAAGCTGGCAACGCCGTACGACGCGTTCATGGAGTCAGAAGGCATACCGGTCTTTCGCGAGCTCGGCATGCACGACATCCGCGAGCTGCCGCTCGCGCCGTGGAAGCGCGTCGGCGGAAGCGGCAGCTATATCCAGCTCTACGGCACCGAGGGCAAATGGGGCAGCTACGCGGTCGAGGTGCCGGGCGCGGGCGCACTGAATCCCGAGAAGCACCTGTTCGAGAAGATCTATCTCGTCGTCGAAGGCCGGGGCTCGACCGAGGTCTGGCTCGAGGACGGTGGCGACAAGCAAATCTTCGAATGGCAGAAGGGCTCGATCTTCTCGATCCCGCTGAATGCCTGGCATCGGATCGTCAACGCGAGCAGTCAGCCTGCGTTGCTGCAAGCCGGCACGACGGCACCGATCGTCATCAACGCGCTGCAAAACCCAGAAGCCGTCTTCAACAACAGCTTCGTCTTCGCCGAGCGGTTCAGCACGGACCGCGACTTCTATAAGGAGAAGACCGAGGTCGAGCCCGATCCAGTGCGCGGCCTCGCGATGCGGCGCACGAATTTCGTGCCCGATGCGATCGACTGCGAGCTGCCGCTCGACAACCGGCGCTCACCGGGCTACCGGCGCGTCGAGCCGTACATGACCGACAACACGTTCTATTTTTGGATCGGCCAGCACGAGGTCGGCAGATACTCGAAGGCGCATGCACACACGTCGGCTGCCGTGCTGATCTGCTTGAAGGGCAAGGGTTACACGTACACGTGGCCAGAGCACTTGGGTCCTACGCCGTGGAAAGACGGCTATGGCGATCAGGTCCGCCGGCTCGACTACAAGCAGGGCGGGATGGTCACAGCAGCACCGGGGGGCGCGCGCTGGTATCACCAGCACTTCAGCGTGTCGAGCGAGCCGTTTCGTTTGACCGCATGGTTCGGGCCGCACAACCCGGGCCGCGATCCCGGCCCGCCCGGTGCACCGCACATCGACTACACGGCGATGGACATCACCGAGGGCGGCACGTCGATCCCGTACCACCTCGAGGACCCGTTCATTCGCAAGGAGTACGAGGAGACGCTCGCGCGTGAGGGCGTCGTATCGAAGATGGAGCCGTCGCTCTATGAGCCACCGAGCTGAGCGTTCGTCTCAGCCGGCCGCGAATGACGACACCGAATAGACAGCCCGGCGAGCACGGCTTCGCCGGCCGCGGCCGAACGCTGAACGCCGACGATGAGCTCGTGTTGACGAGCGTGGGCATCGATATCGGCTCGGCGACGTCGCACTTGGTGTTCTCACGAATCACGATGCAGCGCGTCGGCACGCGATACTTTGTCGCCGATCGCACACTATTGTTCGAATCGGCGCTGCGCCTGACGCCGTATGCATCGGGCACGACGATCGACGCGGCTGCGCTCG
>JAHEEN010000024.1 GCA_024640685.1 Rhodospirillaceae bacterium
ACGACGCCGAAAGCAATCGTCGATGCAACGGTTCGAGCGGTGCGTCGATTCTTCATGGGTACCCCCTGTTATTGATTGGATCGCAGCACATTCGGAGATTGTAAGCCATCGCAATCGATCGATGGCTCCGCCTACGATCGCGCTTCGGCAGCCATGTAATACGGCCGCCACCAGCGAATCGTGATCGGCACGGCGACGTTCAGGAAAAACGCCGTGATCATCAACGTATAAAACGCCTCCGTCGGCAGAATCGCGTTCTGCACGTAGGCGATGTCCATGACCACGAATGCCAACTCAGCGCGGCCGAGCATACCGAAGCCGATCATTAGGCTCTGATGCCACTGCATACCACCCGTGTATCGCGCCGCAAGACCAGCGGTCGCGATCTGGATCACGAAGATACCGGTCGTCATCGCCGCAGCGTACGGCAGGATCGTCATTAGCACCTGCATATCGAAGATGATCTGCGTACCGAGGTTGACGAAAAAGATTGGACCGATCAGTGAGAACGCCGCCGTATCGATAATCTGCTTGGTCTCTTCATAGACCTTCGAGCTGACCGGCGTCTGCGAAATAAATGTGTCGTGATCATCGAAATCGAAATATTCTTCCTTGACGATCAGGCCGGCCATGTAGGCGCCGACGGCCGGATGAAACCCGAAGTAGCTCGCCATCAGACCGACGAGCAGCGCCGCGAGCATGATAGACATCGTCGCGTGCCGGCCTTCGTCGAACGTCAGTATGTGCACCATGCCGTAGCGATTCAGCAACGGCACGCGCCCGATCCAACCTTTTAGCCGATGCGGGAAAATCCACGCCCCGATCACCGTCACGATGATGAAAAACAGCGCCGCTCGTCCCCCCGCTGTCAGAATACCCGCGAGACTCAGCGTCTCACCGCCGACTGCCAGCGGCACGACGATCGCGACCGCGACGAGCGAGCCGATGTCGTCGATGACGGCCGAAGTCATGATCCGGGTCGCGACGACCGAGTTGTGTAATCCCTCGCTGCGCAGCGACACCATCGTCAGCGAGACCGCTGTTGCCGTCATCGCTAACGCGCACATCAGCGAAATACTGAGATCGTTCCAAACGGCATCGGCAACGACGTACGCAGCAACAAACGGGCCGATTGCGCCGAAGAGCGCGATACCCCAGCTGCGCTTCATGCTCGCAATGAAATTCGACGTCGACTCCTCGAAGCCGAGCGCGAACATGATGAAAATGATCCCGAGCTCGGCGAACTCGCGAATGAACTCGTCGGTCTCGTGCGGCACCATACCGAGATTGACGAGCGCGAAGCCCATGAACAGGTAGAACAGCACTGGTGTCAGGCGCGTCTTCTTCGCCGCAACGACGGCGACAAAGACCGCGGCCCAGTAAATGGCCAGATTCATCAACGGGTGCATGCGTGCCTCACGTCAGGCAGTCTACCCGCTCGGCGCACTAGTCGCCGGTCTTCAGCGTCTTCAGCACCTCGAACACAGCGGCCGTATCCTGCTGACCGCGACCCTGCGTCAGCGCGAGCTCGTAGACCGGGCCCGATGCCGAAAACAGCGGCGTCGCAACGCCGACTTGCTCGGCGAACTCGGCAATTAACTTCATGTCCTTCTGCCAGATCTCGAGTTTCATCGTTGCCGGCTCGTAATTTTGCTCGACCATCAGCGGGCCGCGCAGATCGAAGACGCGCGATCCGCCGGCACCGGAGCCGGCAACGTCGCGTAGAACGGCCGGGTCGAGCCCGCTCGCAATGCCGAGCTGCAGTGCTTCGGCCGTTGCAACGTTGTGGATCGCAACGAGCAGATTGGCAACGAACTTCATCTTCGTGCCATTGCCAAACTCGCCGAGATACGGGCACGCGCGGCCGAAACCCAGGAACACAGGCTCGCAGGCCCGACAGGCCTGCTCGTCGCCGCTCGCGTAAATCACGAGATCGCCGACCGCTGCCTGTGCACCGGTGCCGCTCAACGGACAATCGAGCAGAACGACATCGGCTGCCGCCAAGCGGTCGCGATTCGCAACCTTGTCGTCGATTGGCAACGTGCTGAGCTCGGCGACGATCAACCCGTCGCGATCCGATGCCGGCAACGCAATGATTTCGGCCGCCGTGGCGTCGAGTGCCGCGACGCTCGGCAAGCTCGTCAGCACGATGTCGGCTTTGGCGGCGACGTCGGCCGCCGACGAAACGACCTCGACACCGTGACCGCGCGCCTCATCGGCACGACCGGCGTCGGGATCGAATCCACAGACCGTCTGACCCGCCGCGATCAAGTTCCGCGCAATCGCGCCACCCATGATCCCCATGCCGATGACGCCGACGACTCGCTGCGCTTCGTTCATCTCGTTGCTAACCTCTCAAAGCTCGGCGATGGCTTCGGCCAGCTCGCCGTACTGCTGGCCTAGCGCGCGGCGCTCGGATTCGTACGCCACGCCGTCCAGGTACTCGGTGTTCTCGCCGAGCCTGGTCATCGCCGCCCGGTAGTCCGCGTCGCGCTGCAGCTCATCGAAGGCGGCACGCAAACGCGCCAACCGATCCTCCGGAATCGCTCGCGGCGCCATGACGGCGCGGTGCATGTATCCGGTCGTCGGCGAGATGCCGAGCTCGGCAAACGACGGCACGTCCGCAATCGTTCGCTCCGCACCGGCCGTCGCGAGTATCCGAATGAGCCCTGCCTCGACGTCGGCGAGCACCGTCGCCGGAAATGCCGCTGAGATATCGACGTCGTCGGCGAGTAGCGCGGCTTTCGCCGGGCCGCCACCGCGATACGGCACCATCCGCAATCGTAAGTCTCGGTCCTTCATGACTTGCGCACCCGCAACGAAGAAGGCCGCCCAGAGCCCGCTGTGCGACATTTTGAGCTCGCCCGGCCGCGCGCGCGCATCGGCTTCGAAGTCCTGCCACGTCCGATACGGGCTGTCGCCGCGGACGATCATGCCCACTTGCCCGTAGTTGAGGCGCGCGACAGCAACGAGATCTTCGGTCGTATCGTAGTGCCGGGTCCCGAACGTGTGCTGATACAGCTGATCGCGATAGTTATCGGTGAATATCAGCGTGTAACCGTCCGGCGGAGCTTGCACGGCCTCGAGCGTACCTTTCTGACCCGCCTGCCCCGGGACGAGCTTGATGACGATCGGTTGGCCGAGGTAGCGCTGAATATAGGTCGTGAACACGCGCGCGTTCAGATCGTGCGAGCCGCCGGCGGCGTAGGGTGTGATCAGTGTGATCGGCCGCTCGGGATACTGCGCAAGCACCACGCCGCTCGAGAGCAACAGCGCGAGCATGCCACCGAGCATTGCGTTAGCCGTTGCGTATCGACGAAGCACTGACTTCGTTGCCATCTATCCTCCTCGCATGAGCTCTTGTCTACGCAGACGATTCATGCGCAGGCCAATCAACGTGCCCAGAATAGGCGTTGCGATGACTATCGCCGTCATGCCCAACCGCTCGGTAAACGCAAACTGCAGCAGATTATCGCCTGCCAGCGACAACGTTTGCCCGAAACTGTACTCGAGCTCGCGCCCGAGAATGAAGCCCATGACCATCGGCATGACGTCGAACGCCGCCTTGCGCGCGGCAAGGCCTATGACGCCGAAACCGATCAACGTTATCAGGTCGAATGGATTGCTGCGCGCGAGATAAGTGCCCGTGAACGCCAACATGATCGTGATCGGGATCAGCAGCCCCTTTCGTATTGTCACGACGCGGCTGAACAACGGGATCGTGTAGTAGCCAATGACCCAGAAAATCAGGTTTGCGAACAACATGACAATCAGAATTGCGAAGACCGTCGCGCCGCTCGTCTCGAACAACGTCGGCCCGGGGCGCAGTCCCTGCATCATGAACGCACCGAGCAGTAGTGCCGTAACGTTATCGCCGGGAATACCGAGCGTCAGCAGCGGCACCATTGTCGGGCCGTTGACGGCGTTATTCGCCGACTCTGCTGCGGCAACGCCATCCAGCTCACCTTTGCCGAACGTCTCCGGATGCTTTGACGCGTTCTTCGCAGCGATATAACCCATCATCGCAGCGACCGTCTGGCCGAGGCCGGGCACGAGACCGACGGCCGTGCCGATCCCCGTCGAGCGGAGAATGGTCCGCATTGAATTCTTAAGCTCCGCCCACGAAAGCCGATCGCCAATGAGACTCGTAACGTGGCCGCGCTGTTTGTCACCGGCGCGCACGGCATTGAAGATTTCTGGAAGCGCAAAAAGCCCAATCAGCATCGGGATTAGATGAAACCCGTCGTAGAGCTCGGTCGTGCCAAATGTATAGCGCTCCATTGCCGAAAACGGGTCGGCGCCGACGAAGCTGAGCCAAAACCCGACACCTAGCATCAGCAGACCCTTGAGCACCGGGCCGGTAGCCGTAACAGCAACGATGACGAGGCTCAGAAACATGATCGCGGCAATTTCCGGGGGACCGAAGCCGAGCACAATTGCGGCCACCGGAATGATCAGTATCAACGTCAGGAAATCACTGATGAAGTCAGAGATCACCGATGCCGCGAGGCCCATATCGAGCGCCTTGCGCGGCTGGCCTTTCTTCGTCAGCTCATGGCCGTCCATGACGGTCACGACCGACGCGGCCGTACCCGGCATCGAGATCAGAATCGCCGGCACGCTGCCGCCGTAGATGCCGCCCTTGTAGATACCGATCAGAAACGGAATGCCGAGCAGCGGGTCGCCGACCAAAAACGCGACCGGCATCAGCACCGACATGCCCATCGTCGTCGTGAAACCCGGCATCGCGCCCATCAGCATGCCGAGCAGCAAGCCACCGCTCATCCAGATGAACGTGTCAACTCGCAGAGCGGCGTCGAAACCCGCAAGCAGCGCGTCAAGCACCCGACATTCCTCTAGCTGTCAACATCAAAAACTCGGCAATAAACGAAGTATCGGAACGAGCACAGCTTCGATCGCATCGAGTTCCGGAAGCGACGTGCGTAGAACGTGCGTGACGAGCACATAGATCAGCAACGGTAGGCCGGCGCTAAGGCCGAGGATCTGAACGACGCTGCTGTTACCCATGAGCAACGACGTGCCGAGCATCAATACGAACATCGTGGTCAAAAAGCCGAGACTGTTGAGAGCAAGCGCGCAACAGACGACGAGAATCAAGAAAGCGAGCAGGCGCCTCGTACTACCCGCATCGCGGGTCGCAAGCGCAGGCTCGACCTCAGATTCGAGCTCATCCGTGCCGCGAATGCGGTTGGCGATGAAAAAGCCGGCAACGACGACGAGCCCGAAGAGCACGAGCCTCGGAAATAGCCGCGGATTCAGCGGCGAAATATCCCGACTTAGGCTGATCGGCGGCTCGGCAATCAGCCACTGACCGAACGCCAGCGCAACGACGGCCAGCAGCAATACGGCGGCGACGAACCGGAAATCAGCCTTGCGGAACACGCCAGCTCAGCCGCCGGGCTGATCCACCGCAGCCGCTAGGCGACGGCGGCTGCCGATGGACCGGCAGCTCTGAGCGGCAGCGACACAGGCTCGTTACGCTCGGCCGATAGGTCGGCGGCCATGTAGACCTCCATGACCGTGCGCGCCTGCTCCGCCGACGCCATGATCGGCCGATCTAGCGCGATAGCCTCGAGAAAATGCACGGTCTCGTTGTGCATTGGGCCTGCGAACACGTGCCCAACCGGCTCGCCGGGCATCGACGACATCGGCAGGCGGATACCATTCTCGAGCGTGTTGAAGATCACGTCACGATGCGTGTCGTCGATGATCAACATACCGTCCGTGCCCGTGACCTCGATCCACGTGCCCGAGTAATTCGGGTGGCCTGGCGGCATCGTCCAACCGGCACCGATCGTAAACACGGTGCCGTTGTCGAGCGTCACCATGATCCATTGCGCGTCTTCGAGGCCGGTGACGTCCTTCATCGCGCCGTACGCCGACTGCGAATACACGCGAATCGGCTTGGCCGGCTCCATGCACCACAGCACGAAATCGATATCGTGCGTCGCTTCCATCGCGGCGGGCGACAGCTTGATGCGGTTGCCGATCTTGTTGCCGAGTCCGCGCGTGATGTGGCGGCTGACGAGCGCGCAGACCGGGTCGCCGATCGTCTTGTCGACGATGCTTTTCTTCGCGTAAGCGAACTTCGGATTGAAGCGCTGCGAATAACCGATCGCGAACTTGCGCTCGTTTTTGTTCGCAATCGAAACCAGCTCGTCGGCCTCGTCGAGTGTCAACGCGAGCGGCTTCTCTAGAAAGACGTGTTTGCCTGCCGACAGCGCCTCTTTGGCCATCGGGTAATGCGTCGTCTCGGGCGTCGCGGAAATGATGATCGCATCGAGATTATCTCTCGCGATAACCTCACGGTAGTCGGTCGTGCTCGACGTCGGATGCGTCTCCTCGACGACCTCGGCCAGGCGATCCTCGTTGATCTCGGCGATATGCAGCTCGTCGACGATCGGGTTGGCCGCACAGGTATTCGCCCGTATTCCGCCGCACCAGCCCGCTCCGATGAGCCCGATGTTAATCCTTTGCATTGCTACCCCGCCTTGGAAAAGAAGCCTTTAGTGCCGCTATCTTACCGCAGCAACCGAGCCGCGGCCGCCTGTCTTGCCAGGGCCTACTCCTGGCCCTCCTCGAGGAAGCTCTCAAACTGGCTGAAGTCGAGGTAATCCCCGGAGCAACTGATCTCGCTGAGCTCCCAGTGCGCTGGCGCGCGGCGATAGTACAGCGTCTCGGCGACCCACGGCTCGGCCAGCGCAATCGGGTCCTCCAGCGTGATGTCGATCTCCAGGTTGAGCCTATCGACGCGCCGGAACACCTCGGTCACTTCGAGCTGATCGCTATGCTGATAACCGGATCGATCCATCCACGTGCGCTCGTCGATCCCGATCGTCGTCACGACGAACGTTTGATCGTCTTCCCAGCGACCGATCGAATGGCCGAGCCACAGCGCGACGGGATCCTCCGGATGCTCGCGCCCGTCGGTGAAAATCCGGCGGATCGTGTGATCGTACTCATAGAGCATGATCATCTGGGTATCGGTATAGACGACCTCGAACGGGTACGGGTGAAAGTAGACGCGCGGCACGCCGGGCGGGTAACAGCGCGTCAACACCGGATCGTTCGTCTCGGCGAGCGCGAAGCCGCCGGCGTTGGAGTTCCGTGCGGTCGCAAAGCGCTCTTCGCCCCAGGCCGTGAGCTGCGGCGGATCGGGCGTCCAGGTCGATCCGCTACGGAATCTGCCCTCCGGGGCGATCCGAGTCCAGACACCCGACAGGTCGCGTACCGGTGCTGGCCCGTTCTCGAGCGGCTCTGCATCAGCGGGCGTACCGGTGCCGAACTGCGCGTTCGCGACGCCCGTTAGCCCGAGCATCGCTACGCTCAGCCAGATTACACGGCTCGCCCGCCGCATCGTCTGAGTCGCCATCGCGTGATACCTCAGTTTACCGAGTCGGCACGTCGAGCACTTCCCACAACGGGATCGATTCACCGTTCGGCATGATGATCTCGTTGATCGCAACGGAGTGCCCGTCGTTTCTAGCGGCGCGGCCGGTGATCTGGATCCGGTCGCCCGGCGTCAACGTATTTTTCGTCCAACCGCCACGCGCGAGCTTGTTGGGCGCCGTGAGCTCGCCCTGCCAGTGCTCGACCTCCCCACCCTCATTGGTGATGTCGAAGTAGATTTGCACGTGCGGATTGACGAAGCGGAACTCTGTGACAGTGGCGTCCAAAGTAACGATCTCGTCGGAGTATGACGCCCGGCCGTGATGGGCCAGCGCCGCGCCGCCGGCCAGGCCTGCGGTCAAGCCGGCTACTACCAGCAGTAGGGTCGTTCGCATTGGGTAACTCCTCGACTTAAATATGCTGGGCCGGACGGGGCCCATCAGCTAGAACTATGCGGTCAGCGATTCGCATTGTCGACCGTGCAGCCGTACGGCTGCACCTGATACTGAGATGGCTGATATAGAAACTCGCCGGAGAACGAGGCTGTGAAGTACCGCGGGTCCTCGGCGACCCAGGCGACGCGCAGCGTACGATCGGGATCGACGCTGAGACGCTCGACCGTATGCAACGCATCGCTGTGCAGGACGCCGGGATGCGGGAACAGCACGCCGGCACTGTAACCGATCGTGTCGATGACGAGCGTATCGCCTTCGAGCCACGCGATCGAATGACCGAAGTCGACGGGCGGCGACGGCTCGGCGTGCTCGCGCGCACCGAAGCGGGCGACACGGACCGTATCCATGAACTCGTGGCGAATCGTCAGGCGATCGCCGTCGAGACGGATCTCGGTCGGCGTCCCGGGGCCGCTCCAGGCACGGGCGATGCTCGATGCGCTGCAGCCGAACGACGGATCGTCGAACCGCTCGTCGTAGCTCGTCTGCGCGAGCGCACCTTCCGCTGTGAAATGCTCGGGACCCGGCGGCTCCCGGTCGGCCGGCCCGGGACCCGTCAGAGGACCGTTCGGGCGACGCACGCTATCCCGGACCCAGACGCCGGCGACGCCGGCGAGGCTCGTGTCGGCCGGTGACGCGGCCTCGACTCCGTCGCGTTCACCCGCGGCAGCGGTTACGCCGCGTGGCGTCAGCTCCGTGCCGTCCTCGAGCACAATCGATCGTATCGAGCATCCGTGCGGGTCGCGTCGCGCGGCGATCCCGTTGACCGTAATGCGCTGTCCCGGCACGAGCGTATCGGCACTCCAGCCGCGGCGCGTCAGCATGATGGCTGCCGCCAGCTCGCAATCCCAATCGACCGCACCGCCGTCTCCTGCGACGTCGACGTGCACAAACGCGTGCGGATTGACGAACTCGAACTCCGTGACGATGCCTTCGATCTGGACCGGCCGATTCGCATCGTAGTGAGGCGCGTTCGAATGATGCGCATTCACGGCCGCGGTCACTGTGAGCAACACGATCGAGACGACGCGCGGAATCAACGTGCGCATAACTACACCTGTTACTGTAAGACCGTCCCCGGCAACCATGCCGCAAGCCCCGGGAAGACCAATATCGCAATCGCTACGACGATCATCAAAATCCAATACGGTATCGAGCCGCGGAAGATCGACTGTAGCGTCACGGCCGGATCCGGCACCGATGCCTTGACCGTAAAAATCAAGAGCCCCATCGGCGGTGTCAATAAACCGGCCTCGATAATCAAAATGCCGTAGATCGCGAACGCAATCGGGTCGATGCCGGCCGCCGTCGCGATCGGCACGAAGATTGGGATCGTCAGCAGAATATCCGAAATCGAATCGATCAGTGTGCCAAGCAGCAGCCAAATCACGGTCATGACGACGATGATGCCGACGGGCCCGAGGCCGGCACCGAAAAATAGATCCTGAATCAAATTGATGCCGCCGCTGACCGCCAATAGCCGCGAGTACATCGAGCCCGCGATCAGCAAGAACATGATCGGCGCCGTCGAGCGGCCGGCATTGTAGATTGCCTCCATGAATGCCTTGCCGCGCATGCCTTTGGCCCAACCGACGACGAGGCTGCCAAGCGCACCGAAGCCGGCAGCCTCGGTCGGCGTGAATACGCCGAGCCAAATGCCGCCGAGCACGAGCACGATCAGCGCAATGATGCCCAGCCCGCTGACGAGCTGCGATCGAGCCGCGACACTCGCGCCGGCTCGATCGTGCTGCGTATCGGCGGCGGGCGCGAGCGCCGGATTGCGCAACGCCGAGACCGCACAGTAGCCGACAAACGCCGAGCCGAGCAGCAAGCCTGGAATGACGCCGGCCAAAAACAACGCGCCGACCGATCCCTCGGTCAAAATCGCCCAGACGATCATCAGCACGCTCGGCGGTATCAGCATGCCCAAGCTGCCGCTGCCGGCGATGACACCGACCGCATAGGAACGGTCGTAGCCGAGCCTGCGCATCTCGGGATAGGCGATGCGGCTGAATGTTGCGGCCGATGCAATTGCGACGCCGGATACCGCCGCAAATACAGCGTTGCCGAGCACCGTAGCGGCTGCAAGCCTGCCGGGGACGCGCCGCATGGCCCGATCGCACAGGAGATACAGATCCGTAGCCGCACCGGAACGGCTGATGATCTCGCCCATCAGCATGAACAGCGGAATGACGGCGAGCGTCTCGGTGCGGATCGCATCGTAGGCTGTCGAGCCCAAGATATAGAGCGCGATGTTTATGTCGCCGTAGGCCAAATAGATACCGATGACGCTCGCGACACCAAGCGCAATGCCGATGTGCACACCGAGCACGACGAAGACGAGCAGCAGCGCCAACGAGTAGAAGATGACTTCCGGGCCCATCATCGCGTCATGCGTCCGCGGTGCGTCGCTCGTGCGCCTCGAGGCGCCCGGTCCAGTCGAGATAGATCAGATAACAGTAGACGTAGGCGGCGAACAGCGATGTGACGATGACGAGGAAACGCACTGGATACGTCGGCACGCGCAGCGCGCCCTCGCCCTCGTACTCACTCACGCCAAGCGCTTCGATCGCGGGTCCCCATGCACTGAACGCCGTGCCGACGAAAAACAGCAGCCCCATCAAGTTCATGAACGTGCGCAGCAAGCGTTGGCCGTCGCTGCCGACGTGGTCGTACAGCAACGTCGTGCGGATCATGCCATTGCGATAGATCGCGAGCGGCAGCTGCAGGAACGTGATCGAGACGACCGAGTTCTTGATGATCTCGGTCGCGCCGAGCAACGGCAGCCCAAAGAAGTACCGGCCGCAGACATCGATGAAGATGATCACGGCCAGGACCAGTACCCATGCGGCCGACATGACGTGTGTCGCGCGCGCGATCCGACCGATCGCGGGAATAGGGGTCGAACCGCGATTCTCGAAGGCCGCCGGCATGCGTCTAACTCACTGCAGCGAAATGGAAAATTGCGGTTCGACCGCCATTCTCCACTAGACGGTTTCCCATTGACCGGACTCGACGGATTTCGCGATCGCTTCGAGAATTGCGACGTTGTGGACACGCTGCTCGTTCGTGAAGCGGTACTCGGCGCGGCCTTCGACGGCATCGGCCCATGCTTCGAGATTCGCGCGCACCGGATCGAGCGGCGGAAACGTCTCGCTGTGCTGCACTTCGTCCTTGCCGCAGGTAATCAGATGCGTCTTGCCGCCGTGCTGAGGGTGAGAATCGTCGCGTGCCTCGACCCACATGTCGTCGCCGAATACCGTAAATCGCCCGTAGTAAGGCGTTGCCGAGATCGCCGCAACGAAACCCGTCGCGCCACTTGCGAACTTCAGATTGACGTTGACGAGATCGCCAGTCGGCAGCGGCAGCTTGCGGCGCGCGCTTTGCGCTAAGAGCTTCTCGACCGGGCCGAACATCGACAGGAACAAGTCGGTCAAATGCACACCCATGCCCGTCATGCCGGCCGCAGGTGCCTCCTCGGTCGAGCCGCGCCATTCGTCGGCCTTGACGTTCGTGAATATGCTGTGCGAGAAATTCGCCTCACAGTGCATCTGCGTACCGCCGATCGCGCCGCTCGCGACAAGCTCGGCGATCTTCTCCATCGTCGGCTCGAAGCGGCGCTCGTGGCCGACGCCCATAATGACGCCGGCGGCCTCACACGCGTCGACCATGCGCTGCGCGCTCGCCTTCGTCAGTGACAACGGCTTCTCACAGAAAATTTGCTTGCCCGCATCGAGCGCGGCCATGACCTGCTCCTCGTGCTGCGAATGCGGCGTGCAAAGAATGACCGCATCGACGTCCGGGTCCGCGAGAATTTGCGCGTAGTCGTCGACGAATGGAATACCGGTCTCCTCGGCAAATCCCTCGTGCTTCGATCGCGTGCGCGCCATCAACCGATTGACGGCAATCTTCTCGCTACCCTCGAGGGATTTGACCATGTGCCGACCCCACCAGCCGAGGCCGATCATCGCCGCTCTAATCATCGTGCTTCCTTTCTATCCAGGTCTTCATTGTGAGAACCGGCGCCGCGCGCGCCGGGCGTTATTCGATCTCGTAGTCGACAGGCCACTCATAGCCGCTTTGTGTCACGAGATCGATGTAGGTCTGTACGATTTCCGAGCCCGGCATGCCGCGGGAGTCGGCTTCCTTCGCCATATCGTTCGGGAAGTTGCGTAGCGAGTATGCCCACTCACGGCGCACGTCGTCAGGGAGTGTGCGCACCGTCGCACCGGAGGCGCGCAGGCTGTCCAAGCCGAATGCCTGGCGCTCGTCGAGCATCCGCGCCGCCGTGCGCTCATAGTCGCGGCCAACCTCGGCAACGATCGTCTGCACGTCGGGCGGCAAGCGCTCGAAGCTGCGGACGTTCATCGTGACGATCGCGGCGCCGCCGGTCGCCCCGAAGCCAATCAACGTGTAGTACGGCGCGGGCTCGTGAAACTTGAACGCAAAGTAAGACGACGGATACATCAACCAGCCATTGTAGACACCAGTCGACATCGCCATGTAACCGTCCGGCAGCGCCGACTGCACCGGTATCACGCCAGCGTAGGCGAGCCACGGCAGATTCGGCCCGGCACCGGCAATCTTGACGCCGGTCAAGTCGGCAACGCTATCCCACGGCACGGTCGTGCCGAGATGGTAATTGTCGAACCCGCTTAAACCCAGCACGAATTGGCCGTAGTTGTCGCGCAGCTGTCCCTCGAGCCACGGGTGTGCCTCGTAAACCTGGCGCGCGAGGCGCACACCGTCTTCGCCGACCTGCGGGCCGAACGGTGCGAAGTATGCGAAGTTGTGAAGGAAGAGCTTCGCCGGCTCGAAGCACGTGCAGTAGCCGCCGATATCGAGCAGCCCGACCTGCACGGCCTCGAGCGTCTCGGCCACCGAGGCGATCGAGCCCGCATACCCTTCGATGATGCGCAGCTCGTGGTCGGTTTCCTCGCCAATGCGACGTTTGAGCTCGGGCACGAGAAAGTCCCGCATGCCGGTCGCGTAGACGATTGCGCCGCCCGGGTGACCCGAGCCGACCCGCAGCGTGATCAGCTCGGCCCGCGCGACAGCGCTAAATCCGGCTGCGAGCAACGCGACGGCTACGAGGCGAAGGTACGTCATCGACACGCGTTACGCGTTGCGCGCGCGGGCCGCATTGGCCGCCGTCGCAGGATTCAGTGCACACGCCTCGTCCCAGCTGATGAGATTCAGCGTCCGCACGAAGCTGCCGGCACCTACGTTCTCGGCGCACCAAAGACCGAGCTCGACAATCTCGGCGTCCGAAAACTGCGTCTTGAGCTCGGCGTAAAACGCGTCGTCATCGGCCTTTGCGATATCGTGTTTCATATAGTCGGCGAACTTCAACGCCAGCTTTTCCTTCGCCGATAGTAATTCGCTGTGCTCGTAATCCCAGACCTCTTGAATGCGCTCCTCGGTCAGCCCCACGGCCTTCGCAGCCGCAGAGCGCACGGTGCCGCAGTAGCCGCACTCGTGATCGAACGCGATCTTGACGCGGCAGAGTTCCTTTAAGTCGCGCGGTAGCTGACCGTCGTTCGACGAGGCGAGCCAATACCGGTACCACGCGATACCGATTGGGCTCTTGAACAGAATCTTCAGCACCCGCGGGTCGGGCGATCCGGCCGCCTCAGCCGTTTTCAACAACTCACGGGCATCGTCTGGGAGCCCTGCTTCCTCGACGTAATCAATGCGCGGCATGACGTAGGCCGTTGCGTATCGTTCGGTTGCCGGCTGGGGCTACAGTCCGACGATCGCTCGCGCGACGCCCTGCAGCTCGACGATGTGCAGGCCCGTGTGCGCTCGATCGACGGCGTAGATATAGCCGCGATCGTCGATGTTGACGTTATTCGTCTGAATGACTCTCGGACACTCGCGCACGCCGTCGATCTCGGTGCAGTACTCGATCGTGTTGTCGTTGGGCATCGGCACGAAATGCGCGACTTCGACGGGCGCGAACGGATTGCGAATGTCATAAGCGCGAACGCCCGCATTGAAATACGACAGCACGGCCATCGACTTGTCGAACCCCGGATGAAACGCATCGTGTACCGAATGCGGGCCGAAGCGCCCGCCTTTGTCGCAGTAGTCGCCAGGCCGATCGGGCGTTTGGAACGTCGAGATCACGAACGGCTTGTCTTCCTGCGAGATATCGACGATGAATGAAACGTCGCGCGTGCCCTGACAGCGAGCCGCGCCGCCGCCGGCTTCGGACACGATGATCAGCAGATCCCGCGACGCATAGTCGCGGTCCTCGGTGTAGTCCGGGATCGGAAAATCGTAGATCGGCTTGGCCGTATGCACGCCCCAGAACCGCGGAAAGTCGAGCCGAGAGATCTGTGGATACAGCAAGTTCTCGGTCGTCGGCGCCAGCGGATTGGGTGCGCCCGGATTGCCGTTTAAGAGACGGTCGCGATCCAAAATTTGCAGGACGCCGTCGCCACCGCTGCCGTAACCCATGTAGACGCGGTTACCGACGGTAAACGGCTGGTGTAGGCCCGAGACGTTATACGGCGGCATCTCACCGTCGGGGTCCGGCTGCCAGCCGTCGAGGCCGAAATCGCGGACGTGCTCGGGCTCCTCCGGATTGCTGAGGTCGTAGACCATCAGCAACCGCGTGACGCGCCAATCCTCGGGCGTACCGTTGAAATAGGCGATCCCCGTCTCGCAGTCCCATTGCATCTTGTGCGTCTCGCGCACGCCGCGGCTGGACTCCGGACGCGACGAGTAGCCGGTCTCACCGACAATGCGGATGAACTCGGGCTCGGCCGGATCGGTCGCATCCCACAGATCCCACCCGAGGTTGCCGTTCGACCGGAGCATGTAGGTCGTTGCCGGATTGCCATCCGGCAATGTCGAGCCGTCGCACAGTTGCACGTGCTGGGCGAACCGCGCCTCGCCCGACGGTGGAACGTGAACGAGCAGTGTCGGAGTGGATGGATCGGTCACATCCACGATCGATGTGCCGTTGACCTCGGTCTGGCCGGTCATCGGGTTCAACGCTTCGCCGACATGGTGGCCGACGAACAAGATGCGCCGCTCGCCATAGGCGTGGACGACCGGCTGATAGGCGGAGCGCCCCTGCAAATCGTGTAAGCCGACGAGACGCATGTTCTCGGCGCTATCCGTCTCCGCGGCGAGATCCACGGGCGCGGCGTCGGTCGCACCGCCCGATCCGGCCATGTCCTGGCCGCCACCGCAGCCTGCGATCACTGCCGCCGTCAGGACGTAAAGACTGCGCGAAAACGGCCGCGCGGCCGAGTTGTTCGTCACCATCGAGGTGAATCTCCTGCGTTGTTATCGTTCGGACGGCCGGAGCAGATCAGCGCCCGGCTGGGAATCGAGCCAGAGCCATAGTGTAGCGCGTTCACTGAGCGAGCGCGAAACCCTAAGTCATTGACTTTTATTGTGATCCACGTGCTCGTAAGCAACTCGGAAACCACCGCTGCCGACGATCCGCGCAACCGAACGCCATGAGAACGCTCGCCGATTGACCAACCCGACGGTCCGGCGCCGCGACCCCGAAACTGCGGTCACACCGGGATCGATGAGATTTCTCCGCAGGGTGCCGTAGAATGGCGACACCCCATTTGAACGGCCCGCATCGGCCAACAGCCCGCCGGGACATGCATGTGAGCGTTAGATCCCCTATCGCGCCGATTCACCGGGCCCGCGCTGCGGCGCTTGCGACCCTGCTGCTCGGACATACCACTGCCGCACAGATCCCTGTCGGCTATTGGGACACGGACCGCTCCCAACCCCTGCTCGAGCGCACGCTCGAGATTACGCTCGCGCCCGATCTGACCGGCCTTCCGGCCAACGAGCGCGACGCCGTGCAACGGCTGCTCGAGGCCGGCGAGATCCTGCAGCGCATTTATGAGGATCAAAAGCACGCACAGGCCCTGGACGCATTCGAGTCGTTAAACGAGTTGATCTCGACCGAGTCCCCGGTTGCGCTCGACCACCTGCAACAGCTGTATCGGCTGTTCAAAGGGCCGATTGCGACGACGCTCGACAACCGCCGCGTGGCATTTCTGCCGGTGCGAGACGAATCGCCGGGCAAGGCGGTGTTTCCGGAGGGAATCGGCGCAGCCGAGGTTCGCACGTTCATCGCCGCCGGCACCGACCGCGATGACATTCTTACCGAACGAACGGTCGTGCGCCGCGCGACGCTAGAGAACTTGCGCCAGGACATCGCGTCGCTGCAGGACTATCCGGTGCTCGGCACGCTGCACCCAGGCTTGGGTGAGCATCTCGCACGGCTCGTGCAATCGCCCGACGCCCGCGTGCTCTATGCCGTGCCGTACTCGGTCGCATGGGCGCCGTCGCTCGTACGCACGTACGACCTGCTATGGGAGGCGGCCGACCTCGTGCGCCCGACGGATGCCGATTTCTCCGACTACCTGCGGCTGCGCGCGCGCGATTTGCTCAGCGACGACTACGAAGGCAGCGACGCCGCGTGGGTCACGGGGCGCTTTAAGCGCCTAAACGCGCAAATCGGCAGCTACGAGACCTACGACGACGCGCTGTTTGGCGTCAAGACGTTCTTCGGCATGAACGTGCTGCTTCGTGACGAGGCGCGCAGCGCAGATCTTTCGAGCGCGCTGGGCAATCTGCAAGCGATCGAGGACCGACTGCCTCACGAGCCCCACCGGCGTATCCGCGATACGATTCCGGTCGGCGTCTACAACGTCGTCGCCGATTTCGGCCAGGCGCGCGGCGCCAACACCGCAACGATACTGCCTAACGACGCCGATCATTCCCGCAAATACGGCCGAACGATCATGCTGCGTTACAACATCATGACGGATCCGGCCATCTTTGCGCAGAGCCGACGACGGCTCGCGGCTGCAACGCTGCCGGCCTTTCATGACGACCTGACGGTCGAAGGCAATTTCCAGCGCACGCTATGGCACGAGATCGGCCATTACCTCGGCGTCGACGTCGCGCGCGACGGCCGCCCGCTCGGCCTAGCGCTGCAGGAGACCGCCGACTTGTACGAGGAGCTCAAGGCCGACTTGGTCTCTCTATACTCGGGATCATATTTGCGCGACTTGGGCTACCTCGACGACGCAGCGCTCAGATCGTTTCATGCGAGCGGCATCCTGCGGGTGCTGCAGACGAACGAGCCGCGCCCCGCGCAGCCTTACCAGCGCATGCAGCTGATGCAGTGGAATTATTTTCTCGAGGCCGGATTGCTAGACTTCGATACGATCGAAGGCCGGCTCACGATCGACTACGCACGTTACGACGACGTCGTCGGCCAGCTGCTCGCCGACGTTCTTGCGATTCAGCGCGACGGCGACGCCGCGCGCGCGCGGGCCTTCGTCGAGCAATACACGGGCTGGGACGACGACCTGCACGGCATTGTCGCGGCGAATATTCGCGATGCGCTCGAATATCGCTACTATCTCGTCCGCTATGCCGTCATCGACCCGCCCATTCACTGAGCAGACCTCTCCCAGGCATCTCCGCGATCGACGCCCGCAAGCTCGGACTCTGCCGCCAAACACGGTAGCCGTGCCGTGAGCGCGGGCCGCCGCGTATCGCTGACCCAGGGCCCCGTCAGCCAACGCTTGCGTGAGCTGACGATTCCGACGATCTGGGGCGTGTTCTCAGTCATGACGTTCAACGTCGTCGACACGTGGTTCGTCGGCCAACTCGGCACCGCGGAGCTTGCAGCGATGAGCTTCACATTCCCGGTCGTCATGACGTTAATGAGCGTAGCGATCGGTCTCAGCGCAGGCGCATCGTCGGCGCTCGCGCGAGCTGCGGGTAAGGACGATCACGGGCTGATCCAGCGACTATCAACCGACGCATTGTCGCTGACGGCAGTGATCACTGCGGTGCTGTCGGTCGCAGGCTACTTAACGATCGATCCGCTGTTCCGCTTGCTCGGCGCCGAGGAAGCGTTGCTGCCGATGATTCGCGAGTACATGGTGCCTTGGTACGCGGGCCTGCTCTTCATGCTGCTACCGATGGTTACCATGGGTCAGCTGCGCGCGATGGGCGACGCAGGCACCGCCGGCCGGCTGCTGATCGTAAGCGCGCTGTTGAACGTCGTCATCGACCCACTGTTGATCTTCGGCCTCGCAGGCTTTCCGCGGCTCGAGCTGGCCGGGGCAGCATGGGCAACAGTCATTGCTCGCGCGCTCACCGCCGCGGGTGCCGTCTGGGTGCTCGGCAAGCGATTCGATCTGATCACGACAGAGCGCGTGCCGTGGCGACGCATCCGGCAGTCGTGGGCCGGCGTCCTGCACGTCGGCTTACCGGCCGCCGGCACGAACGTCATCATCCCGATGGCCAACGGCGTCATCGTCGCACTGGTCGCGTCCTACGGCGCCGAGGCGATTGCCGGTCTCGGAATCGCGACACGCATCGAGATGTTCTCGTTGGTCATCTTCTACGCGATGTCGGGGATCATCGGGCCGTTCGTCGGCCAAAACCTGGGCGGTGCGCGGCGTGATCGAATCTTGCTAGCGCTCCGGCACTGCTACCTATTCTGTCTGGCGTGGGGTGCTGCGCTCGCGGTCGTCGTCGGGCTTTCCGCGGTTCCGCTCGCGCGGCTCTTTTCCGAATCGGCAGACGCTGTCGCCGTCGCCGCGCTGTATCTATGGATCGTGCCGATCAGCTACGGCGCGGCCGGCATCGTCATGCTGGTCAATGCGGCGTTCAACGGCCTCGGCCAGCCGCTGCCCGCGACGACAATCTCGGTCACGCGCATGGTCGTCGTCTACATCCCGCTCGCGTTCGTTGGCCGGGCGCTGTTCGACATGCCGGGTATTTTTGCAGCGTATGCCGCGAGCAACGTGCTCGTCGGTGCGGGCGCCGCGTATTGGGGCTGGAGCACATCGTCGCGCGCGCCGCAGCGCGAGCTCGCGCCGGGCGAGACTTGAGCCCGGCGCCGAAACGTGCCGTCTGAGGCTTTTGAACAGCCTGCTATACGCGCCCAGTGATGTAGTGCTGCAACTGCTCGATCTCCTGCCCTTGATCGGCGATGATCGCTTTGACGACGTCGCCGATCGTCACGATGCCGAGCAGCTTGCCACCGCCCCTGACCGGCAGGTGCCGGATACGATTGTCGGTCATCAGGCGCATGCAGTCGGCCGTCGCCTGAGTCGGCTCGACGCAGATCAGCTCGCGACTCATGATCTCGCTGACCGGCGTGTCCTTCGAAGACTTGCCGACGAGAATAATCTTGCGCGCGTAATCACGCTCCGAGAACAGCCCGACCAACGCGCCGTCGTTCAGGACCAGAACGGCGCCGATGCGTTTCTCCGCCATCAAGCGCAACGCATCAAACACGGACGTGCTCGGCGTCACGGACCAGATGTCGTGACCCTTCGATGCCAGAATGTCGCTGACTCGCTTCATATCCCCCTCCCCAATCGAGCTTACGTAACTCGGGAGTCGCCAGACGCGACGCGCAGCGGCGCCTGCTGGCGACGACCCGCAGTCGTTCGACGATACTACCACCGTGCCCGCACATACGCGGGACTCGCAGTCAGCCGCGACGGGCGCGCTACAATGGGCTGACTGACCGAGACGAAATCATGGACGACGCACTCAACGTTTTCGACGAGCCGCTGGAGGCTTGCAGCGACCGGCCGCTGACGGGCTTTTTCCGCGACGGCTGCTGCAACACGAGCCCGCAGGACGTCGGCTCACACACGGTCTGCGTGCAAGTCACCGTCGAGTTTCTCGAGTTCTCGCGATTCAAAGGCAACGACCTGTCGACACCGCGCCCGGAGTTTCAGTTCCCGGGCCTCAAAGCGGGCGATCGCTGGTGCCTGTGCGCAGCCCGCTGGCTCGAAGCTCACGAGCAGGGTATGGCACCGAAGGTTTTCTTGCGCGGCACGCACAAGCGCGCGCTCGACATCGTGCCGATCGCCACGCTGAAACAATTTGCGGTCGACTTGAACTGAGCCGTCGGTGCTAGCGCGTCGGCGCTCGCCCGTCGCTCTATTCCTCTCTTTCGCTTTGCAGCGTCGGGCGGTCGAACGGATAGGTTTCCTCGGCCACACGCGGATCGACGAGGCCCTCTCTGATCAGCGCAGCGAGGTCGTTGCGCGTATTCCCCGGCAGGCTGAACTCATAGATCCCGATCTCCGGGATCTCGTCGCGCCCCGGCAGCGCATCGCCGGTGTCGTAGAACAAGATCGCGTCGCTCAGACGGCTCATCTCCCCGGAATGCATGAACCGCTCGAGCAATGCGGCATTGCGCAACGTCGGCACCTTCATCTCGCCGCCATCCTCTTCGATGCCAGTCACGCCTTCGCGGCCGGAATCGATTTCGATCCTTCTGAGGCCGATGTTTAGAAAGTCGTTGTTGGTAAACAGTGGCGCCTCGTGGCAGTTATTGCACGCGTGTTGCTGAAACTTCCGCCAGCCGCGCGCCGCGGTCTCCGACAATGCCGACTCGTCACCGGCCATGTAACGATCCCACGCGGTCTGATCGGCGACCAACGTGCGCTGATAGGTTGCGATCGCGAACGCGATCCGCACCGGTGTGATCGCGTCATCGCCAAAAGCGGCTTCGAACAGTGCCGGGTAGCTCTGAAGCGCCGCAATTGCCTGTTCGGTATCGGGAGGCAGGTTCGTTGCAAGCGCTAGCGGCTTTGCGTCTACGAGCTTGCCGGTCAAGTCGTCCCAGGTCCGATCGAGCCATGCCATCTCGACTGGATTCAACAGCGGCCCGAGCGCCTGGCTCTCCAGTGAGCCGCCTTTCGCGATCGCGACCTCTCCCGAGATCGGGTCGACAAACTCGGATGTCGCCCGCCCGTCCCAGAACTGCTCCTCGGCCCACAACGAGCCGAAGTTCGACGGTGCCGTGCGCGGTGTGACCTGCGGCTCGCGGCCGAACATCGGATCGTCGATCGCCTCGCCCGAACGCGTCGCCGCGGCGATACCCGGCGAGCCCCAAACGTCGTCGCCTATGCTGTCGGTCGCACCCTTGTGCTGGCCGGCGCGCGGGTCGCCACCGCCGACCGCGGGCCGATGACACGTGCCGCAAGCGACCGTGTCGTCGCTGGACAGCTGCTCATCCCAGAACAAGATTTTGCCGAGAACGCGCTTTTCCTCAGTGATCGGGTTTTCCGCAGGCACGGGCACCGGCGGCAGTTGTGCGAAGACGGATGTCCACGATCCACCCAACAAGACGAGCAAGCTGAGCGCGAGTGTCGAATTGTTCTTAGTACGCATCAGCGACGTCACTCCGTGTATTGCAATGACCACTCGGGCGGCCCGATGGCCTGGACGACGAGCTTCGTGCCCGGCGTAGCATGGCTCAAGCTGCCGACATGCGATTGTCCCGCATCGTAGCAAAAGATCCAGCACCGATCTGCACTCGGACAATCGAGCTCTAGGCGGTAGACGGCACCGTCGGGTTGCTCTGCCCGCACGACGACACCAGCGCCTGCGATCATCTGCAGCACCTCGTCGACGCCAACGCCGTCGCCGGACACGTTCGCATGCAGCCGATCGAAGCGCGTGTAGTCGACGTCGTCTTGCACGACCCAGAGCTGCGGATAGCCGTAGTCTTGATTCGCGACGACCGTCTCCATCGCACCGCCACCCGGGACGTTCGGCGAGCGGCCCGACGCGGCGATGAGCTCCAATACCTCGTCGCGCGGCAGCAGAAAGTGGTCGCGCAGCGCCTGCGTCTGCATCTCGGTTAGCGACGGCAGCGTCAGGAGTTCGGCGAGTTCGCCAGGCAGATCAGCGAGCGACAGCGGCCAGACGCCGATGCCGATCGACTCGAGCTCCTGCTGGACCGCCGGGAGGTCCGTCCAGACCGATGCCGTGCCTTCGATCTCGAGCCGGACCCCCGTCGCAGGCCCGGCGCCCTGATCGGCCGTGCACGCGCTCATCGACAGGCTCGAGCAGGCTAGGATCGCCGCGAGGGGCAGGAGTCCGCGGTAATCGTCGAGACGATGGCTTCGGGCTCGTTTGCGCGTGAAATCAGGCAACTGCAGATCTGCTCGCGGCGCGCCGTGCCAGGGCTTTCAGCGAGGCGCCAACGTCCGATCGTCGGGAACGAGCTGCGGGTAGTCGACACCGAGCTGCTCGAGATAAGTCTCGAAGCGTGACGGATCAAAGTAAAACGGCTGTAGTCGACCCTTGAACTCGTCCATCGTCTCGCGATTCTTGTCGATCGCTGGCGGATCGTCGGGCCCGATGAACGGCGCATAGACGGTGTCGACGAGCTGCTCCGCACGGAAATAGCGCCAGGCTTCGTCGATGAGCAGCGGGTCGGTCAGCAGATCGATCAACGTTGCCGCGAGCACTTTGGCGCCAGCGGTCGCACCCTTGTGAGCAATTGGTGTGGCCATCGCCATCGCCCGCGACCAGTGATGGCCCGGCAAGCCTTCGACGTTCGACGGATAGCGCAACGTGATCGTAGGCGCGACCCACGAGATGTCGCCGATATCGTCTGACCCGCCGGAGACCGGCTCATCGGGCGGCCCCTCGACGCCGTCGAGCTCGGTCGCAAGCCCGGTGATCTCGTCGACCTCGAGCAGCGACTGTAGGGCCCGCGCATAGACTTGATCGGACTCCGACCACTGAGGCAAACCGACGGCGGCGATGTTGCGGCCGACGGCCTGCGCAATCGGCTCGTTGAAATGCCGCGGCCAAGCAGCACCGATGATTCGCCGGCTGTACGACGTATCCGTCATCAGTGCGGCGCCCTCGGCCATTCGCTGCAGCGTCTCGAAGTTCTCGCGGATGCTGTCGGCCGTGATCTCGCGAATGAAATACCAGACCGTGGCCGCGGACGGCACGACGTTCGGCTGATCGCCGCCGTCGACGATGACGTAGTGCGAGCGCTGCAGGGGATGCAGATGCTCGCGCCGGTAGTTCCATGCGACGTTCATGATCTCGACGGCGTCGAGCGCGCTGCGGCCGCGCCATGGATCGCCGGCACCGTGCGCAGCAACGCCCGAGAACGTAAATTCGCTCGAGATCATGCCGGTACCTCGCGCCGGCCCCCAGCTGACGCCGAGGTTGTCGCCGACGTGGGTGAACAGCACGGCATCGACGTCGTCGAACAGTCGCTCGCGCGTGTACCAGGCCTTGGCCGCGAGCAACTCTTCGGCAATGCCCGGCCACAGCACGAGCGTGCCCGACAGATTATCGCGCTCCATGATCGACTTCACGGCGAGCGCGGCCGTCACGTTCAGCGCCTGGCCGGAGTTGTGACCTTCGCCGTGCCCCGGCGCGCCTTCGACGATTGGCTGGCGGTACGCGACACCAGGCAGCTGCGAGGCCTTCGGGATGCCGTCGACGTCCGAGCCGATCGCGATGACCGGCGAACCCGAGCCCCACGTCGCCCACCAAGACGATGGAATACCCGCAACGCCAAGCTCGACGTCGAAGCCGTTGCCGCGGAGGATCTCGGTCAGGTAACGCTGCGTCTCGAACTCCTGGAAACCGAGCTCCGAGAACGAGAACAGCATGTCGTTGATCTGCTGCGTCAAATCCGCGAGCGCATCGACGCGCTCGACCGCCTCAGCCTTGATGCCGACGAGCTGTGCGATGCCCGCTGCGGAATTACCGGCTCGTTCGCTCGGCCGTGGAACCTCGAGCGGCGCGCGATGCACACGGATCGGAAACAACGCCTCGCTGCCGCCGGTTTGAGCGAACGCATTCGCTGCTACGAGCATCGCAGCAACAAGGACAGTCAACGGTCGCGCGATAATCATCGCCTGTGCAGTGCTCCGTTAGCGTATCGGTGTCACGAGCGTGCCGATACCTTCGATCTCGATCTCGACGACATCGCCCGGTTGCAGATACCGCGGCGGCGTGCGCCCGTGCCCGACGCCCGAAGGCGTGCCGCTCGCGATGACGTCGCCGGGCCATAGCGTCATGACGCTCGTCGCATAGCGCAGCAGATGCTCGACGTCGTGAATCAAGTAAGACGTGTCTGAGTCCTGCATGATCTCGCCGTTGACGCGCGTCGTGACGCGCAGCTGGCGGTGGTTCGGCAGGAACTCCTTGGGCACGATGTACGGCCCCATCGGCGCGCCGTTGTCGAGACTCTTGCCCGGAAACCAATCGTTCGGGTAACGGCCCGCGGCGCCCGGCATCTGTTTGGCACGATCGCTAACGTCGTACATGATCGTGAAGCCGAAGACGTAGTCCATCGCGTTCTCGAGCGTCAGATCCTTGGCTTGACGACCGATGACGATCGAGAACTCACCTTCCCAGTCGAGCGTATCGACGTGGCGGGGAATGACGAAAGCCTGCCCGGGATCGATGATCGTCGAGCGCGGCGATTTCGCGAAGAAGAACGGATTGTCGCGCTCCGGATCGATCGCCGTGCGCTCGCCGAGCTCACCGGCGTGTGCGCGATAGTTCAGCCCCGCAGCAAGAAGATTCCATGGGTACTTGATCGGCGCGCGCAGCGTGACCTCGTCGGGTCGAAACGCAAAGCCAAGCTCATCGACGCGGCCCTGCAAGAAGTTTGCAATCTGAAACAACCGCGGCTTCGTGATGCCGGACTGCTCGATCAGCGTCTTCATATCGGTCGGCAGCTCGACCGCGGCCACATCGGCCTCGGCGACGAGATAGTCATTGGCCCGCTCGAGATCGACGAGCCAATCGTCGATCAGTAGCCCAACGCGGTCGCCGGCGCCGCTGTCGTAGGTCGCGAGCTTGAACGGCGCATCGGGCATCGCCGAGACTTGCGCCTGAGCAACGCCAACGGCGAATCCGCTCATGGCCGCGATCCCGCCCAGAAGCCAAATTCTCATCGGGTTCGTTCCTAATTATTTAATGTGTAGAACGCGCGCCATTATAGCGCCGCCACGGTGCGGATAGTCGAGCAAAGACGGGGCGATCCGCATCGGCCAGGTCATCGGCCGTGATCGCGGATCGCGGCCAGGGCCGCGATGTGCTCCGGCCCGGCGCCGCAGCAACCACCGAGGAGGCGCACGCCCGCATCGACCCAGCCGGCCGCAGCCGTTGCGAGCTCGATCGGGCTCGTCATCGCACCGGTCGCGGCACCCAGCCCCGGCTCAGTGTCGAGCTCGGGATAGGCGCCGAGCGGACGCTCCCAACCTGCGGCTACGACCGCAGCGAGCGCCTCGCCGACGACGTCGACCGGTGTGTGCATGATCGCAACGACGCTCGGGCTTCGCTCGAGCAGCGGTCGCAGCAGCGGCTCGAACAGCTGCGCCGGATCGTCGTAGGCGGTCAAGCCGTCGCCCGATGATCGAGCACTCAATCCGAGACAGACGGGCAAGCCCGTTTCCAGCGCCGCATCGAGCGCCAGCGCACCGTGCTCGATGTCCTGGATCATCTCGAGTGCGAGCAGATCGACGCCCTCCTCGGCGAGCAACACCGCAAGCTCGCGATAGGCGTCTCGCTCTGCTTCACGTGACGGATAGCGCGTCGGGTCGAAGCGAGGCGGGAAGCATGATATCGAGCCGGCGATCGCGACGGGCCGTTCGGCGACATCCGTGCGCGCTGCTACCGCGGCAGCAACGGCTTGCCGATTGATTTCCGCAAACTGGTGACCTAAGCCTGCGCTTTCGAGCACGTAACGCGATGACGAGAACGTATTGGTCGTGATGATGTCGGCGCCGGCGCGGATGTAGTCCGCATGAATCTCGCGTAGCACGTCTCGGTGGTCGCGTGCCGCAAGCGCGGACCAGACCTCGCCGCTGAGATCGACACCGCGGCGGCGAAGCTCACCGCCCGTCGCGCCGTCGAGCACGACGATGCGCCCGTCGCGCAATCTATCGAGCCACGCGGTCTCCATCGAGCGCACTGTAGGGCGAATCGTGCGATCCGCTCAAGTTACGCGCGTAGGTCCGGTATCCTCGTTACAAGGAATCGGATATAGCGCGGTGCGGCCGGGCTTACGGCCAACGAGGCAAACGCAACTTACGTGGCTATGGACCCATTCGGCGCGCGTGACGCGGCGCAAATTGCCCTCTAGGCAAACGACTAGACAAGTTGCGTCGGTACGAGTTGCGTTCGATGTAATCGATCAAGTCGGTCACGGACTTCGCGTCCGTGGCGTCAACTCAGCCAACGACTCGCCGCAATCAGTCCCCACGCACCACCTGCAAGCACCAAGGATAGCAATACGGCTGCGGACCCGAGATCCTT
>JAHEEN010000167.1 GCA_024640685.1 Rhodospirillaceae bacterium
TCGAGGCCGGCGTCGCGCGCAGCCTGCTCGATCGCGGCTGCGCCGCCGAGTACGATTACATCGGCCAACGAGATGCGCTTGTTGCGGCGCTGCTCGTCGTTGAACGCGGTTTGGATTGCCTCGAGTCGGCTCAAGACATTCGCGAGCTCGGTTGGCGAATTGGCAGCCCAGCCGCTTTGCGGCGCGAGACGGATGCGCGCGCCGTTGGCGCCGCCGCGCATGTCGGTGCCGCGGTACGATGCGGCCGATGCCCACGCCGTGCGAACGAGCGCAGGGATAGACAGACCCGAGTCGAGAATCTCGGATTTCAGCGCCGCGATGTCACGCTCGTTGACGAGCGTGTGGTCCACCTCGGGAATCGGGTCTTGCCACAACAGTGCCTCTCCCGGTACTTCGTCACCGGCGTATCGGGCTCTCGGGCCCATGTCGCGATGCGTGAGCTTGAACCAAGCGCGCGCGAACGCATCCTGAAACTCGTCCGGGTTGTCGCGAAACCGCAGTGCGATCTGACGGTAGCTTGGATCGAACTTCAGCGCCAGGTCGGTCGTGAACATGATCGGCGCATGTCGCAGCGACGGATCGTGGGCATCCGGCACGAGCGTCGTTGCGGCGCCGTGATCGGGAATCCACTGCGTCGCGCCGGCGGGACTTTGCGTCTGCACCCACTCGTAAGTGAATAGATTGATCAAATAACTCGTCGTCCACGCTATCGGATTCACGGACCACGCGCCTTCGAGGCCGCTCGTGATCGTGTCGATGCCTTTGCCGCTGCCGCAGCGGCTTGTCCAGCCGAAGCCTTGCTCATCGATGCTAGCGGCTGCGGGCTCAGGGCCGACGCAGTCACCGGGCGCCGAGGCGCCGTGAGCTTTGCCGAACGTGTGGCCGCCGGCGATCAATGCGACGGTTTCCTCGTCGTTCATCGCCATACGGCCGAACGTGTCGCGGATGTCGCGGGCCGCGGCAAGCGGGTCTGGGTTGCCGTTCGGGCCTTCCGGGTTCACGTAGATCAGGCCCATCTGCACGGCGGCGAGCGGTCGTTCGAGCTCGCGGTCGCCGCTGTAGCGCTCATCGGCCAGCCACTCTTGCTCCGGGCCCCAGTAGACGAGGTCGGCTTCCCAATCGTCCTCGCGCCCGCCCGCGAAGCCGAACGTCTCAAAGCCCATCGACTCGAGCGAGACGTTACCGGTCAGGATCATCAGGTCAGCCCACGACAGGTTGCGGCCGTACTTCTGCTTGACGGGCCAGAGCAGGCGTCGGGCCTTGTCGAGGTTGGCATTGTCGGGCCAGCTGTTGAGTGGCTCGAAGCGTTGCTGTCCACCGCCGGCGCCGCCACGGCCGTCAGCGGTGCGGTACGTGCCGGCGCTATGCCACGCCATGCGGATGAAAAACGGGCCGTAGTGGCCGTAGTCGGCCGGCCACCAGTCCTGCGAATCGGTCAGCACTGCCTCGATATCGCCCTTGACCTCGTCGAGGTCGAGGCTGGCAAATGCCGCGGCGTAGTCGAACTCGTCGCCGAGCGGGCTCGATGCGGCTTGGTGCTGGCGCAGCGGCGTCAGATTCAGTTGCTCGGGCCACCAGAAACGGTTCGTCATCGGGTCATTCTGCGCGGATGCAGGCGACGATGCGAGCATTGGAGACAGTGCAACCGCGACGGCCGCCAGTAACGGGATCTTTGGGTTCGGCATTGCAGTGATTTCCTCTACTAGGGGACTAGTGTTCGGTCTATTTAGACTCAGTCTAGAGTTAGACCGAGTCTAAATAGCAAGCCGATTTGAGTCAATCCGGGAAAACCCAAAGGGTTAACGGGCGTGTTTTCAGCGACTTAAGGGTCGGAGCTTGTCGCCGGTTAGATGCAGTACGTAGTCTCGTCCCGACGAGGGCCTCGTCGGCCGACGGACGTTACTGCGATCGCGACGATGGGCCGGCTCGCGTGACGAGCCGCAGCACCCAGATCAGGCAGCCGGCGGCAATCAGGAATAGGCCGCTGGTTCGGCCCATTGCGTCGCCGCCGAACACGAGGAGCATCATCGAGCCGGCCAGCAAATAGACGAGGGGTAGGACGCGGTAGAGGCCCGCGGGCAGCCAGAGCTTCAGCATGCAATGCGCTCGACGAAAATGGACGCCTGGCTACGTTATCGGCATCGCCGCGGGCGCCATACGAGGCGCGTCACGTTTCTGCGCTAGCGCCGCTCGACTCGCAGCGTACGAATGCCCTCGCTGTGGCCTTGATGCGTCGCGTTGGTTAGCCATTCGATCGCAGCGTCTTGCATCTGCTTGTAATGAAACTGCTCCCAGAATGCGTAGTGCGTCGCGCACTCGAGCTTAATCAGATACTTGTTCGCCGTGCCGGTTAAATCGGAGTACAGCGGCTCGGCAGCGTCGAACAGGAAGTCTTGCTCGCCGACCATAATCAACGTCGGCGCCGTCACGCGCGCCGCATAGTCGCGATTCCATCCCCAGGCCGGCGCGTTGCTGACGCGCATGACGCCGTCCGCGGGCCCCCAGCCCGAGCCGACAACGTCGACGCTCATCAGCGCTTCCCAGACGCGCGCCTCGACACCGGGCGCGACCTGACCATCACAGGCGATTCCGCTGTGCCATCGGTCTTGGGTATACATCTCGCGCGTCATCAGGCGCATTGGATATCCGGCCTCGGGCAGGCGAGGGGCTTCGGCCGGCCCGTCGGGCGTGTACGCCGGTGCTAGCAGCACGAGCCGGTCGACCTTGTCGGGATGCCGTGCGGCGTACCCGGCGGTTCGCGGGCCGCCGCGCGACCAGCCGACGAGGCTCACGCGCTCGACGCCGCGCAGCTCGCGGATATAGTCGACGACCGTATCGATCTCATCCCAGTCCGATTGACTGTTGTTCAATGTATAGCCGTATGTAGGCTCACAGTGGGCCGACAGCGGATTCGGCATGACGATCTTCTGATTGTCGCGATCGAGGTTGCACGGATCGTCCATCGCCGGGCGGGGGGAGTAGCCGAACCCTGTGTGGTCCATCGCGAACGTGTCGAAGCCCGCATCTGCGAGACGATCCATCCAGCTGTAATCTTCATGCGAGAAGTCGAACACCGGAATCGACGAAGCCAGCGAGCCGTGTACGAACAACACGGCCTGGGCGCCATTCGCCCGACCTGCGTCGAGATCGGCTGCGAGAGATTGCGAGAGTTTCTCCCTGACATAGAGCTCGACGTCGTCGCCGGCATTGACCGGAACCGTCGAGACGTGCGGAACTTGGTGGTCAGTCGCCTTGATCCCGTGTTGCGCATCGGCCGTCGCGCTCAGCGTCAGGCCTAATGACAAAATGACTGCCGCCGGCAATCCGATCGTGTTCTCGTTCGCTTTCTGCATGGTGTCCCCCAAGTCCGTCCGTCAATCGAGCCGAAAAATCCTCGAGACTTCCGGATCGCAGTCGTATCCGTAGCGTTGAAACTCCGGCGCGTACAGCCATTCTACGCTGCCTGTGACGGGCTCGGCCAAGTACTCGGGATCCTCGAGGAACAGCTCCAGCACGAGGCGCGCGCGGTCTTCGCTCAGCGTGTATCTCTCGATGACATGGCGCTGGGCGCCGGACGGTATGCCCGGGCCGTTGCCGATCCGATGGTCGGCGAAGAGCCGAGAGTCGACGACGAGCGTGTCGCCGTCCCAATGGCCGATCGAGTGTCCTTGGGGCGTGCGCTCGGCGTCCTGGGGATGCCCACGGCCGTCCATATAGACGGTGCGCCGCACGTCGAAGTACTCACTGTGCAAGATGACGATGTCCTCACTGACATCGATCTCGTTGACGTAGAGGCCGCTCGTAATGACCCACGGCGACGTGTGCGCGATACACTGCGCAACTGGGCTGTCGCGGTAGTAGTCGAAGGATGCTTTTGCCTCGGCACCTTTGTCAGTCAGCATGGCGTTGATCATCCGGCGACGAAACTCGCCGACCGTAGAGCCATCCGCCTTCCACACGCCGGACAAGCTCGCCGCCGTCATATTGCCGATCGGGTCGACGGATGCAGCCGACAGCAACGTGCCGTCCTGCTTCTCCATCGTCAGCATCAATGCGTAATTGCGGCCCGAGCTGCGCTCGGGGTGACCGCGCACGGTCACGACATCGCCGGGTCGCAGCGACTCCGGCGTCCAGCCACGCCGGCTCAAGATCGGCGTCGAGCTCGTTTCGACGCGCCAAGTAACAGAGCGACCTTCGGCATCGGTCGTCTCCACGAGCGCATAGACGTGGGGATTGCGCCAGTCGTATTCGATGACGCGACCGACGAACGCGACGACCGTGTCCGTGTCGAAGCCTGCCTCGCTGTGGTGCGCCGAGGCCGATTGCATCGCTGCGAACGATACTGCGCTGAGCCATGTGCACAGTCGCCGGAGTCTTGCCTTATGATCCACGTGCTGCCTCCTCGAGTTCCGTCCCGGCACGCGCCAATGGCGTTGCCCGAGCTCGGACGCGTAAACCCGGAGCCCTAGAGTCATGCCGATATCAACATCCCCCGAGACTGATGTCCACGGTGACCGGATCAAGCGCTACCGGCCGACTGCGCGTGTGCTCCATTGGTTGACGGTATTGCTGCTGGTTATGCAGTTCCCGATCGGCCTCTATATGGTCTATCGCGGGCCGGGGCAGAACGTCTGGGATGTAGTGACAAACACGCTATATGCCGGTCACAAATCGATTGGCGTCGTCGTGCTGGTGCTCGCCGTTACGCGACTCGTTTATCGCCTGAGCGTTGGCGCGCCCGCACCGGCGCAGACGCTACCGGCGTGGCAGGCGCTCGTAAGCCAGCTCAATCACTGGAGCCTCTACGCGCTGTTACTGATCGTCCCGAGTCTCGGCTACTTGGCTATCAACTATTTCCCGGCGCTAGTTATCGTCGGTCCGATTGCGCTGCCGGCCATCGTTGCACCCGATCGCGCGATGTACGCTCGCGTCATCGATTGGCACGGGATCGGCGCCGGCATTCTGGCTATGCTGATCGCACTGCACGTTGCCGCAGTGCTCTACCACCGATTGATTCGGCGCGACGAAGTCCTTGCGCGGATGCTGCCCGGCTCGACTTCTTAGCTGGCAGCAAACGCGACAGCTGCTACTCGTCGATCGAGCTGACGTGCGCGGCGATGATGCGCCAGCCTTGCGGGAAGCGCACCCACGTCTGCATCGTCCGCCCGACCCGTCCACCAGACGGCTGGCTGCGAGCTGCGACGACTGCATAGTCACGACCGACCGTCGTGATCACGACGTGCTCGCGAACGACGTTCGGCCCTTGCGCGACCGATGCGCGATACGCGGCGATCTCATCGATGCCGTAGAGATTCTCGCCGTTTCCGAAGCGCACCGTCAGCGGGCTGTCTAAGAAGTAGCCGTTCAATGTGGCGCGGTCGTTGCTCCTGAGCGCGCGATCGTAGTTGGCGAACAGCGTCTCGATTTCTGCGACGACGTCGGGATCGTTGATCTCGTAGTCGGTCTGCGCCGATGCGTCCGGGCACACCGCGGCGCTCGCCCCTAGGACCGCGAGGCCACCGAGAAAAGTACGCCGGGACTCCATTCGGTCTGTCATCAAAAGGCGGGGTTTCGAATTCATTTCAAGGTATTCCGTAGTGTCATTCGGGTATTAGCGATCGCTCGTCGGCCAGATGGCACTGCACGCACGTCCTCGTCTGCGCGAATCGGTCGATGTGATGGGCTCTCCTATCGTACGGGAACATGTCGCCGTGGCACGTCGTGCACGAGCGCTGCTCAGTGGTGACGATGCGGTGCACGCGCTCGAAGTGCGCATAGCCATCGCGTTCGACCAGGAGCTCGGGCAGTACATGACACGACACGCAGTCGGCATCGTTGGCACTCTCAGGTGGACCTTGATACACCGGCATCGGCACCGGAGTCGGGCGCGCGAGCGCGCGCGTAGCGCCGACGTCAGCGACGATCGTCCGTCCGGCGACGCGCCCGGTCAGCAGCGACGGGCCCAAGAACGTGCCTTCTAGGCCCGCCGAGCCATTGACGCCGGCCATGCCCGTCGTCTCGCCGGCCGCGTAGAGCCCCGGGATCGGCGTACCGTCCTCGCGTACGACGCGCGCATCGAGGTCGATGGCGATGCCGCCCATGCTCTTGCGCGTCAACGGATAGAACTGAATCGCGTAGAACGGCGCGGTGTCGATCGGTGCTGTCGCCGGAAGCTCGTCATCACTGTCAAACCGGCCAAAGTCCGCGTCGATGCCGGTTTCGACGAGCGCGTTGAAGCGCTCGACGGTCGCGGTCAATGTGTCCGAATCGAGCCCGATCGCATCGGCGAGCTCGGGGATCGATGCTGCGATGCTCGTCAGCTCCGTGTTGTCCAATACTTCGGTTTGAACACGCGCCGGATCGTTCCAGCCGCTGCCCGAGATGAAGAACTGGCTCTTGCCGTCCTCGTCGAAGATTGCCCAGTACGTCGACGGCCGCTGCTCGACGACCGCGGGGAACAGGTATCGTGAGCTCTGAACCTCATTGACGAAGCGCTGGCCTTGGGCATTGACCCAGATCGACGTACGGTTGTCGGCGCTCAGCCCGCGGCCCTCGCCCGGATAGCTCGGGTGCGGCAAGCCCCATGGGTAATTCCATTGGTGGTCCATGCGGTGGAATGCTGCACCGGCTTGCTCGGCGAGCGACAGGCCCGAGCCGACCGAGTTCGGCCCGGAGCCGACGAGCAGATCGGTCGGCTCGACGAGCGTCGCCGGCCAGAACTGCAGCACGAGGTCGAGATTGCTCTGAAATCCGCCGGTGGCCAACAGCACGCGGGCGGCACGGATCTCGTCGTGCGCGCCGGTGCGTTGATCCTCGCCCGTTACACCGACAACGCGACCCTGATCGATGATCAGCTCCGTCACCTTGAAGTTCCATTGGAACGTCGCGTTCGGGTAACGCAGTATCTCGCGGTAGATCGGTGTCACGAGGCCGAGACCTCGGCCGGCCGTCAGGTGAAAACGCGGCACGGAGTTGCCCGGTAGTTGAAATACGCCTTCCCACGTGACGCCGAGCGCCTCGAGCCAATCTCCGATCTCGCTTTTCGCGTTCTCGGCGTAGTAATCGACCCACTG
>JAHEEN010000168.1 GCA_024640685.1 Rhodospirillaceae bacterium
TGACGAGCGCGGCACCCTATCCCGGCTATGGCCGCGGCAACAACCGCCGGCTGAGCCCGCTGATCGGATTTCCAGCGCTGACGGTACCCGCGGGTTTCACCGATGACGGCTTGCCGGTCGGGCTCGAGTTTTTGGGCCGGGAGTTCACGGAGGGCATGTTGCTTAGTTTCGGCTACGCCTACGAGCAAGCGACACAGCGGCGCCGGCCACCGGCAACGACACCCGCCCTTTGAGGAGATGATCGTGAAAAACGTTTCAGTTTGGCGAGCGGTCGCAATCGTTCCGCTACTGTTGGCAGCGATGACTGCGTGCTCGCCGAGCGGCGCGCCCGTGTCGCCGCGTCTCTACGTGCTCGACGGCGGCGTGTTGGAATCGGATCCGACGCGTTACCGCTTGACGGTCGACGACGTCGAGGAGACGAGGCTGTCGATTGCTTCGTTCCTGATCGTCCATCCTGACGGCATCCTGCTGTGGGACGCCGGCGCGATCGCCGATCGCGAGCGCATCTCCACCGAGGCCGGCATCGAGCAGCGAGTCGTGCGCGCCGACGGTAACCCGCGATTCGTGACACTCGGGCCATCGCTCGCAAGCCAGATTGCGGCGGCCGGCTTCTCGGCAGACGACGTCACGCATCTCGCGCTGTCGCACTACCATTGGGATCATACGGCGGACGCCAATACGTTCGCGCATGCGAACTGGATCGTCGCCGCCGAGGAGCGCGAGCGGATGTTCGCCGCCGAGCCGCCGGGAGGCACGCGGCCGACGACATTCGATGCGCTCGAGAACGCCAACCTCACGATCATCGACGGCGCCGAGCACGACGTCTTCGGCGACGGCAGCGTCGTGATTCATCTAGCGCCCGGCCATACCGAGGGCCATCTCGTGCTCTACGTGCGGCTCGCCGAGACCGGCGCCGTCGTGCTGTCCGGCGACCTCTACCATTATCCCGAGGAGCGCACGCTGAATCGGCTGCCGGATTTCGACATCAGCGAGGCGCAGACGGCCGCGTCGCGCGAAGTTGTGGAAGACCTGCTCGCCCGCACCGATGCCGAGCTGTGGATTCAACACGACCTCGTCAATCATCGGCAATTGCGGCTCGCACCCGCCTATTACGAATGATCTAGCTTCGAACGAGCTCGGCGAGCTTGCGCGGCAGGCGTTCCGCAAACCCGAGGACGACGATGCTCCGACTCGCAATCGTCCAGCCGCCCTCGGCGCCGCACTCGTCCGATAATCCATCGGATGAGAACAAGAGATGCCATGCCCCGGTCTCGGCGACGCGCGGCAGCAACATCTCGACGGGTTTCTCTTCCGCATTGAACAGGACCGCAATTGCGAGCAGATGGCGGCGGCTGATACGTGTCTTCCGCGTCTCGCACAGCAGCACGGTCATCGCGCGCGCATCGCGCCACGCTTCCTCCGTGAGCTTCGCGCCCCTCGAGTCGAGCCAGTCGATATCACGGAACCCTTGCGGATTCGATTTTTCGCCATGCAGGTACCGACTCGGACGACAAAGCTCGATCACGTTGCGCAGCCCGATCAGGCGGCACACGGTGTCGTGAAAATCCGGATCCTCGCTCAAGCCCGACCAATCGAGCCAACCGAGAGGATTGTCTTGTGGATATGCATTGTTGTTGCCGAGCTGCGAGTTGCCGAACTCGTCGCCGGCCAGAAGCATCGGCGTACCGCGCGCAAATAGGAGCGTCGCGACGAAATTCAAACGTTGGCGGCGCCGTGTCGCCAGGATCTCGGGATCGTCCGTATCCCCTTCGGCGCCGTAGTTGGCGCTGTAGTTGTGCTCGTGGCCGTCATGATTGGCCTCGCCGTTTTGATCGTTGTGGCGAAGCTCGTAGGCCACTAGATCGGCAAGCGTGAAGCCATCGTGACTCGTCACGAAGTTGATCGAAGCCCAGGGTCGCCGCCGCCGCGAGTCGAACAGGTCGGCGCTGCCCGCGAAGACGCCGGCGAATGCGCCGAGCTTGTGCGGATCACCGCGCCAGAATTGCCGGGTCGTATCGCGAAACTTGTCGTTCCACTCGGCCCAGGCGCCGGGGAACTCGCCGAGCTGGTAACCACCGGGGCCGATATCCCAGGGCTCGGCGATGAGCTTGCGATCTGCGAGCACGGGATCATCGGCAACTTCGTGAAAGAAGTCGTGCGTTCGATCGAAACCGGTCTCCGACCGCCCAAGAACGGGCGCAAGATCGAAACGAAAACCGTCGACGCCCATGTCGCGGGCCCAATATCGGAGGCTGTCGCGAATCAGTCTCCGAGTCTGAGGATGATCGATATTGATCGTATTGCCACAACCCGTGTCGTTGACGTACTGGCTCGGGTCGTCCTGTAGCAGCCGGTAGTAAGTCGGGTTGTCGATGCCGCGAAACGAAATAGTCGGGCCGAGATGGTTGCCTTCGGCGGTATGGTTGAATACGACATCGAGAACGACCTCGAGACCCGCGTCATGGATCGCATCGATCATGTCACGACACTCGTCGATATCGCCTCTGAGATAACGCGGCTCGGGCGCGAAAAAGCCAATCGAGTTGTAGCCCCAGTAATTCCGTAGCCCACGATCGACTAGAAACTGCTCGTCGATCAGCGCATGCACGGGCATGAGCTCGACCGTCGTGATGCCCAGCGCTTTGAGATAACGCAACACCGACGCATGCGACATGCCCGTAAAACGACCTCGATCGGACGCGGGCACCGCGGGATGGCGCATCGTGAAACCGCGCAAGTGCGTCTCGTAGATAATAGTTTCGCTCCACGGCACCTTGACACCACGCCGCGGCTTTTTTTGTGGACCTACGACTACACCGCGCGGCATGAACGCGGCGTTGTCGGTCGTGCTCGACACGTCGGTGTCCGGATCCGCCTCGGTGTCGTAGCCGAAGACGGCCGGATTCCAGCGAAACGCGCCAGCCAGCGCACGCGCATACGGATCGAGCAACAGCTTATGGGGATTGAAGCGCAGACCGGCGGACGGTTCGTAGCGGCCGTGCACGCGGTAACCGTAGCGTTGGCCTGGCGCGCATCCCGGCACGAAGCCATGCCATACGCCATCCGTCCGATCGGGTAGCGTGAGGCGCTGCGTCTCGTTGCCGACTGGATCGAAGAGACACAGCTCGACGGCCTCGGCATGCCCGGAATAGAGCGCAAAGTTGACGCCATCGCCGGTGAATGCGGCGCCGAGATCGCGGCTGTCGCCCGATTCGATCACGAAGCAATCGGTGTCAAGTGCCAGATATCGTCGTTGTACTCGCGCATCGTGCGATCGGTCGAGAACCGGCCCGACGCGGCCGTGTTCAAGATGCTCATCCGCGTCCAGGTATCGAGATCCAAGAAAGCTTGGCCAACACGATGCTGAGCATCGACGAACGAGCGAAAGTCAGCCGCAATCATCCACGGATCGTGCGAGTTGCGAATCGCAGCGACGATGGCGGCCTTGACGTTCGCATCCTCACCACCGAGATGCTCCACCTCGATGCGATGCATGACACGCGTAAACGCTGCGTCGGCTGCGATGATGGCGTTGGGGTCGTAGCACGACCGCAGCTGCTCGATATCCTCAACTGTCAGGCCGAACAAGAAGAAATTGTCAGCGCCGACGGCCTCGCGAATCTCGATGTTTGCGCCATCGAGCGTGCCGATCGTGACCGCGCCGTTCATCATGAACTTCATGTTGCCGGTCCCGGAAGCTTCTTTTCCGGCCGTGGAGATCTGCTCGGACAGATCGGCCGCCGGACAAATCGTCTCCATGACAGATACGTTGTAGTTCGGGACGAAGACGATGCGCAAACGGTCGGCAACTGCTGGATCGGAATTGATCACGCTCGCAACGTCGTTAATGAACTTGATGACGTTCTTGGCCATCACATAGCCCGGTGCTGCTTTACCTCCTATGAGGATCGCGCGTGGCGGACAGTCACTCGCTCCGGTTCGCTTGATCTCGTCATATAAATGAATGGCGTGAAGCACGTTGAGAAGTTGGCGCTTGTACTCGTGAATGCGCTTGACCTGAACGTCGAACAACATATCCGGATCTAGAGCGATATTCGTTTCGGCCTCGACGTAACGCGCGAGCCGTCGCTTGTTGGCGAGCTTTCGCGAACGCCAAGCGAGCTGAAACTCCGGATCGTCGGCATGCGTCGACAGCGCCGATAGCGCGTCGAGGTCGGTGATCCAACTGTTGCCGACTTTGGACGTAATGAGCTCGGCCAGGCCCGGGTTGCAGGCGGCGAGCCAACGCCTCTGCGTCACACCGTTGGTCTTGTTGTTGAACCGCGTCGGCCAGATCTCCGCAAAATCCCGGAACAAGCCCCGCTGCAAGAGTTTCGAGTGCAGCTCCGCTACGCCGTTGATCGAGCGGCTACCGACAATCGCCAGATACGCCATGCGAACTCGCGGTTCTCCGTCTTCTTCGATCAGCGACATCCGGGAGAGGCGCTCGACATCGCCCGGCCAACGCTCCGCGACCTCGTCGAGGAACCGTGCGTTGATCTCGTAGATCATGTCCATGACTCGCGGCAGCATCGAGGACAGCATCGCAACGGGCCAGGTCTCGAGGGCTTCCGGCAGCAGCGTATGATTCGTATAGGCCATGACTTCGCGCGTAATACGCCAAGCCTCATCCCAGTCCAAACCATGCTCATCGACGAGCAGACGCATGAGCTCGGGAACTGCTATCGCGGGATGCGTATCGTTGAGCTGATAACAGTTCTGCTCCGCAAACTTCGAGAAATGCGGACCGTTGCGGCGCGTCCAGTCGGCAAGCGTATCCTTGAGGCTCGCCGAAACGAGAAAATACTGCTGCCGCAGGCGTAGGCTCTTGCCGCTCTCGCTGGCGTCGTTCGGATAGAGGACCATCGTGATGTTCTCGGCGTCGTTCTTGGCCGCCACCGCCTGCGTGTAGTCGCCCGCATTGAACTCCTCGAGATCGAACGCGCTCGTGGCCTTCGCCGACCACAGACGCAGCGTGTTGACGAAATCGTTGCGATATCCCGGAACCGGCACGTCATAGGGGACAGCCAGAATGTCGTGAGTGTCGACCCATTGCACTCGTTCCGCGCCATCGGCATCGACGATGATTTCCTTGCGCCCGCCGAACGAGACGATCTGCGCATGCTCGAGACGCTCGATCTCCCAGGGGAATCCTTCGCGCAGCCAGGGCTCAGGCTCCTCCATCTGATAGCCGTGTTCGATTCTCTGTCGGAACATCCCGTATTGATAACGAATGCCGTAGCCAACGACGGGTAGACGCAGCGTTGCGCAGCTGTCCAAGAAACACGCGGCCAGCCTGCCCAGACCGCCGTTGCCGAGACCGGCATCGTGCTCACTCTCGAATACGACGCTGAGGGAGACGCCCAACCGCTGCAGCGCCTGCTCGCAGGCTTCGTAGACACCCAAGCTCAACAGCGCGTTCGTCAGCAGCCGGCCCATCAGAAACTCGAGCGACAAGTAGTAAACGCGTCGATGATTCGAGCTGTCAAGCGCACGAGTAGTCCGGTTCCACCGCGCGATCAAACGGTCGCGAATCGTGTAAACGAGCGCGAAGTAGACATAGGGCGACTCGGAAAAGATCTCCTGCCGCCCCAACGTACGGCCGAAATAGCGCGTGAAGTCCGCGAGCAACGCGTCAGCGTCCAACTCCAGCGCAGGCGCCTCGATCAACCGTATGCCGCCGCTGCGACTCTCTGTCGGTTCGCTAGTGCCCATCATCAAACTCCGCTCGACGCCTGATTCGCTTCGGTCGGCACCAATATCAATGTCGCAAGAGGCGGCAGCGTCACGTGGAGCGAATACGGCCGGCCATGGCTGACTTCGCAAACCGCGTCGACCGTGCCGAAGTTGCCAACCCCCGTACCGCCGTAATCCACTGCATCGGTATTGATCACCTCGACGTAGCGAGCGCCGGAAGGGACACCCAGACTGTACTGCTCGCGCACCACAGGCGTCAGATTCGACACGACGACGACGTGACTACCCCGTCGATCACGTCGCACCCAGGAGAAGATACTGTTGTCACGATCGCTCCAGTCGATCCACTCGAAACCGTCAGGATCGAAGTCGCGCTCGTAGAACGCCCCCGTCGACCGACAGAGCCTGTTCAGGTCGCGAACAAGCCGCTGAACACCTCGATGCGACGGCAATTCACACAGATGCCAGTCCAACGAATGATCGTGCGTCCACTCTCTGCGTTGCGCAAACTCGCTGCCCATGAACAGCAGTTTCTTTCCCGGGTAGCCGTACATGAACGCGTACAGCGCTCGCAGGTTGGCAAACTTCTGCCAGTCGTCGCCGGGCATTTTCTCGAGCAACGAGCCTTTACCGTGCACGACCTCGTCGTGCGACAGCGGCAGAATGAAGTTCTCTTCGAACGCGTACATGAGCCCGAAGGTCATGCGGTCATGATGAAATCGGCGATGGATCGGATCTTCGCGTATATATGACAGCGTGTCGTTCATCCAACCCATGTTCCACTTGTAGCTGAAGCCGAGTCCGCCCGAGTACGTCGGCCGCGACACGCCCGGCCACGCCGTCGACTCCTCTGCAATCGTCACGGCGCGACGCTGATGAACCTCCTCGTTGAGCCGCTGCAGGAACGCAATAGCATCGAGATTCTCGTTGCCGCCGCGCTCATTGGGTAGCCACTCGCCGTCGTCTCGAGAGTAGTCGAGATAAAGCATCGAGGCGACCGCGTCGACGCGGAGGCCATCGACGTGGAATTCGTCGACCCAGTAAAGCGCGTTCGTGATGAGGTAGTTGACGACCTCGCGACGCCCGTAGTCGAACACCAACGTGCCCCAATCTGGATGCTCGCTGCGGCGCGGGTCGCTGTGCTCGTACAGGGCCGTGCCATCGAATCGACCGAGCCCGTGCTCGTCGCGCGGAAAATGCGCGGGAACCCAATCAAGAATGACGCCAATGCCGTGGGCGTGACATTCGTCGATGAAGAATTTCAGATCGTCGGGCTCTCCGAATCGCCACGTCGGCGCATACAGTCCAATTGGCTGATAGCCCCAGGAGCCGTCAAATGGATGCTCCATGAGCGGCAAGAG
>JAHEEN010000169.1 GCA_024640685.1 Rhodospirillaceae bacterium
CGAATCCCGAGCGATGGCTCCATGACGAGCGCCCGATCGGCGCGCTGCGCGAGCGCACGGATATAGCGCGTCGACTCGCGGCTACCGACCTCCTCATCCGAGTTGATGAATACCAGCGGCTCGACCTCGGGCACGAGGTCCAGCGTCTTCAGCGCCTTTAGCGCAAACACGATCTCGACGAGCCCGGCCTTCATGTCGTAGACACCGGGACCGCGCAGCACGTCACCGTCGCGCTCGAGCGGCATCCGTGCGAGCGTGCCGAGCGGCCAGACGGTATCGCAGTGCCCGAGTAACAGCTGCCAGCGATGCTCGGAGTCGATCGCTGCCTCCGAGCGCGGCTGCGGCCGCGCGTAGAGATGCCCGCCGTATTGGCGCCGTGCGGGCAGCCGCGTCGTGCGGTAATCGAGCTCGGCGAACGATGCCTCGAGCGCATCCAAGATCGGCGCCTGCGACTCGGGGACATCGGACGGCGACTCGATCTCGACGAGCCGCTCGAGCAGCGCGACCATGTTTTCGGTCTCGCTAGCGAGGCAATCGCGAATCGCTGCAGCGGGCTCCATCGCTCAACGCTTGAAGCCGCTCGGTAAAGGCAGCTTGTTGCTCTCGTTGATCGTCGCGAAGCGGCCAGGGTAGAGGTAGGCGAGCAGCGGCGCCTTCATCAACAAGTCCTGATCGTCGGTATCGGATTGCTTGAGGGCATCTTCGGCAACGTGTGCGGCGACGATCTCGCCGGCGATCAGGCTGTTGCTGCCGAAGTCGTCGTAGATAGCTTGTAGCCTGCACTCGAGGAACAGGTAACCGTCCCGGACGAACACACCATCGACAGAGCGTGCCGGGAACGTCGGGATCGACTCGACAATCGGCTTGGAGTCGTCATCGCAGCGCGGCGTCGCTGCAAGGCTCGCGAGCACGACCTGCGACGGCCGCGCGTACGTGACCGTGAACTCGCCGCTCGCGCGAATGTTCTGATAGGTCCGATGCGTCGGCGCGCAGACGAAGCCGAAATGCCCTGCCCAGCTCAATGGAATCGCCAGATGCTTCGGCGCGAGATCGACGGTGCCCTCATCGTCTCGGGTACCGACGACGATGAGCGGAAATACCGTAAAGAACCGCTCCCAGATCGGCTGACTGGTATCGAGCTCGACGAGCTCGGGCTGGTGTTGCGTCATCGGTCTACCCTCTCGCTCGACTCGCCGAGACTCGTTCTACTATCGGTCCGTGCCAGCCGACTTCCATACGGGGATTCCGAGAGTGGCGAGCAGCCGCTGCGTGCAGCGTCAGGGACTGACGTACGCGGTCTTCGTCGTCGTATAGAACTCGACGGCCGCACGGCCCTGCTCGCGCGGCCCGAAGCTCGACGCACGACGGCCGCCAAACGGCACGTGATAGTCGACGCCGGCCGTCGGCAGATTGACCATGACCATGCCGGCCTTCGAGTAACGCTTGTAGTGACTCGAGTACTTCAGCGAGGTCGTGCAAATCCCGGACGATAATCCGAACTCCGTGTCATTCGCGACGGCCAACGCCTCGTCGTAGTCGCGTACGCGGATCACCGCAGCGATCGGGCCGAAGATCTCCTCGCGGTTGATCCGCATCGCGTTATTCGTCTCGGTGAACAGCGTCGGCGCCATGTAGTAGCCCTTCGTGTCACGATCGAGCTGCTTGCCGCCAGTCGCAATCGTCGCCCCCTCGGACCGACCGATCTCCAGGTAAGCGAAGTCCTGCTCGAGCTGGGTTTCGTCGATGACAGGCCCCATCTGCGTGCCGGGCTTCAGCGCATGATCGACGACCATCGCTTCCATGCGCTCGATCAATGCAGCGACGAACTGGTCGTGGATGCCTGCGGTGACGATCAGCCGCGACGATGCCGTGCAGCGCTGACCTGTCGAGAAGAACGCGCCGTTGATAGCGCAGTCGACGGCCGTGTCGAGGTCGGCATCGTCCAGGACGATCAACGGGTTCTTGCCGCCCATCTCGAGCTGCACGCGCGCCTGGCGCTCGGCCGTCTTGACGAGCACGGCGCGACCCGTTGCGACCGAGCCCGTGAACGAAATCGCATCGACATCAGGTGACGTGACGATCGCCTCGCCGACGCTGCCACCGGAGCCGACGACGAGATTGAAGACGCCGTCGGGCAGATTCATGCTCTCGATGATGCTTGCCAACGCGTGCGCGCACGCCGGCACAAGCGCGGCCGGCTTGAAGACGACCGCGTTACCATATGCGAGCGCCGGCGCGATTTTCCACGCCGGTATCGCGATCGGAAAATTCCACGGCGTGATGATGCCGACGACGCCGACGGGCTCGCGGACGACGTCGACCGAGACGCCCGGGCGCACGGACTCGATATGCGTGCCTGGGACGCGCAGCGCCTCTCCGGCGAAGAACTTGAACACTTGACCGGCACGCGCGACCTCGCCGATCCCTTCCGGCAACGTCTTGCCCTCTTCGCGCGACAGCAGCTCGCCGAGCTCGTCCTTACGCGCGAGGATCTGATCGCCGATTGCGTCGAGCACGTCCGCTCTGCGCTGAATGCCAATATCCCGCCACGCAGGCGCGGCATTGCGGGCGGCGGCAATGGCCTCCTGCGCCTGCGCGCCGTCGGCCATCGCGAACTCGCCGACTGAGTCACTGAGATCCGAAGGATTGACGTCGGCGACGGCAGCCGCGCCGTCAACCCATTGCCCGGCGATTAGATTCTTGTTCATGCTCAATACCGATTGAAATAAGAAACCATTATGCCTTGCTCGAGCCCTCGGCACGGATCTCGCTCAGCGATCGAACGGGCGTCAGCGCTTCCGGATCGACGCGCAGCTCGAGCAACGACGGCTTGCCGCTGTCACGCGCGTTCGCAAATGCGGCGGCGAAATCCTCGGTGCGCTCGACGACGGCGCCATGAGCGCCATACGCTGCCGCCAATGCCGCGAAATCGGGATTGACGAGTTCTGTCCCGATCACGTGGCCGGGGTATGTGCGCTCCTGGTGCATCCGGATCGTGCCGAGCATGCCGTTGTTGACGACGATGAAGACGACGTTGGCGCCATATCGCACCGCCGTTGCAAGCTCCTGCCCGTTCATCAGGAAGCAACCATCGCCTGAGAACGAGACGACGGTCTTCTCCGGGAACCTGAGCTTCGCGGCAACGGCAGAGGGCACGCCATAGCCCATCGACCCGGCCGTCGGCGCCAGCTGCGTGCCGAAGCGGCGATGACGATAGAAACGATGGATGAACACCGTATAGTTGCCGGCCCCATTTGTGATGATCGCATCGTCGGGCAGCGTTTCGATCAAGCTTGCGACGACCTCAGTCATCTGCAACGGCCCCGGTGTCGTCGTCGGCACGTTGAACGCGCGATAGTCGTCGTTGGCGGCCTGCGCCCAATCGCACCAGCGCGTCGCATCGATCTCAGGCCCCTGCTCGAGCGCTGCCAGCATCGCGCGCGGATGCGCATGAATCGGCAGCCGCGCATCGTAGACGCGGCCAAGCTCGCCGGCATCGGCGTGGACGTGAACGAGCGCCTGGCGCGGCGACGGCACGTCGATCAACGTGTAACCGGCCGACGGCACCTCGCCCATCCGAGCGCCGAGCACGAGCAACAGATCGGTGTCCCGGACACGCTTCGCGAGCTTCGGGTTCATGCCTAAGCCTAAATCGCCCGCATACAGTGGGTGATCGTTGTCGAAGTAATCCTGACGCCTGAACGATGCGGCGACAGGGAGGCCTGCGCGCTCGGCGAATTGCTGCAGACGCTCGGTAGCCTCACGATCCCAAGCGCTGCCACCGACGATCACGAGCGGCCTCTCGGCGGTCGCGAACAGCTCGCCGAGTTTCGCTAAGTCGGTTTCGCTGGGGCGGCTCAACTCGATATCGATTGGCGCGGCGTCGGCGACATCGACTTCGTCGTACAGCATGTCCTCGGGCAGCGACACGACGACCGGTCCTGGCCGATCCGACAGCGCCACGGCGTAGGCTTTGGCGATGACGTCAGGAATGCGCTCGGCCGAATCGATCTGCGTTGCCCATTTTGCGACGGGCGCGAACATCGCCGGCAGATCGATCTCCTGGAAGGCCTCGCGGCCGAGCATAGCGCGGCTGGCCTGACCGACGAGCAGTATCACGGGCGTCGAGTCCTGCCGCGCAATGTGGATCCCGGCGCTCGCGTTCGTCGCACCCGGTCCGCGCGTGACAATGCAGAGACCCGGCCGCCCGGTCAGCTTGGCGTCGGCTTCGGCCATCATCGCAGCGCCGCCTTCTTGACGGCACGCGATGAATCGCAACTCGTCACTGTGCGCATGGAGCGCATCGAGAACCGGCAGGTAGCTCTCGCCAGGCACGCCGAAGACCCGGTCGGTACCGTGAGCGCGTAATTGATCGACGATGAGTTCGCCGCCGGTTCTGAGATTCGTCACGTTTCGTTCGCCTAGTCGCTAAAAATCACTCGCATCGCGCAGTTTACATGCCGCCGAGCGGCATTCTGCCCATGCGTCTGCGGCCAGTGCAACGCGACGATGACTGTTGCCGGCGCGAACGGTCGGGTACCCTACGGCTCGTCGAAGCGACGACCGCGAATACGAGGAGCTCACAGATGTCACTGCGCCACGCCCCGATTGCTTTTGCCGTCGCCGCATTGCTTGCACCGCCCGCCTTTGCCCAGCTGCAGCCGTGGGCTTATGGGCTTCGCGCCTACCCCGAGACGCCCGACGACTACACCGAGCGGTGTCTCGGCAACCGGCCCGCCGATTGCGACCGGCCAGGTGGCATGGCACGGGATCCCTCGGACACACAGCGAACACTCGAGGGCAGCGAGTTCACGTTCACTGTCGCGGAGATCACGTCGCGCTATGGGCCGGCGGATTGGTTCCCGCAGGACCATCCGGAGCCGCCGGCTATCGTCGCCCGCGGCCGTATCGACGACGGCCTGCGAGCGTGCGCGAACTGCCACATGTACAACGGCCGCGGCCTGATGCAGAACGCCCCCGTCGCCGGCCTTCCGGTCGACTACTTTTTGCGCCAGCTAGAGGACTTCACGAGCGGTGCACGCATCACGTCCGATCCGCATAAGGCGAACGGCTTCGAGATGGCTGCCATCGCCCGCAATCTGACGCCCGAGGAAGCGCAAGCCGCCGCCGAGTACTACAACGCGATCCCATTCGAGAAGACGTTTCGCGTCGTCGAGTCGGATACCGTCCCGGTGTTCACGAACACGATCAACGGACTCTTCCTCGACGAGGTCGACGACGGCACCGAGCCGCTCGGTAACCGGCTCATCGAGCTGCCCGAGGACAGCTACGAGGTCAACATGCTGCGCAATCCGCGTGCAGGCTTCGTCGTCTATGCACCGCCCGGCAGCCTCGAACGCGGCGAGCTGCTGGTCACCACTGGCGGCGAGGGCGCGGTGCCCCCAACCGTCGACTGCCGCTCGTGCCACGGACGCGATCTACGCGGCATGACGGGCATTGGCGGCGGACCGCCGCTCGCCGGACGTTCGCCGAGCTATCTGGCGCGCCAGCTCTACGACTTCAAAAACGGCAAGCGCCGTGGCGCAATGGGCGCGCTGATGATCCCCGCCGTCCTGAACTTGGACGACGACGACGTCATTGCGATCGTCGCATATCTGGCTTCACTGGACCCCTAGGACTAGAGAACGATCGCGATCGTTAGCCGTCCGATTGTCTCAGTATCCAAGCCCAAGCATGCGCGACGCAACAGCGCGGTGAATTGCATCGACTCCAAGCAGCCTCGGAGCCACGTAGCGGCGAGCGACCTTGAGTAACGGATCGCGGGCCGTTGCTAGCCGCGTCTGTGCCTTGACCATGCGTACGACCGCGCGACTGACGGCCCGCCGAGCCGTTGAGTACTCGCTGAGCTGGTTGTTGCAAATCGCATCGACCAGTGCCATCGCATCCTCGATACCGAGATTCATACCTCGAGCGCCGAGCGGCGAGTGAACGTGCGCGGCATCGCCTGCCAACGCCACCCGGCCGACGGCAAGCGTCTCGGCGACGCGGTGGTTGACGACGAAATCGGACTCCCACAGCACCTCGTGGACGACGCTGCCTTCCGGCAAGCGAGCAACGACATTTGGCCTGTCGCTTGCGATCCGAAACACGCCGGGATTAAAACTGAGTGCAAACAATAGACCGTCGTCGCCGAAACAGACGCTCGCGCGGTTGTCGGGAAACGATGCGTCGAGCCTCACATCGGCGAGGCTCCAATCGCCAGGCATGCGGTGGCCTTCGAAGCGGATATTCAAATGCTCGCGAACAGTGCTATGCGCACCGTCGGCGCCGATGACGAAATCGGCATCGATTGTCTCGGCCCGATCTTCGGACGTCAGCCGAGCCGTGACGGCACGCTCGTTCTGCTGCAATCGTTCGAGCCGCGTATTGCGCTCGACATGCACGCCGAGCTCGCTCAAGCGCGACTCGAGCACGCGCTCGGTCTCAGATTGTGGCAAGCCGAGCATGAAATTATAGCGATGCCGCACCTTTGCGAACTCGATACTGAACGAGTTCCCATCCGGATGCTGAAAATCGATGCCGGGGATCTTATGACCCAGTTGCAGTAATCGTCGCGTCACGCCGGAAGGCTCCAGCAGATCCAGCGAGCGCGCGTTGATGCCGATCGCTTTCGAATACGTCGACGGCGCGGATCGCATCTCAACGATTCGCACCTCAATGTTTCGCAGCGAGAGCTCAATGGCCGCGGCAAGACCGACCGGTCCCGCCCCAACGATAAGCACGCTCTTCGATTCCACCTGAGTCACTTGCACGTTCCTGAGTGCAGCACGCTAGCTGCACGATGGTACCAACCGCTCGCTATACTCGACACAGCATGCCCGGATACTCGAAATGACGGCACCGTCTGCGAACTGGCCACGCGTCATCGCGCACGCGGACATGGACGCGTTCTACGCGTCCGTCGAGCAGCTCGACGATCCGACGCTGCGTGGCCGTCCCATCCTCGTCGGACCGCCGAGCGGGCGCGGCGTCGTCTTGACGGCAAGTTACGAAGCCCGACCCGCCG
>JAHEEN010000170.1 GCA_024640685.1 Rhodospirillaceae bacterium
CGCACGGCGGCACGACCGTGAGCTCGCTCGGCGGCCAGACGCGCAACCCTTACGATCTGACCCGCACGCCCGGCGGCTCGAGCGGCGGCACCGGCGCGGCCATCGCCGCGAACTTCGCGTTGATCGGCACGGGCAGCGATACCGGCCAGTCGATCCGATCGCCGGCCTCGGCGGGAAGCCTCGTAGGCATTCGGCCGACGCGCGGGCTCGTGAGCCGCGACGGCATCATTCCGTTCAGTACGACGCAGGATGCCGCGGGACCGATCACGCGCACGGTCGAGGATGCCGCGCGCATGCTCGATGCAATGGCCGGTTACGACCCGAACGATCCAATCACCGCATTCAGTCTCGATAAGATTCCCGAGAGCTATACAGACTCGCTAGACCCCGACGCGCTGGCCGGTGCCCGCATCGGGGTGCTCGCCGAGTTCTTCGGCACCGAACCGAGGCACACGGAAGTCAATGCAGTCACCGAGTCCGCTGTCGCACAGATGGCATCGAGCGGCGCCGAAATCGTCCGCATCAGCATCCCCGAGATCGACGCGCTCACGCGGGACCTCTCGATCGCTCTTTTCGAAACCAAGGGCGCGTTCAACGCCTATCTGGCCGATTTGGGGCCCGCGGCACCCGTACGGACGCTGCAGGAATTCATCGACAGGGGTGACTTCCATGAATGGATTCGCGAAGGGCTCGAAGAGGCTCAGCGAGTCCAGGACGAATCGAGTGACCCCGACTACCTAGCCCGACTTCGCCGACGCGAGACGTTGCGCCAGGCACTGATGACCGCCATGGCTGAGCATCGCTTGGATGCAATCCTCTACCCGCACCAGCGTCGACTCGTCGCGCCGATCGGTGAGCGGCAACTGGAAAGAAACGGCGTGCTCTCGAATGGGACCGGCTTTCCCGCAATTACGCTGGCCGGCGGATTCTCGGCGCCGACCGAGTCTGCGCCGCTCGGCGTGCCGATCGGTATCGAGTTGCTGGGACCGGACTGGAGCGAGCCTCGGTTGATCGCGCTCGGCTATGCCTTCGAGCAGGCGACGCGGTACCGCCGCCCGCCCGCCGCGACGCCGCCTCTCAATCCATAACAAACAGCTTCGCCGCTAGCGGTAGTCTGAGGAACGCAGTACCCGTCCGGGCCGGGCGCCGGTCATCTCACCGTCGAGCAGTGCGGCCCGACCTGCGACGAACACGTGATGGAGTCCCTGTGCGTATTGGTGCGGGTCCTCGAACGTCGCCGTATCGATGACCGTTGCAGGATCGAAGACCGCAATATCGGCAATTGCGCCGGTTTCGATGCGGCCGCGATCGACGAGCCCGAGCCTGTCGGCCGGCAGCCGCGCTGCCTTGTGAACCGCCGTGTGCAGAGGGAGAACGGCGCGCTCTCGGACATAGTGGCCCAGAACGCGTGCGAACGTGCCGTAGTTGCGCGGATGTGGCACGCGCTCGGTCGGTGCCTCGATGCCGCCGTCGGAGCCGATCATGGTCACTGGATGGCGCATGATGCGATCGACGTCCTCGGCATTGATCGCGTGAAAAATCGCGCGGCAATTGCTGCCTTCGACGAGCTCCATGAGCAGCTCCGCGGCCGTGTCGTTCGAGACTACCCGTCCTTGCCGCTCGAGCAGCTCTGAGAGATCGAGCCCGTTGACGGTCGCGTCGTGCACGCAATCCGACAGCATGATGTTGGCCGGGTCGTTACCGCCGCGGTCGACTTCGATGCTGTAGAGGATGCTCTCCTTGATCCGTGCGCGTTCCGCGGGATTCGCGAGACGGGCCAGGAGCGCCTCGCGACCGCCGTCCAGGCTCCAGCCTGGAAACATGATCGTCAGTGTCGTCGATGAGGCCGTGTATGGGTATTGATCGATCGAGACGTCGACGCCGCGCGCGCGGCCCTCATCGACGAGCGCCAGCGTGTCGAACGATCGCCCCCACATCGGCGCGCCGATAATCTTGTGATGCGTGATCTGCGTCGGTAGCCCGCCTTCCTCACCGATGCGAATCGTTTCGGCGACGCTCTGGAGAACCTCTAGTCCTTCTTGGCGCATATGACTGATATAGATGCCGCCGTACTGTCCCGCGACTTTGGCGAGCTCGATAACCTCCTCGGTGGTTGCGAACCGGCCAGGCGGATAAATCAGGCCGGACGATAGCCCAAAAGCGCCTTGTTGCATGGCCTGCTCGACCTCGTCGCGCATGCGCTGCAACTCTGCCTCGGTGGGTGGGCGATCATCCTCGCCGACGACGAGCCCGCGTATCGAGCCCTGTCCGACGAACGTGCCGAAGTTGACTGCCGCGGGATTCTCCTCGAGCCGGTCGAGAGTCTCGCCGACGGGCAACGGCGGTCCGCCGTCCGGGCCGCCAATCACTGTCGTGACACCTTGCCGGATGACGTTCTCGGCATCCGGCCAACGGAAAATGCCGTCGTCCGGATCGCCGCGAACGGCGTGGCTGTGGATATCGATGAAGCCCGGGGCCACAGCGAGGCCGCGGACATCGCGTATCAGTGCAGCATCGTGCTCGCCCAACTCGCCGACAGCAGCGATCCTGTCGCCGTTGATGCCGACGTCGGCAATGACGGGCTCGGTGTTGGCTCCGGAATAAACCGTTCCGCCGAGCAGTAACACGTCGAATCGCTCCGGCGCTTCCGGTTGTGCGCATGCGCCGAGACATGCCACCGATGCGAGAAGCAGCGGTCTCGAGTATTCCGTCCACATGCGCAAGCCCTGGTACCTATAGTCGTTAGCCGCTGACGCAGTTTGCGCGCCTATTCCTGGCAGTTGTAGGGCTCCACCGTCAGGTCCGGCCGCCACATCCAGTAGCGATCGAACTCGCGTATCTCGGTGAACGTCTCGGGATCGTCGACGACCAGGCGATAGTCGAGACGATCCTCGTTCTCACTGAGCGTGAAGTACTCCGTCAATCGAATGTTGCGGCTTTGCGGCGTGCCGTCGCCGTGGAAGTGCTTTGTGTCGATCTTTTCGGTCTCGACGATCAAAGTGTTGCCGTCCCAACGCCCCGTCGAGTAGCCGTAGAGCGAATACTCGGGGTTTGGATCGGCCGCGCCCATGTGTATGAGCCTACGGGCATCGGATTCCTCGAGGCGAATCAGCACGTCCTCTCCCTGCTGAACGAATTCCAGCGGATAGGCCGTACCCATGACATTCGGCAGGCCTTTGGGAGTGCAGCCGAGGTAGGGGCTCTGCCTCGGATCCCACTGAGCCTTGATACGTTCGGCGGCTTCGGTCAGCCCGCCGACGTTGGCGCGGTAAAGCGGCCAAGAGTCCGTGTCGTTAGGCACACGCGCCCAGACCCGAAAGATGCCCGTAGCCGCCTGTCGGCCGCGCTCGACCTGCTCAGCGTCGACGTCGGCCTCGAAAAGCCGCTCGGTTTCGCCGTCGGACCAAAACGGCTTCGAGGCGGCCGACAGAAAGACTTCTCGGCTGTCGTCGAGAAGTAGATTGCGCGCAAACAACTCAGGGCGGCCGCGCATCGATGGCTCGCCTGCTATCGTCACGCGATCGCCGACCGCGATGAAGTCGCGATCGATACCGAGGATGCGCAGCGTGCTGATCGATCCCGCCTCGATGTGCCACTCGACCGTCTCGCCGTTCTCATCCTCGACGGCGAGCGTGTAGGCCGGGTGGGGGTTGCGCCACAAAACCGAAGTAACGACGCCTTCGACCTCAATTAGCCGAGACATATCGTAGATCCCGACGCTGCTGTGATGGGCAAGCGCCGCGTGAATCGCGCCGAGCCCCAGGAGCAGACTGAGTTGCAGGGTTCTCTTCATGACCGAACCTCCGTCGAGCCATTGTACAGTTCTGGCAGCCAATCGGGATGCGCCTAGACGCGGCCGTTTAGACCGAGTTCAAATAATTGACATTGTGTAACGGCGCGAAACCCCTCAGAAGCGGATGTCGTAGTGATATATTCTCAGGATCGAGCTGACAGCTTGAGTTGACCGAAACGAGAGCACGATCGTTTAAACGAAGGTGTGAGACTCACTGACGGGGAGGGACGACAAGATGAGATACCAAGAAAGCTTATCGATATTTTTCCTTGTAGCACTGGTGACGATTCCTGCCCATGGGCATCATTCGGCCGCGGCCGCGTTCGACGTCAACGAGACTATCGAGGTCGAGGGCTACGTAGAGGAATTCATCTTCAAGAACCCACACGTGGGCGTCGTTCTCTCGGTGACCGATGACAATGGCGTCGAGGCCCAGTGGATGGCAACGGCGCCATCGACGGCTGCGATGCGACGTTGGGGTTGGGCGGCAGACACGCTCCAGAAAGGCCAGTATGTTCGGGTAGTGGGACACCCCAGACGCGATGCCGGGCCGATGGTCCTGCTGGAGAGGAAGTCGTTCTCGGAAGGCAGTGAAGCCGTGGCCGAGATCGATCCGGTCGACGGCTCGATGATTCGCAATCTCGCGAGCGCGAGCCAGATCGAAATTGGCACGGCCGATACCCTGAGCCTGACGCTAGCCAATGGTTGGCCGAATCTCACAGGCACTTGGCTCGGGGCTGGCCCCGGCAGTGCAGAAAGACCCGCGCCTCCATTGAACGAAGCCGGGAGTGCCCAGCAGGCGACATTCACTGCGGCAGCAGACCCCGCCTTCACAGAATGTGAAGCCCCCGGGCTCGTGCGAACGGTCGTGACGATCCACTCCGCTGCGATCGAGCAATACGACGATCGCGTGTTCATCGAGTTTGAAGGCGGTGGCGATGGGCGCGTCGTCTATCTGGATGGACGGAAACCGAACTCGGATGAACATACGCGCCTCGGCCATGCCGTCGCCCGTTACGAGAACGACACGCTCGTGATCGAAACGACACAATTGGCGAGCCGGCTGTCGACGATCAACGGTTATCTGCTGAGCGATCAAACCAGAACGATCGAGACCTATCGGCGCGCAGACGACCCGGTGCTCGGCCCACGGCTCGAGATGCATATAACCATCACGGATCCCGTGTACCTCGACGGCTCCTGGGAGATGGGTTGGCAAAAGCCCTATGCGGCCGGCAAATACGAGTTCACCGGAGTCGATTGCCGAGTGCCGCTACAAGCGAGTTCCGACTGAGGCGAGGAGTCTGCGATGGCCCGATTCTCGCTTACCGTCAATGGACGCACGCGTGTCGTTGATGTAGAGCCCGACACACCACTCCTTTACGTGCTGCGCAACGAACTCGACCTCAAAGGTCCGAGATTCGGTTGCGGCTTAGCCCAATGTGGGGCATGCAGTGTCATCGTGGAAGGGCGGGCTATTCGCTCCTGCATCACACCAGTGAACGCCGTGGAGAACGGAAGCGTGACGACGCTCGAGGGGCTCGGAAGCGTCGCCAAACCCGGCACGCTGCAGGCAGCGTTCATCGAAGAGCAAGCCGCGCAATGCGGTTTCTGCATGAACGGCATGATCATGAATGCCCAAGTGCTTCTGGACAGCAACCCCGACCCCAGCGACGACGAGATCAAGCAAGCGCTGGACCCGATTCTGTGTCGCTGCGGATCGCATCTGCGGGTGATTCGCGCCATTAAGCGGGCGGCCGCCGCGAACCGCGCGACAGCGTAGGGGGCTTGGCTTATGGATACGGCAAGGATTTCTCGTCGAGGCGTGCTGAAGGGCGGCGGGGCGCTGGTGGTGAGCTTCGGCTTCACCGGCCCCGCTTCGCGTGCGCTCGCTCAGAGCGGCGAGACCGAACGACCTTTCGCTGCCGATAACTTGGATCTCGGCACATTCGTGCCCGAGCCCGGCGACTATCTGGATCCTACCGAGCTCGATTCCTGGCTGGCCGTCGCGGAGGGCGGCGGCATCACGGTGTTCACGGGCAAGGTGGATATCACGGGGACACGGACCGCTCTAGCGCAGATTGTCGCCGAGGAGTTGGACGTGGCGTTCGATCGCGTCACGATGGTCATGGGTGAGACGGCCCGCACGGTCGATCAAGGACGCACGGTCGGCAGCAGGACGATTCCGCAGGCGGGCGCTAACTTGCGACAGGCCGCGGCGGCTGCGCGCCAAGAGCTATTGAAGATGGCCGCCGCCCGTCTCGAAATCCCTGTCGAGACTCTCACGGTCACCGATGGCGTGATCAGCATCAACGGTGACTCGGAAAAGCGCGTGTCGTATGGCGAGCTTATCGGTGGCCAGCGTTTCGATGTGCGGATTACTGCGACGGGGTATCAGCGGAGCCTCGAAGTGGCGGCCGAGATCGAGCCCAAGAGCTACAAGGATTACAAAATCGTCGGCACTTCGGTTCCGCGCGTTGATCTGCCCGCCAAGCTCACTGGTGAGTACACGTACGCGCCCGACGTTCGAGTGCCGGGCATGCTGCACGGCCGACCGGTACGGCCGCACACGGCCGTGGCCGTGCCAGCTAGCGTCGACGAGAGCTCTGTCGCGCATATTCCAGGCATCGTCAAGGTGGTGCGGGAGGGGAGCTTTGTCGGTGTGGTTGCCGAGACGGAATGGGCAGCCATCCGAGCAGCACGGGAGTTGCAGGTCACCTGGTCGACGCCGCAGACACACATGCCGGCTGATCGCGAGGAAGTGGATCGTTATCTGATCGAGACACCGCCCGTCAGGGAGCGTACGCGGCCGGAGAACAGGGGTGACATCGAAGCTGCCTTTGCTCGGGCCGCTAAGACCATGGAGGCCGTCTATCACTGGCCGTTCCAGAATCACGGCATGATCAACCCGTCGGTCGCGGTCGCCGACGTTCGCGGCGACGAAGCGACGATCTGGACGCCCGCGCAGGGACCGTTCACGACCCGCGATCGAGTCGCAACGATGCTGGACGTCCCGAGAAAAAGCGTCGACGTTCGGTACGTGGAATCGTCGGGAACCTACGGGCGGCTGACAGCGGACGATGCGGCGGAGGATGCGGTCCTGCTGTCCCGCGCTGTCGGCAGGCCCGTGCGTGTTCAATGGATGCGAGACGACGAGCAGGTCTGGGATCCCAAAGGCGGCCAGCATCTGAC
>JAHEEN010000171.1:0-5674 GCA_024640685.1 Rhodospirillaceae bacterium
GCGATTCGGGCCGAGATCGAGCAGCTGCGGACAGACTACGAGCAGCGCATCACCGAGCTCGAGCGGCGCTTAGAGGCAGCCGAGCAAGCCGCGGCGCAATCTACCGTACCGCCGACGGTGCCTACGTCCCCGGTTACCGTCGCTCGCAGCGATAGCGTCACGTCCGGCACCGCATTCAATCCGCAAGTATCGGTAATCCTAAACGGCAACTATTACCGCGACGACGTCGCCGGCAGCGGCGAGCGCATTGCGGCCGAGGCAGCACAGCCATCCCACATACCACACAACGAGACCGACGCCGAACACGGCCACGGCGCGAACAGCTCGAACGGCTTCAACTTGCGAGAGCTCGAGCTTGCGTTTGCTGCAACGGTTGACCCTTATTTCGATGCAGCCGCGTTTCTCGCGTTCTTGCCGGGCGGCGAGATCGAGATCGAGGAAGCTTGGTTTGCGACACGGAATCTACCGGCCGGCCTGCGGCTCAAGGTCGGCAAATTCCTCAGCGACATCGGCTACGTCAACAACAAGCATCCGCATCAATGGGACTTCGTCGACCAGAACTTGGTCTATCAAAACCTACTCGGTCCGCACGGCCTCCAGGATACGGGTGTACAGCTGACGTGGCTCCCGGACCTTCCGATCTACACGCTGTTCGGCATCGAGCTCGCGCACGGCGAGCAAGAGCGGCTCGGCGCGCTCGTCGGCGACGAGGCCGAGCGCCAAGCATTCGGCCTCGACGAGCGCGAGAACGGTCCGAGGCTCCACTCGATGTTCGCGAAAATCTCCCCCGATCTCGGCTACGACCATGCACTGCAGATTGGTGCATCGTATGTGCGCAGTGCGCAGCACCAAGAGATACATCAGGAGCCGCTTTTCGATACCGGCCTCGAGGGTGACGCCGACCTCTGGGGCATCGACGTCGTCTACAAGTACGACAATCCGGCGCAGTACGGATTCCGCGATCTCAATATTCAAGCCGAGTACATGCGTTCGACGAAGGATCTCTTCGTTCGCGGCGGCGATCCTGCGGCGATCGGTAACGCCCGCGAGCTCACGACCGACGGTCTCTACCTGCAGGGCATGTATGGCGTCGCGCCACGGTGGCAGGTCGGGCTCCGCTACGACAAGCTCGGTGGCACCAACGAGATCACCGGTGACGCGCTCGAGCCGTTCGACTCGTCGGACCGACTGACCGGGGTCGTCAGCTGGACGCCGACGGAGTTCTCTCGGCTACGCTTGCAGTATGCGCGCAGCGACATCACGACCGTAGACGGCGCGCCGCAGGCCTTTGACGGCATTTGGCTGCAGTGGCTCATGAGCCTCGGCGCGCACGGCGCACATCGCTTTTGAGCTCGCTGCCGGACCGATGAACTACAAGCCATCCACTGCCCGAGCACTCGCGTTCGCAGCGCTGCTGCTGATCGCACGCACGGCCGCGGCCATTGACGTCGTCGCTACGAGCTCGAGCGGCGGCATGCTGGTCAGAGAGATTGCCGGCGAGCACGCCGAGATAGAGATACTCGCACCGCCCAACCGCGACCTGCACTATCTTCAGGCACGACCGAGCATGATCCGCGCCGTGCGGGGAGCGGACCTACTCGTCGCAATCGGTGCGGACATCGAGCTCGGCTGGCTGCCGGTCACCTTGCAGCAAGCGGCCAATCCAAACGTGCTGCCGGGGCAATCGGGCTATTTCGAGTTCGCGGCGCAAGTCACGCTCGTCGACGTCGGCGGCGCGGCCGACCGGTCACTCGGCGACGTCCATCCGCTCGGCAATCCTCACGTTTATCTCGATCCCGTTCGCATGGCGACCGTAGCCAACGCCCTTGCCGAGAAACTCGCGGAGCTCGATCCCGACTTTGCCGAGCAGTTTCGCAGTCGTGCGGCCGCGTTCGTCAACGCGATCGACGCGCAGTTGCCCGAATGGCAAGCACGACTCGCCGATGCGCCCGGCGCGGTCCTGTTTCACCAGGACGCCAACTATTTGCTCTACCGTTTCGACGTGCCTCTCTACGGCTTTCTGGAGCCCGTGCCCGGCATCCCGCCGACGGCCTCACACGTCAGGGAACTCGTCGATGCGTTGACGGACCGTCGCGGCGTAATTCTCTATACGCCGTTTCAGCCCGATCAGGCGCCGAGAAGCTTGGCGCGTGCGCTCGACTGGCCCGCTCTGCGTCTGCCGCTCGAGCCGCCGCTCGATGCCACGGGCAATGATTACATCGAGCACATCGATGCGTGGGTAGACGCACTCGCGAGCGGTATACCGTGAGCGTCACGCTACTGGAGGTCGAGGCGCTCGAGACCGGATACTCGGCGCCGATCATCGGGCCGATCACGTTTAGCGTCGAGCGCGGGCACGTCGTCGGCCTCGTCGGGCCGAACGGTGTCGGCAAGTCGACGCTGCTGAAGGCCATCGCCGACAACGCGCAGATCTTTGGCGGCACAGTGACCCGCAAGGACGGCCTGACGATTGCCTGGATGGAGCAGCAACAGGCGCGTCTACCGGAGATGCCGTTCGACGGCTGGGAGTATCTGAGCTACGCGCAAGCGACGCGGCATGCGCCGCCCGAACGCCTCGCGAGCTGGCTCGACCAGCGCATCGACTCACTGAGCGGCGGCCAGTTTCAATTTCTGAGCTGCTGGGCCGCCCTCGGTGGCAGCGCCGAGCTCGTGCTGCTCGACGAGCCGACGAACAATCTCGATGATGCTAGCGCTGATGCGTTGCGCACGATCTTGAGACGCGACGGTGCTGGCCGTAGCAATCGCGCCGTGCTGATCGTCAGCCACGATCAGGCGTTTCTCGAAGGCATCTGCGATCGCGTGTTGGACATTCGCGGATGAACTTCGATCTGCTGTTCGATCCGCTGTTTCGTACGCCGTTTCTCGTCGGCCTCATCATGAGCGTGTTGTTGCCGCTGCTCGGCAACCTGCTGCGCATCAGAGACGAGTGGCTCGCGGCACTCGGTCTGGCGTATCTGGCCGGCGCGACGGGGCTCATAGGTCTGGCGTTTGGCATTCCAACGGTGTTGGGGGCGCCGCTCGGCGCGCTTGCGGGCGCGGCAATCAAAGCGTTCGTGCATTCTCACGGCAACACGATTTACGCAATGATGGTGCTTGCGGGTTGGTGCACGACGATGCTCGTCGCAGCCAATTCGCCACTCGGTGACGTCATGGGACACGCACTGATCGATGGTCAGCTCTACTTTGCCGGTAACGTCCACCTCACGGTCACGGTCGTCTTGGGCGTCGTCGCTCTGGCAACGCTGCCGCGCGTCTCGGCGCCGCTGATTCGCGCCTGCCTGCTGCCGCGGCACGAGCTTGCCAACCGCCTACCCGCGTGGCGCTGGCATCTGAGCTTCGACGCCCTCGTCGCACTCGGTATGGCGGTCGGTGCGGGCACGCTGGGGCTGATGGCGGCGTTTGCGATGGCGTTCGTGCCGCCGCTGATCGCATTCCGAATCGCCCGCAACTGGCGCCGATGCCAATGGCTCAGCGTCGCGGTCGGCGTCACGACGTACGTGGTCGCATTCGTCGTCGCGCTGCTCCTCGATCAGCCGTTCGGCCCCGCGCTCGTCGCCGTTCTGACGGTGGCTGCGCTCCTGTCCCTTGCGGTGCGCCGCCGCTGACGGCTCGCAAACGGCAGGCGGTTGGCCAGCGTACCCGCTACAATGTGAGCATGCTGACTCGGCGCCAATTCTTGGCCTCGTCGTGCGCGGGCATCGCGACCGCGGCGCTTGCGCCTGGGTATGCCGCGGGCGCCGATTTTGCCGGCCAAATCGTCGAGTTTGTCATCCCGTTCAAGGAAGGCGGCGGCTCGGACACGTGGGGCCGATTCAACGCGCCTTTCCTATCGCGCTATCTGCCCGGACAACCGACCGTCGTCGTGCGCAACGTGCCGGGCGGCAACTCGATCGCCGGCGCGAATCGCTATGCGGCCCGCGCGCGTCCCGACGGCTTGTCGATACTCGGCACGAGCGCGTCGACGCAGTTCCCGTTTCTGATGGACGATCCGCGCGTCGACTACGACTATCAAGCGTGGCGCGTGCTGATGGCCTACGGCACCGGCGGCGTATGCTTCGTATCGTCGGACCTCGGCATTCGCGACGTGTCCGAGATCGGCAACGTCATGGAGCGCGAGCTGCTGTACGGCAGCCAAGGTCCGACGTCGCTCGATCTCGTGCCCGTGCTCGCATTCGAGCTCTTGGGCCTCAACGTCCGGCCGATCTTCGGCATGAGCGGACGCGGTGCCGGGCGCCTCGCGTTCGAGCGGCGCGAGACGCAGATCGATTATCAAACGTCGACGGCATACCTGCGCAACGTCGTACCGCTGATCGACGAGGGCGCTGCCGTGCCGCTGTTTTCGTGGGGCATACTCGACGAGGAAGGCCGCTTGATCCGCGATCCGACGTTTCCCGACCTGCCGCACTTCGGCGAAGCCTACGAGCTCGCTCACGGCCGGCCGCCGAGCGGCATAGGATGGGAAAGTTGGCTCGCGTTCTTCACGGCCGGCTTTCCGGCGCAGAAGCTGCTCGTTGCGCCGCGCGAGACACCGGACGATATCGTCGACGCATACCAGGATGCCGTCGTCACGATGAAGCAGGACCCCGAATACAACGCCCGCAAGCTCGCCGCGCTCGGCACGTACGAGCAAGTAACGGGCCGCGCCGCACAGACGATGTACGAACTTGCGACGAACGTGCCGCAAGAGGCGCGCGACTGGGTCCGCGATTGGCTCAGGCGCGAGTTCCGCGTCAATCTCGATTCATAGCGCGCGTCGGCGCCGATTGCGTCATTAGGCCCGCGGTTTGACTGAAGCGCTTTTTCAAGCTCTCGCGAATCTCGCGACGCTCGATCACATCGTGCATCTCGCGCTCGGCGTCGGACTCGGTCTCGCCGTCGGTGCGTTCCCGGGCCTCGGCGGCATCGTCGGGCTGTCGATGGTCATGCCGTTCCTCTACGGCATGGATACGATCTCGGCGCTCGCAACGTTGATCGGCATTGTCGCCGTGATCCCGACGTCGGATACGTTCACGTCGGTGCTGATGGGCATTCCCGGCTCGAGCGCGAGCCAAGCGACCGTGCTCGACGGCTTTCCTCTGTCCCAGCAAGGCCAAGCATCGCGCGCGTTGGCCGCCGCGTTCACGGCATCGTTGTTCGGCGGTCTCGTGGGTGCCGCGATCTTGAGCGTGTTCGTGCAGATCGCCCGGCCGCTGATTCTGACGTTCGGCTCGGCGGAGCTGTTCATGCTGGCACTGTTCGGTCTGTCGATGGTCGGTGTGCTGTCGGGCCGCAGTCTCGTCAAAGGTTTGACGTCGTGTGCGATGGGTCTCGTCGCCGGCTCGATCGGCGGGGCGCCTGCGACCGGCGAATTTCGGCTGACGTTCGGAATCGATTATTTCTACGACGGCTTGCCGCTAGTCATTGTCGGCATTGGGTTGTTCGCCTTTCCCGAAATCGTCGACCTGTTGCGTCGCGACCGGCCAATCTCTGCGAGCGGCGCACTGACGGGCCGTTGGCTCGACGGCTTCCGCGATGTGCTTCGGCACTGGGGACTCGTGCTGCGCTGCTCTAGCCTCGGCACGTTGATCGGCGCGATACCGGGGCTCGGCGGCACGGTCGTCGATTGGATCGCGTACGGCCATGTCGTGCAGACGGCCAAGGATAAGTCTAAATT
>JAHEEN010000171.1:5774-6963 GCA_024640685.1 Rhodospirillaceae bacterium
ACCGCCGCCCGCAGCTCCTGTTTCTCGCCGGCGTATTGGCCGTCTCGATCTACGCGATCATCAGCGCCGCGCGGCTGTCGCCACTCGGCAGCATGTTCCCGATCGCCGTTGCGATCGCGACGATCGCTTTCATCGCGTACGTCGGCTGGGGGCTAACCGCCGGCCCGCTCGACTCGCCGTTGAACTTCGATGCCGAGGCCGATCGCGACACCGAAGAGCTCGCTGTTGGCCGACGCGTCTGGCCAAACGTCGCGTGGTTTGCCGTGCTGACCGCATTGACCGCGCTGCTCGGCTTCGTGCTCGCGACGCTCATATTTTTCGTCTCGTTCCTGCGCATCAAGGCGCGCGCGAGCTGGCTGCGGACGTTCGTGCTGACGGCGTCGGCAGTCGTCGTTCTGACCGTGCTCGTGCAAGTACTGCTCGTCGAGCTGCCGCAGGGCCTACTCAGCCTTTACATCGATTTACCGTGGGCATGACCCAGCGCGCGATACCGTGTCTATTCATGCGCGGCGGCACGTCGCGGGGGCCGTACTTTCTGGCTTCGGACCTGCCGAGTGACACGGCGGTCCGCGACCGCGTGCTGCTCGCGGCGATGGGATCGCCGGATGTGCGCCAAATCGACGGCATCGGCGGCGCCGATACATTGACGAGCAAGGTCGCGATCGTCAGCCCGTCAACGCGGCCCGGCATCGACGTCGACTATCTGTTCGCGCAAGTTTCGATCGATGCGGCGTTTGTCGATACCGCGCCATCGTGCGGCAATATGCTCGCGGGCGTCGGGCCGTTCGCAATCGAACGCGGCCTGATCGTAGCGGCGGACAGCGAGACGCGCGTGCGCATTTTCAACGTCAACACACGGAGCCGCATCGAGGCCGTCGTGCAGACGCCCAGCGCGGTCGTAGAATACGAAGGAACGCAAGCGATTGACGGCGTACCCGGCACCGCGGCACCGATTTTTCTGAATTTTTCCGAGATCGTCGGCTCCAAGTGCGGCGCATTGTTCCCGACCGGCAGCCCGTGCGACGAGATAGACGGCCTTCGAGTCAGCTGCGTCGACGTTGCAATGCCGATGATTCTGATTGCCGCCAGTGACCTGGGCTTAACCGGCTACGAGACCGCCGAGCTGGACGCACGGCGAGATCTGCTCGAGCGAATCGAGCGCGTTCGCCGAGAAGCCGGCCGGCGCATG
>JAHEEN010000172.1 GCA_024640685.1 Rhodospirillaceae bacterium
CCCGGCAAGTTGGCCGACTTCGTCGTGCTCGACCGCGACTATCTGACCGTGCCGGCCGACGAGATCAAGGATCTCAAGCCGATCATGACCGTCATCGACGGCCGGATCGTTTACGGGGTGCCGTAGCCGCCGGATCCGCAGTTTGTTAGCCGATCGATAACAAAAATAGAGCTGATTGGCCATAGATCGGATGCACGGCCTCTCCTATCGTGATCCCACGAATCACGTACCCGACTTAGGAGAGCCAACAATGAAACGATACGTCAGCAAGCTCGCGCTCGTCGCTGCCTCATTGGGAGTCGCCGCAAGCGCAACTGCTCAGCTTCCGGATCCCGGCATGACGATCGACCCCGATCGCACGGCCATAGTCGTCACGGATCCTCAAAATGACTTTTTGAGCCCGGATGGCGTGACCTGGGGGGTCGTCGGCGAGAGTGTGAAGGAAAACAATACGGTCGAGAACATCGAGACGCTGTTTCGCGAAGCGAAGGCGAGCGGCTTGCCGGTGTTCGTCTCGCCGCACTACTACTATCCCACGGACCATGGCTGGCAGTTCGGCGGCGCCCTCGAGCAGCTCATGCACAGCATCGGCATGTTCGATCGCAAGAATGCCTTGAGCCTGAGCGAGTTCGAAGGATCCGGAGCCGACTGGCTAGAGCGCTACAAGCCGTTCATCGAAGATGGGCAAACGATCGTCTCGAGCCCGCACAAGGTCTACGGACCCGAGACGAACGACCTCGTGCTGCAGCTACGCAAGCGCGGCATCGACAAGGTCATCCTTGCCGGAATGTCAGCCAACCTGTGCACTGAGTCTCATTTGCGAGAATTACTCGAGCAAGGCTTCGAAGTGGCCGTGGTCACTGATGCAACAGCGGCTGCCAAGGTCGAGGAAGGTCTAGGCTACGAGGCGGCTCTGGTCAACTTCCGCTTTATGGCGAATGCGACCTGGACGACCGCGGAAGCTGTCGAGCAGATTCGCGAAACGAAGTAACGTCAGACATTCAGATAAAATCGTCGGAAACTCGGCGGGGATGTTCGTCACGCCGAGTCTCCCGCGTAACGAGGTTACAACCTATTTTAGTTAGAAACGTTCCGCTTGCTTGTAATGACCGGCAATCAAACTAGACTGAAATCGAATGGGGGACTGTCATGGATTTCTCGGACAACAAACACTATCCGCACGCGCTGATCTTTCACGGTGCCGAGGAAATCGATGCCCAAGAGGCTTGCAAGCAAGAAATCATCGACGCGCTCGCCGCATGGAACCAACGCGGAACCCATGAGCTGCCGGGACTAGCGCAGCTTCGCGTCGAGAATTGCCCGCTGTTCTCGATCACGCATGACGGAAAGGCTGGAGATTACTGGCCCGAGTCGTCTGAAAACGACATCAGTGAAATATTGGTCAGGGAGTTTTTGTACCGCAATGGCATTTGCGAGCTCGAGGAGATCAGAGCCCACCTGTTCCACGTCAAGTACACACTACTTTCGATGACGGGCGAGGATTGCCTACTGATCTGCCCGTACTCAACGTCTGCCGGCAACATTGCCGGCATCGTGGTCGTCACGGTCACGGACAAAATTCAAGACTCGTTCATGGCAAAGACGCGCAGCGGAAATCGTTGAGTTCATGCAGGAGCAGACCACCGCAGCGCAGCCTTCAACTCGGGACTTGCTCGCAAAGGTCTCGCGCTACGAAGCACTGTTCGAGTTAGCGAGCGCGATCAGCGCAGCGAAAGACATCGAATCCACCGGCAAGGTGCTTGCGCAGCGCCTCAAATTTATCGCCGACACATACACCTGGCGGTATTTCTGCATCGACGATGACCCCCGAATCGGCGCCGACGGAGAGCCGCTCGCCATCATCGTAGACGGCTTCCGCGGAATTGCGACCGTCGCACGAGCGGCCCCCGCGGTGTTGTCGGCGCTGGAAACGGAGCTCTGGCAACAGCACAAGACGCGCATGCTTTGCGGTGAGCCGATGGTAGAAGCGGCCGAACAGCTTCCGGAGAGCTTTCGCCGCAACGATCTCGAGCAGATCTCAGTGAACCCAGTCGTCGAGGACAATCAAACGCGAGCGTTATTTTTGTTCGGTCGACGGCGCCAGCCGTTCACAGACCTCGACCTCAAGTGCCTGACGATGGTGTGCGGGTTCTTTCACCGCAAGGTACAGAGGCTCTGGGAGCAGCAGAAACTACGAGACTTGGAACTCGCTTATCTGCAACAAGAAGTGACGCTGCGCCACAGCGAGAAGCTAGCAACGCTCGGCCGACTCAGCGCAGGCATGGCTCACGAGCTCAACAATCCCGCCGCCGTCGCGAGGCAGGGCGCCGAGCAGCTCAAGACCTCCATCGGGCGTTTGGAGCGAGCGCAGTACGCGCTCGGCAGCGTCGAACTTTCGAGCGAGCAACGCGAGCGGCTCGCAGAGCTCGAAGCCGAGGCTGAGCGGCGGGTCAAGACGGCTAGCGAGCTCGATCCGATCATGCGTAGCGATCTCGAGGAAGAAGTCGAGGATTGGCTCGATAGGCACGACGTGGCCGATCCGTGGGAGCACGCCGCTACTCTCGTCGGCATGGGGCTCTGCGCCGCGGAGCTCGAGTCATTGACGCGATGCTTCGACGCAGCGCATACACCGCTCGTCATCGATTATTTCAGCAGCAAATTCACTGCCTACACGTTGCTCGAGGAAATTGGCCACGGCACCAATCGTATCGTAACGATCGTCAAAGCGTTGAAGGGCTATTCATTCATGGATCAAGCGCCGATTCAGCTGATCGACGTGCGCGAGGGCATTAACGACACGCTCGTCATGTTGAGCGGAAAGGTCAAACAGGGTATCAGGGTCGATCTCGAGCTGGCGGACGACTTGCCGCGCATCGAAGCTTATGGCGGGGAGCTCAACCAGGTTTGGACCAATCTCATCGACAATGCTATCGATGCAATGAATGGCCAAGGCACGCTCGTAATTAGCGCCCGTCGCAGCAGAGCGGGCGTCGTGATCACAGTGACCGACGATGGTCCGGGTATTCCAATCGACGCCCAGCAGAAGATTTTTGATCCATTCTTCACGACGAAGGCGCCCGGAAAAGGCACGGGACTCGGACTGAATATTAGTCATGGGATCATTGTCGAGAAACATGGCGGATGCATTTCGGTTCGCTCGAAACCCGGCGAAACCTGCTTTACCGTCGAGCTGCCCCTGACCGCTCAACCGTCCGCGAATAGCGAGAACGGGAGCGAAACGTAACCTGAGGCGTGCGAGCGCGCTACCGAACCTCAGAGAGCTTTGAACCATGGCTAAACCCATCATTCTGACCGTCGATGACGAGGAGCAAGTTTTAAACGCCGTCGAGCGCGATCTCGCGCGCCGATATCGCAAGAACTTTCGGATCCTCAAGGCAGGCTCGGGCGCCGAGGCGCTCGATGCCGTGCGCGCGCTCAAAGAGCGCAACGACGCCGTAGCGCTGTTCCTCGTTGATCAGCGCATGCCTGAGATGAGCGGCACGGAGTTTCTGGCACAAGCCCGAGCCGAGTACCCGGAGGCGCGAAAGGTCCTACTGACCGCATACGCGGACACCGAAGCGGCCATCGCGGCAATCAACGAGGTCGACCTCGATCATTACCTCATGAAGCCTTGGACGCCGGCCGAGGAAACCCTCTATCCAGTCCTCGACGACTTGCTCAGTGACTGGGAAGCGACGGCGACGATACCGTTCGACGGAATCCGTGTCGCCGGCGCGTTGTGGTCGGCCGGTTCGCATCACACCAAGGATTTTCTCGCGCGTAGCCAGATTCCTTATCAGTTCCTGGACATTGAGCGCGATCGCGAGGCACTCGCGCTGGTCGAACGTGCCAACGGTGGAACACACCAGCTACCGGTCGTTTTTTTCCCAGACGGAAGCACGATGGTCGACCCGACATTTACCGAGATTGCGGAGAAGGCCGGGCTTCGCACACAGGCTCAGAACCCGTTCTACGACCTGATCGTGATCGGCGCGGGCCCTGCAGGCTTGGCCGCTGCTGTCTATGGCGCATCTGAGGGCGTAAAGACCCTGCTCGTCGACAAGGAGACACCGGGCGGACAAGCCGGAACGAGCTCGCGCATCGAGAATTACCTCGGATTCCCAAAGGGCTTGAGCGGTGCCGACCTCGCGCGCCGGGCCACAGCGCAGGCGACGCGGCTCGGCGCCGAAATTCTCTCAGCGCGCGAAGTCGTGCGCGTCGGACGGCGCGATCCCTATCGAGTCGTGACGCTCGCAGACGGGACCGAGATCTCATGCCACGCTGTCGTCATTGCGACGGGCGTCTCGGTGCGCGAGCTCGACGTGCCGGGCATCGAAAACACGACCGGCGCCGGTGTCTACTATGGCGCGGCACTGACCGAGGCGAGCAGCTTTAAGGGCGAGCACGTCCACGTGATCGGGGGCGCGAACTCGGCCGGGCAAGGCGCGGTATTTCTGTCGCAATACGCTGCGCGCGTCACTATGCTCGTGCGCAGCACACTCGCGAAGAGCATGTCCAGTTATCTGATTGAGCAAATCGCCGGACGCGACAATATCGAAGTCCACGAAGGCACTGAAGTCGCTGCCGTGCACGGCGACAGCATGCTCGAGGCGATAACGATCCGCGACCGCGAATCCGGTGAAGCGCGAACGGCGGCTACGCCCGCCGTCTTCGTCTTCATTGGCGCCAAGCCGCATACGGAGATGCTCAAAGACCAAGTCGCCTTGAGTAACGCGGGCTTCGTATTGACGGGCCCCGATCTCCGGACGGACGGCAGTCGACCGCGAGAGTGGAAGCTCAAGCGCGATCCCTACCTCATGGAAACGAATGTCCCCGGAATATTTGCCGCCGGCGACGCGCGACACGGCGTAGTTCGTCGTGTGGCATCCGCCGTCGGACAGGGCTCGACTGTCGTGAGCTTCGTGCACGAATACTTGAAAACCGTATAGTGCAAGAAAGAACGGCATGCTATCGACAATAACGAGGAACGAAAGGGAGGACCATGAAACGCAACTCGCTGGTCAAATACGACGATGCGCCACCCGAGATCAAGGCAATCTATGACGAAATCATGGAAACGATGGGCGCGCCATCCGTGCTCAACTTCTTGCTGGCCATCGGACACAATGAACATGTCTTGCGCGCCATCTGGACCATGCTCAAGGAAATCGTGCTCGAAGGCGATATTCCGGCACTGCTGAAGCAACTGATCCTATTCAAGATCTCGATCACGGTCGGCAACGAGTACTGTACGGCTCTTCACGGGCATGCGGCGCTAAATCTGGATCCGACGCTGAAATACGATGACCTGATCGCGCTCTCCGAAGGCCACTGCGGCTCGAATCTTCCGCCTTCTTATCCAGTCGCGATCGATATCGTGTATCGAGCCTCGCTCGACTCCAAGAGCTGTGAGGCATCGGACTACGATTTCGAGGAGGAGCTGCGCGATGAGGGTTTCTCCGAGAGCGAGATCGACGAGCTGCTCGCCGTTGGATTCTTCTCCATCATCATGAACATGATGACGGATACCTACGATGTCCCTTGGGAGAATCCGTTTCCGCCCGATTCGCAGTAAGGCGCAACGAGATTCGGAGCTGCGTGAGCGGCGACAGCCTTGGAAGTCCTGAGCGACATCCTCGAATCCATGCGCGTGCAGGGCAGTGTCTATTTCTGTGACGCGCTGCCACCACCGTGGTCGAAGGACTACGTAGAACTCGACCAGCCCAGCTTCCACCTCGTGCGCGGTGGCTGTTGCTGGATCGCATCGGGCGATGTCGTCGAATGCCTCTACGCTGGAGACCTCGTGTTCATCTCCGCGGATCGCGACTACCGGCTCGGCAGCCATCCACCCGACTATCCCGATCGTGCCGACCAGTCCGAAACCCTGTTGTTATGCGGATACTGCGAGTTCGACGAGCGGCTCGATCACCCGCTGCTCAAGGCCCTGCCCTCTCTGACAATTGTGCGCAAGGAAGAGCTTCTGCGGCACGCGTGGCTCAAAAGCACGCTGGATCAGCTCAGCGCAGAGTACTTATCACAACAGCCCGGCAACCAAATATTAATCAACAAGCTAACCGAGGTCGTGATTATTGAGCTCATTCGAATCGACTTCGGCCGCTCGGAGCAAAACAGCTTCGTCGGCGCGCTGTACGACAAAAAAATATCGCTTGCGCTCGCGTTGATACACGAAGAGCCCGAACGCGCTTGGACCCTCGATCTTCTCGCATCGAAAACGGCGTCATCCCGTGCCAGCTTCTCGAAAAAGTTTCGCGCATTGGTCGGCCAATCCATGTTCGAGTACTTGACGGCACTGCGCATGCATCGGGCACGGGAGCTGCTTCGGAGCAGCGCTGCGCCCGTTCATGACATCGCAAATCAGGTTGGCTACGAGTCGGAGTTGTCGTTCGCGAAAACGTTCAAGCGTGTGACTGGGACGACACCGACCCGGTATCGCCGCGACAACCGTCCGATCCCGGAGTAGATACGCAGGACCGGCGGCGCCGTCGCTACAAGTCGCCGCGATCCCACGTGCAGTTGTATGGCTTGACCTCTTCGCCCGGCACCCAGACCCAGTGCCGCTGTAGCGTCACGGGCTCGGTAAACGTTCCCGGATCGGTCACGACAAGCTCGTAGCTCAGCACGCGCTCATCGTCGCTGAGCGTAAAGCGCTCGACGAAGCCGACCTCGTCGGACTGCGGCACGCCGGACTGGTCGAACCACGGCCAATTGACGTCGGTCGTCGTCACGATCAACGTATCACCGTCCCAGCGACCGAGCGAATGGCCGAGCGGTGTGCCGCGGCCACTCGCGTCGTCGCCGACCAGATGAATTCGCCGTACCGTGTCCTGCTCCTCGAGATACAGCACGATCGTGTCGCCCTCGTCAACGAACTCGATGGGCGTGCCGAGATCCATAATTGCGGGCATGCCGGTCTCGCAGCG
>JAHEEN010000173.1 GCA_024640685.1 Rhodospirillaceae bacterium
GAGACTTGCGCGATCGTAACCGTCGCGGCGACCCCGGCGCTCGAGCAGATCCACGGGCGGATGCCGCTGTGTCTGTCGACCGACGAGTATGCGGACTGGCTAGATCCCGCAACGCCTGCGGACGTCTGCCGTAATCTGCTCGCCGGCAACGACGGCCCGACATTTGCCTTCCATCCCGTTGCGCGCGCCGTCAACAACCCACGTAACGAAAGCGCAGACCTGATTGCTCCAGTGACCGTCCCCGAGCGCTAAAGTGTCGGATCGCGGCAGCGCTTTAGTTCTGCGGCAGCAGGAACGTTCGACCGTTGAATGTCAGCACGGCGCCCTCGGCTGAGATCTCGACGACGCGCGGGCCCTCGGCGAGCGTATCGCCCTCGACGTATTTGGCGGCGTTGATATAGACGAAGCGCTGCCGCGGGTCGTCACTGGACACCAACAGCTCGAGCGTCAACTCCGGCACCGACGTGCCTGCCGCGCGTGCCTCGAGTATCGACATCGGCGCTTCGGTCACGGTGCCGCGCGCCTCGGCGGCCGCGACCGACGGCACCTCGCTGCTGCCGGTGTCCGGCGTCGACGTGCGCGCCGTTGGCGCAACGCGTGCGGGTGCCCCGCGCGTGGCCTCACTAGCCAGGCTGCGCGTCGCTGTAGGCAATGCCGCTGTTGCGACCGGAGCCAGCCGATCGATGGGCTCGGCCGCATCGATCATTGCCGACGGCGCTTCAACGCGCCCCGGTCGAGCATCTGTCGTCAGCGGCGACGGCGCTGGGGACTGCCACCAGACCCATGCGAAACCGGCCGCGGCGAGAAGTGCGACGACGATCGTAACTGTAGTCCAAGGTGACGTGTGCGACGACTGCACGACGACGGGTAAATCGCTGATGCCTGGCACCGCGGTGCGCTGGCGCTCGCGCTCGGACTTCTTCAGGGCATCGAGAATGAATGACACGTCAGTTCGTCTTGGTGAGCGCGGGGACGCCCGGCAAGTCGAGCTCAGTGTTGATGACGATCTGCGTCTGGGTCCCTGCGATGCCGTCGACGTCGAGGCGACGAGTACGCTGGAACTCGCGCACGCGCGCCTCGAGATCGGCGTTGTAGAGATCCGATGGATTCGTCGGTGGTGGCTCACCCGAAATTTTCGCGAGACTCTCCCGCAACCAAACAACGCCATCGCCCCGCGCACCCGGACGCAGTGTCGTGCCGTTGCCGCCGCCGGGCTGCCAGAGAACGAGGTGATCACCATACCAATATTCGGACAGGTCGCTGATCGATACCGAGTACTCCATACCCCCGGCCAGGAACGTCGCATGATTCGCGTCGAGGCGGCTGAGCGTGAGCTGAAACTCGTCGCCGTTCGCGTCGATGAGGCTCAAGATCGCTGGACGATTGAGCCGCCTCACGTGCCTGAGCGTGCCTTCTTGAAACCAGCACCCCAGTTGCTGCTGCAAGGCCTGAGCGCATGCCATCGATCCACTCGCATCGAAGGTGGCTCCCCAGAGCTCGAAGAGCGCAGCGAAGGCGGTGTTGGTGTCCTTCGGCACGGATGGGTCGGCCAGTAAGCTGGCCAGTGACCGCGGCTCGGCGGCCGTCGGGGTATCGAAGCTCGCGTCAACGCTCGGGGCGGTGGGCGTGTCCGCCTGCACCGGGCTCTCGTCGACGACCTGGACCGTGGACCGGGCGATGGCGGTGGCTTGCTCGATCGTGGAATCCGGTGTCGGCACAGTCGGCACTGTATTCTGAATGGTGCTGTAGCCGATGGCCGCAATCACGCCGACTGTGATCGTAGCGGCAAGATGGCCTTTCCAGGCGACCTTGCGCGAGGGGCTGTAGACTTCTGCCGCCGCGAGACGAACGATGCGCCGATCGATCGAGCGTGTGTCCTGAGTATACGCGGCCAACAGCGCGCGGTCGGCAATGACATTGATGATGCGGGGAATGCCTTTCGACTGGCGGTAGATTTCCTTGATTGCCGCGGGCGTGAACATGCCGCCGCCCGCACCGGCGACTTTGAGCCGGTGCTCGATGTACTTTCCCGTGTCCTCGAGATCCAACGGCTCGAGGTGATAGCGGCCCGTAATCCGCTGCGCGAGCTGACGCATATCGTCTCGGGCTAGGAGTTCTCGCAGCTCCGGTTGGCCGATCAGGATGATCTGCAGCAGCTTCTGCTTGGGCGTCTCGAGATTCGTCAACAGGCGAACTTGCTCGAGGATGTTCGGCGCAAGGTTCTGGGCCTCGTCGACGATGACGATCGTTCGGCGCCCGCGGCCATGTGCGGCGAGCAGATAGAAGTTGAGTACGTCGATCAAGCCCTTGTTCGACCGATCCTCGGGCAATCGAACCTTGAGTTCCTGGAGAATGGCCGTCAGGAATTCCGTGACCGAAAGCTCAGGATTCAGAATCAGCGCGACATCGGCCTCGTCGGGCAGCTGCTCGAACAGCGTGCGCACGAGCGTCGTCTTGCCGGTGCCGACCTCGCCCGTCAGCTGAATGAAGCCGCCGCTATGCGAAACGCCGAAGATCAGATGCGCGAGCGCGTCCGCGTGACGTTGGCTCAAATAGAGGTAGCGCGGATCGGGCGTTATCGAGAACGGCTTTTCCCTGAGCCCGAAAAACTGCGTATACATGCGATGGCCTAAATATCGTTATGTATGCGGTCGATCGCGTACCGGGCGTTATAGCGCCTGGATCAGTTCGTCACTTCGATGGTGACAATATCCGACATGATCGGCGGCTCGTGCGGAATGTGCAAATGGTCGCCGAGTACGAGCTGCAGCTCGTGACGCCCCGGTGGAAGCTCGATCGTCGCTTCGGTCTGGCCACCGCCGAAGTGCACGTGCTGGGCATCCGCGGGGATCGGTAGGTCGTAGCTTGCCAGACGCGTGTCGATGATCAGGTGATGGTGGCCGGTATTCGGCGCCTCGACGCCCGCGGGCGCGATGCCGGCGCCGGTCAGTCCGAACGCGACGCGAACGGGACTCGACACGGTTGCACCGTCGCTCGGCTCGACGATGTACGCAGCCGCACCAGCTGGTGCCGCCGTGCGCAGCATCGCCGCCGCCGCGGGTGCTGCCGCAGGCTCGGACATCGGCCCCGCTGCGGGCTCTGGTATCTCGGCAGGTTCCTCTTGGGCGCAGGCCGTCACCAAGAGACCCACCGCAGTGGCAACGAATAGCTGTCGGATCGTCATCGCTTTGCTCCTTGCGGTGGCGCAATGCGCGTCCTGACCGCTTCTCGGTTCTCGGAATCGATGAGCGCAAATGTAGCACACGCGATCAGCAGCCAGCGTCCTGCTGCACGCCAACGGCGGTCAGCGACGAGGCAATAGCGACAAGCCGATCAGGGCAGTGGAGACGCTGGCTCGTCGTCGGTGTCATCGGTCGCCGGAGCCGTTTTCCCGCGGGCCTTTCCAGACGATTTCTTGCGTGGCGATTTCTTTCGAGTCGGCGTTTTGCGCGCGACCGTTGGCTGTCGTGCGAGGTCCGTCGGTGCGAAGTCGTCGACGGCCATCAACTCGAGCGTCATCTGATCGAATGCGCGGATTTGCTCGGCCTCTTCCGCTGTGACAATACCGAGTTGCTCGGCCTCGTCGATCTGGCCCGGCGTATCCTCGCGCTCGAGCTTGCCATCGCGTGCGGCGTCGAACACCTTGCGTTCGAGTCGACGAATGCGATCGGCAGCTTCGAGCGCCTCTTGCAATAGGCCAAGAGGATTGCCGGGCTCGACGGCCTTGTAGATCTGGTCGCAGAGCCGTTCCCGCGTCGGCGTCGGATTGATCATCAGCTCGACGATCTCCTGACCGAGCTCGTCCGACGGTGACGAGAACGTGCGACCGCGCGGGAAAATCAATGCTCGCAGGCTCGCCGCAACCCAGCGGTTCGGAAAATTGCGCAGGAAACTGTGCAGCTGCTCCTGCGCGCGGTAAAGCAGCGTCCGGCAAGCCCATTCGACGATCGGGCGATCTGCGGCCGGTGAGCCCTGATCCTCGAAGTGCTTCAGGACCATCGACGCGAGGTAAAGGTAGCTCAAGATGTCACCCAGCCGCGCCGACAACAGTTCCTTACGCTTCAACGCGCCGCCAAGCGTCAACAGCGCGACATCGGCCGCGAGCGCATAGGACGCGCTGTAACGATTGATTCGCTGGTAGTAACGCCGCGTGAATCCCGACGTCGGCACCTCGGTGAAGCGCGATAGTGTCAACCCCATGACGAGCGAGCGCATCGCATTCGATACGGCATAGCCGATGTGCTGAAACAACAGCTTGTCGAACGCGGCGAGGCCGCGCGCCTCGTCAGCGTCCTGCGCGGCCTCGAGCTCCGCGAGCACGAACGGATGGCAGCGAATGACGCCCTGGCCGAAGATGATCAGGTTGCGCGTCAGTATGTTCGCGCCTTCGACGGTGATCGCGATCGGAATCGATTCGTACGCGCGCGCGAGGTAATTCTTCGGGCCCAGCATGATGGCCTTGCCGCCGTGAATGTCCATCGCATCGTTCGCGACTTGGCGTGCCATCTCGGTATTGTGGTATTTCAAGATCGCTGTCGGCACGGCGGGTTTTTCGCCGGCGTTCAGTGCCGCGCACGTGACGCGCGAGGCGGCTTTCATGATGTACGTCAGCCCGGCGATTCGCGCGAGCGCTTCGCCGACGCCGTGGAATTTGCCAATTGGCAGCTTGAACTGTCGGCGAATGCGCGCGTAAGCGCCGGACGCGTAGACGGCCGCCATAGCGCCACCCAGTGCGTTGCTCGGCAACACGATCCCGCGGCCGACCGCGAGCAGCTCGACGAGCATGCGCCAGCCGTGCCCGGCCATGTCCGGCCCGCCGATGATGTAGTCGATCGGCACGAAAACGTCTTTGCCTTGTGTCGGCCCGTTTTGGAACGGGATGTTGATCGGAAAGTGGCGGCGACCGATCGTGATGCCCGGCAAGCTCGTCGGCACGAGCGCTGCAGTGATGCCGCGATACTCCTCGTCACCGATCAGACGATCCGGATCGTGGAGCTTGAACGCGAGCCCGAGCACGGTAGCGATCGGCGCGAGCGTGATGTAGCGCTTGTCCCAGTTCAGTCGAATGCCGAGCACTTCCTCGCCGTCGAACTCACCGCGACAGACGACGCCGGTGTCGACGATTGCGGTCGCATCGGAGCCCGCGCGCGGCGACGTCAATGCGAAACAAGGGATTTCTTCGGACGTCGCAAGGCCAGGAAGCCAGCGCTCCTTCTGTGCGTCAGTGCCATAGTGCAGCAGCAGCTCGGCCGGACCCAGCGAGTTCGGCACGCCGATCGTCGAGGCCGCGGTTGCATTGCGCGATGCAATCTTCGTCAGCACGATCGAGTTGGCCAGCGGGCTGAAGCCCAAGCCCCCATACTCTTTCGGAATGATCATCGCAAAAAAGCGATGCTCTTTGATGAACGCCCAAACACGTTCGGGCATGTCGGCAAGCTCGTGGGTGACCTCCCAATCGTCGAGCATCCGACAGAGCTCTTCGGTCGGACCGTCGAGAAACGCTTGTTCCTCGTTCGTCAGCCGGGGTCCCGGCAACCGACGCAGCACGCTCCAATCGGGCATGCCGGAGAACAGCTCACCCTCCCACCAAACGGTGCCGGCCTCCAGCGCATCCTTCTCGGTTTTCGACAGCGACGGCAGCATGCGCTTGAAAACGCCGAGCAGTGGCCGTGTGATGTACTCGCGGCGAAGCGACTCGACGTTGAGCAGCGCGATAGGGACAAATGCGAGCCACAAAGCTACGGGCCAGCCGACGTCGTCGCTGAGCGTCGTGTACGCGATCAGCGCAACGCCGATTGCCGCCGTCGATGTCTTTAGGTCAACGCGTCGATAGGCGACCGTGATGCCGGTGCCGAGTACGACCAGGAGCCAGAACCAGGTTTCCACAATGGTGCCTCCGTGCGCCTAGCCATGCCGATCCGAGGCGCTTACAACAGCTCGGCGACGCCTTCGCGCTCCTCGCGCAGCTCGGCATTCGTCGCGTCGAGCATCTGTCGGCTGAACTCGTCGATGTCGAGCCCTTGGACGATCGAGTAGTCGCCGCCGCTGCATGTGACCGGATACGAGTACACGACACCTTCGGGGATGTCGTAGCTGCCGTCCGATGCGACGCCCATGCTGACCCAGTCGCTATCGGGCGTGCCGTTGACCCAGTCGTGCATGTGATCGAGCGCAGCCGACGCGGCGGATGCAGCCGACGATGCGCCGCGAGCCTTGATGATTGCGGCACCGCGCTGCTGCACCGTCGGGATGAACTCGTCGCGGTACCACTGCTCGGGAACGAGCGACGGCGCCGGCTTGCCGGCCAACGTCGCGTGTGCAATATCGGGATATTGTGTCGAGGAGTGATTGCCCCAGATCGTCATACTGCGAACATCCGAGACGTGCCCTTCGGCCTTGATTGCGAGCTGCGCTTTCGCGCGATTGTGGTCGAGGCGCGTCATTGCCGTGAAGTTGCGCGGATCGATGTCTGGCGCATTCTCGCGCGTAATCAATGCGTTCGTGTTTGCTGGATTGCCGACCACGAGTACTTTGACATCGCGCGACGCGTTCGCGTTCAACGCTTTGCCTTGAACAGAGAAAATTTGCGCGTTTGCGATCAGCAGGTCCTTGCGCTCCATGCCGAGAGTGCGGCCTCTGGCACCGACGAGAAATGCGTTATCGGTATCGCGAAAGCCGACGTTCGGGTCGTCGGTGACGACGACGTCGTCGAGCAAATTGAACGCGCAATCGTCGAGCTCCATAGCAACGCCCTCGAGCGCATCCATCGCGGGTGGGATCTCGATGAGCTGCAATACGACGCGCCGGCCTGCGCCGAACAGCTGACCTGAAGCGATGCGAAATGCGAGCTGGTAACCGATTTGGCCGGCAGCGCCGGTGATCGCCACGCGTGCGGGCGCCGAGTTGTTATTCGTCATGGTCGAACGG
>JAHEEN010000174.1 GCA_024640685.1 Rhodospirillaceae bacterium
CTTGGTCACGCTTGTTCGTAAAGTTCTTCAGCAACGGCAAATCGTAGCTTTGTCGTCGATGATTCCGCTGCCGTCCGGAGAGCTTAGTGCGCGAGTGGGGTTATCGAGGACCGTCGCGCGCATGGCCGGAATTTGTTCCTGCAATTCCGGCACTTCCGCGGTCCATGGCGGTCGGACGCGCGCGCTGGAGCGTCCAGGGACGGATCTACAGCGTTCCTCGATAACCCCACTCGCGCACCAAGCTGTTAGCTAACGTCCCTAGCTGACGCGCATAGCTGACGCTCAGACCTAGATCTCTCCCCAGACCTCCCGCGCAACCTCGAGCACGAGCTTGAGCTTGTCGGCCTGTGCGCCGACGGCGATCTCGTTGCCGTGGACCGTCGATGAGAAGCCGCATTGCGGCGATAGCGCAAGCTGCTCGAGTGGCGCGTACTGCGCGGCTTCGTCGATGCGGCGCTTGATGTCGTCCTTCGACTCGACCTCGTCGAGCTTCGTCGTCACGAGGCCGAGCACGACGGTCTTGCCGGGCGGCACGTATCGCAGCGGGCGAAAATCGCCGGAGCGATCGTCGTCGTACTCGAGGAAATAGCCGTCGACGGCCAACTCTTGGAACAGCGCCTCGGCGACCGGCTCGTAACCGCCCTCGGCGGCCCAATAGCTCTTGAAGTTGCCGCGGCACAGATGCACGCACACGGTCATGTCGTCCGGGCGATCGGCGATACACGCATTGATCCAATGCGCGTACATTCGCGGCAGCTCGTCGGGGTCGTCGCCGCGGGCGCGTGTCGCCTCGCGTAGCCTCGGATCGCATAGATACGCCAAATTCGTATCGTCGAGCTGCAAGTACTTCAAGCCGGCATCGGCCAGGCAGCGAATCTCGGCGGCGTAGGCTTGCGTTACGTCGGCATAGAACTCGTCCATGTCGGGATACGCAGCTTCATCGACCGAGTTTCGTCCGCCGCGGAAATGCAGCATCGTCGGCGACGGAATCGAGACTTTCGGGGTGCCGCGCGTCACGACGGATTGCAGGAATTCGAAGTCCTGCAGTTGAATTGGTCGAGCGTGACGGACCTTGCCCTTGATCTTCATGACCGGAGGGGCGAAATCGAGCTCGCCGTCCTGACGATGAAACTTGATCTGGATTCCACCTTCTGTGACGACGCCCTCGAGCTGCGTCAAGAAGTCGGTGTGAAAGAATGTGCGCCTAAACTCACCGTCAGTGATGCCCTGTAAGCCGAGATCTTCCTGGAATTTGACGATGCCGCGAATGGCCTCGTCTTCTATCGCGCGCAGCCCCTCGGCCGATAGTTCCCCGGCGTCGCGCTTGCGGCGCGCCTCGTGTATCTCGACGGGCCTCAAGAAACTGCCGACATGATCGGCTTTAAATGGCGGGTTGTTGGACATCGTCAAATCTCTCTATCGTGGGCGCGCTGAGTGATCGTACCAACAGTCACGACTGTTGGGAGCGTATCGCGACCGTCAGTCAGCCTGGCGGTAAAAGCTCAGCACGAAAACCGAGACGCCCGCGATCGCGGCCGCGGGCACCATCGTCAAGATCACCTGCGTTGCCGTCAGGCCTTGGCTCAACAACGCACCTGCGAGCAGCGGCCCTACGACCGAGCCGATGCGACCGACCGCGACGCTAGCGCCCGAGCCGGTGCCGCGAACTGCGATTGGATAGTAGCCGGCCGCGACGCCATACAAGGCGTAGTTAGCGCCCGTCAGGAAAAAGCCGGCAGCCGCGCTGAAAAACACGATTGGGCCGAGCCCGCCGGCGTCACCGAGCAGCGCCAACGATCCGACAAGCGCGACGTAGGAGAGCGCAAGCGGCCAACGAAAACCGATCTTGTCGACGAGCGCGCCGAACAACAGCGCGCCCGGGACGCTGCCCCAGTTGAATGCCAGCGACGCGCGCGGCGCGAGTGCGCGATCGAGGCCCTGGCCTTCGACGAGCGTCGGCAGCCAGTTCAGGATCAGATACAAGATCAACAACGTTGGTAAGAACGTCAGCCACAGCAACAAAGTCGGTCGGCTACGGCCTTCGGCGAACAACGCCTGCGTGATCGGTGCGCGGCCTACGGCTACGGCATCAGCGCGCTTCAACGTCTCGGCCATGAACAGATACAGCGCAGGTACGATCACGAGTGGCAGTGATCCGCCGATGTAAAACAAGGCCCGCCAGTCCGTGCCCGCCGGGAGCAGCTGTGTCAGCCAGGCAGATATGCCGCCGCCAAACGGCAGTCCGCAGAACATCGCAGCGGCCGTAATCGTGCGCCGGTCGGGGCTTGAGATCTCCGAGGCGACGGCCATCATGTTCGGCAGCGCCGCGCCGAAACCGAGTCCGACGAGAAGGCGAATCAGGAAGAGCGTCACGAAGCCGCCGGCTGCCGCGGTTGCAAGCGTGAACACGCCGAACATCGCCACGGCGCCGATGAATACCGGCTTGCGGCCAACGTAGTCGGCGAGGCGTCCGCCGAATGCGGCACCGATGACGATACCGATGTTGCTGATCGAGAAGATCCAGCCCATCCGGCCCGCTTCGAGGCCGAGCTCCGGACCGAGGCGCGGCGCGGCAATGCCGATGGCCTGAATGTCGAAGCCCTCGAGGACGGCAACGGCAAAGCACAACGCAACCGTCACGATCGCCCGACGCGGGCGTTCGTCGGACGAGGATCGTGCTACATGCTCCACGTGACCCGCTGCCTCATTATTCTTCTCAATCGCTAACGTGGCGTTGCGAGAGCGGACAGTAGCACAGAAGGGGTCTTCGGGTCCGCTGAGCCAGCGGCCGCCGACATGTCTGCCGTAGGCCGAAACGAAACGGGCGCATCGCCACGCTAAATGGCGATGCGCCCGGGGTTCTCGATCGGAGAGCTACGCGCTTTGCGTCACAGCTCCGAGACGCAAAGACCTACGAGTCGCTGGAGTTGCTGGAGTTGCTGGAATCGTTCGAGTCGCTCGAGGCGTCGTCGGATTTTTTCTTCGCCGAAGAGCGTGTCGCGGGCTTCTTCTTCGCGGAGTCCGAAATGCTCTGCCGCGCTGCCGATCCGGCTGTCGTCGGGTCGGCATCCATATCGATGCTGCCCTTGAACTTGGCGCCTTCCTTGAGGCCAACGCGCGGCGCGAAGATATCACCAACGACGCGAGCCGACGGCTCGACGACGACCGACTCCGTAGCGCGAATCTCGCCCTGGATCTTGCCCTGAACGATGACGTTCTCCGCAATTATATTTGCGGTCACGTTACCGTGAGCGCCGATCGTTAGATTCTTCGCGCGATGGTCGATCGTTCCCTTGACGCTGCCTTGTATCAGCAGGTCCTCTTCTGCGATGAGATCGCCCTTGAACTTCAACGTTTGCCCGATCACCGAGAGATTCCTCGTATCGGGGGAGTTCAAGATGTCGTCAGCGACGTAGTCGGAGACCGTGTGATCCTCATTCTGGAACGAGTCTGCGGTCCTATCCTGATCCACTTCCTGGGCGAGTGAGGAATCGGGGTTGAGGCTGAAGCTCGTGGCTGGGCTTTTGCTGTCCATTTCGGTAGTCCTAAAGGCGGTGGTAAGTCTGTAGTGAGGCGATTAGCCGCCGGCTGCGGCGACTTTCGGTGCAGGTGCCGTCGATTCGGAGCTTTCAGCCGTCGTGGCCTTGCCTTTCGGCGTCGATGCCGATTGCTCGGCCTGGTTCATGTCGATGGTGCCGCGAAAATGCGCACCCTCGATCAGACCTACGGTCGGGGCGTAGATATTGCCCTTGACGTTGGCGGACTCTTTTACGTTGACCGATGAGCTTGCGTGAAGATCGCCCTCGACCTCGCCTTCGACCGAAATATATTTGGCTTTGATGTCGCCCTTGACCGAGCCTTCTTTGCCAATTCTGAGGTTGGCAGTGTGGCGAATCGAGCCTACTACGCGACCTTTGAGCATCAAATCCTCATCGGCCGATAGCTCGCCCTTGAAGACCAGCGTGGCCCCCAAAGTGCACATCTTGTCGTCGGAATCATCGTAAGAATTACTCATGACGCCTAACTCCTTGCGTTGATCAGCCGAGATTCCCAATGTGATCGGCGTTCCGACAAGCATTAACGGCGATGGCAGCGGTTAACAGAAGGAACCGGATCACATTCCGGGGCACGCGATCGGCCCGGGTCACAGGATCGGGAGCTACTGCGGAGATTGTGGCTTCATCGACGCTGCTTACAATCGTGATTGCGGGTTACTTCGGCGGCAGTGTCGTGACGAAATCGAGACCCGTTCGAATCCAGCTCGCAAGACCATCGTCGGTGTCGAAGCCGGCTGTGGCAACATAGACAAAACCTCTGAGTGGCTTGCCGGTGAAGTCCATAGTCCGAGCATGGGGTCGCGCGAGCGCACTTTCGTAGTTGTCGGCTCCGACTCTGACCATCAGGGTCTCATTGGTAATCCCGCAGCACATATGACCTTTGACGAGAAACGCGATGCCGCCGAACATTTTCTTCTCGGTGACGTTCGGTATGTCGGCGAGAGCGTCACGTATGCGCTCGGCAATTCCCTCGTCGTAGGCCATTGCTAGATACTAGCGCTGTCCGACACTGTGCGCTGGCACCGCGTCGCGAATTGGTATTCCGGACCGTACTGCTGTGGTGTGCTGGCGCCGATTTGCGGTATTTTGAAAGTCCAGAAAAGCATGGGGGATCGCGACAAATGGATTTGGGTCTGGCCGGAAAGCGAGCCATCGTGTGTGGCGCGAGCAAGGGGCTCGGGCGCGCATGCGCCGACGCGCTCGCGAGCGAAGGTGTCGAGCTTACGATTTGCGCGCGAACGGAGGCAGCGCTGCGTCAGGCTGCTGAAGAGATCGGGCAGGCTACCGGTGTCACGGTCGAGGCCGTCGCCTGCGACATCGCGACTGAGGATGGCCGCAGCGCTGTGCTCGCGACATGCCCGGAACCCGACATTCTCGTCAACAATGCCGGAGGGCCGCCGCCCGGCGACTTTCGCGATTTCAGCCGCGACGATTGGATTGCCGCGCTAGACGCGAACATGCTCGCACCGATCGCACTGATACGCGCGACCGTCGATGGCATGATCGAGCGCGGCTTCGGCAGGATCGTCAACATCACGTCGGGTGCCGTCAAGGCACCGATCGGGATTCTCGGGCTCTCCAACGGCGCCCGCGCCGGATTGACCGGGTTCGTTGCCGGAATCGCGCGCGACAAGAAGACAGTAGGGCGCAACGTCACGATCAACAATCTGCTTCCCGGGGCGTTTGCAACCGATCGTCTGATGGGCATGTTCGACGAGGCCGCGCGCGAGCGGCGTCGCGGCAGCATCCCGGCGCAGCGTTTTGGCGTGCCCGCAGAGTTCGGCCAGCTGTGTGCGTTTGTCTGCAGCGCGCAGGCCGGGTACCTGACTGGGCAGAATTTACTGATCGACGGCGGCGCCTATCCGGGTACGCTCTAGGGCCGACGCCGGTCGTGCGCAGTCGGGCGATGCCATCAATAACGCGAGAGGATCGTTGTCATGACTACTAGGTATCTGTCGTTGGGCGTGCTTGGCATCGTGCTCGCGGCACCGAGCCTTGCCGCCGAGACCGATCCGCTCGTGCCGCAGGCAGCGCGAGCCTACCCAGCCGATCTGCTGGCGCGAATTCGCGAGGCCGCCGACGATATACCGGGCCTCGCACCGACAGCCGTGCACTTCGTGACGGTTGCCGAAAGCCGGCGTCCCCGGCGCGTCGTACTCGACGTTGCCGACGAGACACCTTACGTTCAGGCACGCACGGCCTTTCAGATCGCTTACGACGGTACGACGCTGATGGTGGATGCGGGCATGGACGAGGCCGTTCACCGCGGTTTCTCGACAGGCGCGCCGGAACCCTACTTTCCGGAGCGCAACGCAGAGGTGCAGCGCGCGCTCGCGGCCGCGAGCCTCATCGTCGTCACGCACGAGCACGGCGATCACGTCGCCGGTGTCGTGCGTTCGGCGCAACGAGCCGAGATCGCTAGCCATACGCTTTTGACGCGGGCTCAGGTCGAGACGCTGACACTCGCGCCACAATCGCCGGCGATTCGCCTGACACCCGAGACGGCAGCCGACTACATCGTCATTGACTACTCGCTGTTCCTGCCGATAGCGCCTGGCGTCGTATTACTCAAGGCCCCTGGCCATACGCCCGGGCACCAGATGGTTTACGTGCGGTTGAGTGATGCGACGGAGCTGTTGTTGAGTGGCGACGTCACGTGGGCGCTAGAAGGCATCGTCGGGCGAACGCAGCGGCCGACGACAACGAGTGAGCGAATCCGCGAGGATCGAGAGGCACTAGCTTTGCAGATCGACTGGCTCGCCGAGTCAATCGAGACCAGCGACCTGATCGTCGTGCCGAGCCACGACTCGGTTTATCTCGCCGAGCTCGTTCGCCGCGGTGTAATCAACGAGGGGCTCGTCGAGGACTAAGCGGCACTGCGCCGCCGCGATTTACTCGGCCGGTGGCGGTGCCGGAAACGTTGCATACGGCGGCGGCGGCTCCTGATCCGGCGGCACGTAGGCCGGGGCCGGCGATCCGCCCGATCCCAAATATCGAATGAATGCGTAGAGCCCACGCAGATCCTCGTCGCTGATCTCGTTCAACGTGAACCACGGCATCGGCGGGCGGGCGCGGAGGTTTTTAGCCAATGTCAGCCACTGATCTTCACTCATGTTCGCAAGCAGCAGCCGCAGATTTGCGCCGTAAGTCGTGCCCCACGGGCCGCGCCACCCAAATGTGTCGCCGAGCAGCCACTCGGACTCCGGGGTCTGGCCCTCGGCCAGCAGATAACCGGCCGTATGGCAGTCGTTGCAACCGCCGATCTTGGCGATATATCGGCCGCGTGCGATCAGCGCATCGTCGCCAGATTGCGCGAGAACCGTAGCTGGCGAGGCGACGGTTAGCAAAACGGGAATGA
>JAHEEN010000175.1 GCA_024640685.1 Rhodospirillaceae bacterium
TGAGCTCTTCACCACCGAGCTTGCCCATCGCGAGCGTCATCAGCGGCAGCGGCGATTCGTCCGTCCCGACAGCACGGCCGTGGCGCGGCTCGAGCTGGGCTGTCGCAAACTCAGTAGCTACGCGAATCGACGCGTCGGCGAGCAGCGACAAAGCCTGGAGGCTTTCCTGCAGCGAAGCGGTGCCCGCGATGTCCCGCCACGCAATACGCGCCGTCTCGCGATTGCGCACGCGCCGCAGCAGCGTCATGGCCTGTGCCTCGTCGGCACACGCCATCAGATCGAGCTCGCGTTTCAGCAACGCCTTCGACAGCGGCTCCGCATCGAGCAGGCGCGCGATCAACGCCTCGGCATCGCGCTCGAGAACCGTGAGCACGAAGTCGCTGCACGCCGCGACCGCCGGCAGCTCGTGGCCGAGCGTTTCGCTCGCCGCTGCGACCGCTACCGGAATGTTTCCGAGTCGACCGCGAATCCGATCCCAGTGATCGGCCAGCTCGTTTGGCAACGCACGCGTCATTTGATCGACTGTCACTCAGCTAGCGGGGGTCTTCACTCTGCCCAGAGACGACGCCCGCCGCAATGGTCGACACCGCATTGGTTAGCGCAATGCGGCGATCGCTGCCGTCCCTGCTGCGCGCTCGGGTCAATGGCGACACTGCGCGGGGGTGGTGACACTCGCCCCATTGCGGTACCTCACACGATGTCGCACCACGGTGCGCAACGAAAAAGGCCCCGCACTTGGCGGGGCCTTTGTCGACAGTAACGACTGCGAAAGGGCTTACATCATGCCGCCCATGCCGCCCATGTCAGGCATCGCCGGAGCTGCGTCTTTCTGCGGCAACTCGGCGACCATCGCCTCGGTCGTCAGCAACAGACCGGCGACGGATGTCGCGTTCTGCAGCGCGAGGCGCGTAACCTTAGTCGGATCGATGATGCCGAACTCGACCATATCGCCATACTCACCGCTTGCGGCGTTGAATCCGTAGTTCCCTTTACCGGCGACGACGTCGTTGAGGATAACTGCGGGATCGGCACCGGCATTGGCAACGATCTGCCGCAACGGCTCCTCAACGGCACGGCGCAGGATGTTGATGCCGACAGTCTGATCGTCGTTGGCGCCGGTAAGCTCGGAAAGCTGGCTCACGGCACGCAACAGCGCAACACCGCCACCGGGCACGACACCTTCCTCGACGGCCGCGCGCGTGGCGTGCAGCGCATCTTCGACGCGCGCTTTTTTCTCCTTCATCTCGACCTCGGTCGCGGCGCCGACCTTGATGACGGCAACGCCGCCGGCGAGCTTCGCGACACGCTCTTGAAGCTTTTCGCGGTCGTAGTCCGACGTCGACTCCTCGATCTCGGTGTTTATTTGATCAACACGCGACTTGATGTCGTCCGGGCTGCCATCGCCATCGATGACGGTCGTGTTCTCTTTGGAGATCTGAATCTTCTTGGCTTCACCGAGATCGTCGAGCGTGGCCTTCTCGAGAGACAGACCGACCTCCTCGGAGATCACCTGGCCACCGGTCAGAATCGCGATGTCTTGCAGCATGGCCTTGCGGCGATCACCGAAACCCGGCGCCTTGACGGCTGCGACCTTGACGATGCCGCGGATGTTGTTGACGACGAGCGTCGCGAGCGCCTCGCCCTCGACGTCCTCGGCGATTAGCAACAGCGGCCTGCCGGACTTGGCGATACCCTCTAGCAGCGGCAGCAGATCGCGAATATTCGAGATCTTCTTGTCGTGAATCAGTACATATGGATTCTCGAGCTGAACCGACTGGCTCGCTTGATCGTTGATGAAGTACGGCGACAGATAACCGCGGTCGAACTGCATGCCCTCGACGACGTCGAGCTCGTTCTCGAGTCCTGAGCCTTCCTCGACCGTGATGACGCCTTCCTTGCCAACTTTGCCCATTGCATCGGCGATGATGCGGCCGATTTCGCTGTCGGAATTCGCCGAGATCGTACCGACTTGCGCGATCGACTTGTCGTCCTCACACGGCTGTGACAGCTTCTTGAGCTCATCGACGATCGCGAGCGAGGCACGGTCGATGCCGCGCTTAAGATCCATCGGGTCGAAGCCGGCCGCAACGGACTTGAGGCCCTCGCGCAAGATTGCCTGTGCGAGCACAGTGGCCGTCGTCGTGCCGTCGCCGGCAGCGTCCGAGGTCTGCGAGGCCACTTCCTTGACCATCTGCACGCCCATGTTCTCGAACTTGTCCTCGAGCTCGATTTCCTTGGCGACCGAGACACCGTCTTTCGTGACGGTCGGCGCGCCGAAGCTTTTCTCGAGCACGACGTTACGGCCCTTCGGACCGAGCGTTACTTTGACGGCGTTCGCCAGCACGTTGACGCCCTTGAGCATCCGCTGACGAGCGTCGTCGGAAAATCTTACTTCCTTTGCCATGACTATCTCCTAGAGAAGAATTCTGTTGATGCGAAATCGATGCGAGTGACTTAGCCTTCGATGACGGCCATGACGTCGTCTTCGCGCATGACCAAGAGCTCCTCGCCATCGACCTTGACCTCGGTTCCCGAGTACTTGCCGAACAGCACTTTGTCGCCGGTCTTCAGATCGAGCGCGCGGACCTCGCCGCTATCGAGCACTTTGCCGTTGCCGACGGCGACGACCTCACCCTTGATCGGTTTCTCGGTCGCGCTGTCGGGAATCACGATACCGCCGGGCGACGTGCGCTCTTCCTCGGTGCGACGAATGACCACACGATCGTGCAAGGGACGGATGTTCATACAGGATCTCCCTATAACGTATTGATTGATAGAGGAATTTAGTGAAGCAGACGAATTTGTTGTTAGCACTCGACTAAATTGAGTGCTAATAATAGGGGCCGCTCCCGGTATTTCAAGGGGTTGTGGACGAATTCCATGACACCACCGGGCCACCCGGCTATTCTTGGCGTTTGCGCGATGGATCGGGGCACGATCGAATGGATGGCTCGGCGATGCTCGTGTTGACGACGTGCGCAAACGCCGTCGATGCCGATGCGCTCGCGGCGGCGCTCGTTGAATCCAGACGCGCCGCTTGCGTCAGCCAGCTCAGCAATGTGCGCTCGACGTATCGCTGGCAAGGCGCAGTAGAGACTGCCGAGGAGGTGTTGGTGTTGATCAAGACAACCGAAGAACGCCTAGAGGCCGTCCGCGAGACCGTGCATGCGCTGACAAAATATGAACTACCGGAGTTCTTGGCGGTCCGTGTCGATGCGGGTTCCGAAGATTATCTGGGCTGGCTTGCAGAAACCGTTGCCGGCTAGGCGACCGAGGATCATGCACGTGCGCGCGAATCTGACGCTGTCGATTGCTGCCGTTCTTGCGATAGCCGCAGCGACAGCGTGCGGCCAAGTCCCATCGCAAGACGACATACTGCGGCCCGAGCAAGCATTTCCGTATACGCTGACGGCAACCGGCGACGAGGTCCTCGTGCGGTTCGATATCCCGGACGGCTACTACCTCTATCGGCAACGTTTCGACTTCGACTCCGAAACTCCGGGAATCTCGCTAGGTGAGCCGCTGTACCCGGAGGGTGAGATTCACGAGGACGAGTTCTTCGGCGTCGTCGAAACTTACCGGCACCAACTCGACATCCCAATTCCGTACGGACGCGTTGGCGAAACTGCCTCACTCGATCTCGACCTGGTCTTGCAAGGATGCGCAGACATCGGTCTGTGCTACCCGCCGCAGAACTGGAGCCGTAGCGTCGAGCTGCCGGCGGCAGCCGCCGGGGGTCGCGGGTCGGCGCTGACGAACCTGCTGACGGGCACCTCGACGAGCAACCCTGACGAGCCGTTACCAGCTGACGAGGCGTTTGTCATGAACGCGCGCGTCGAGGGCCCGAACGAGCTCGTCATCGGCTGGACGATCGAGCCCGGCTATTACATGTACGCGGACAAGTTCAGCTACCGTGCCGACGAGTCGATTGGCCTCGGCACAGCGGAACTGCCGCAAGGCACGCCTCACGAGGACCTCGAGTTCGGCGACGTCGAAGTATTCTTCAACTACGTCGAGGCGACCGTGCCATTCAACCGCGCGACGCCCGACGAGGTCGACATCGAGCTGACGGCCGACGCCCAGGGCTGCAAGCTCGACAGCATCTGCTATCCGCCGATGACGCGCACGATGGCGCTGACGATCCCGGCAACGAGCGAGTTCGACATGCCCGTGCCGCTCGAGCCGATGGTGTCCGAGCAGGATCGCCTCGCGGGCCTGATCGTCGACGGCTCGCTATGGGCCGTGCTTGCAACGTTCTACGGCCTCGGCCTGTTACTCGCGTTCACGCCGTGCGTGCTGCCGATGGTACCGATTCTGTCTGGCATGATCGCAGGGCAAGGCCGCGAGACGACTGCGATGCGCGGCTTCACGCTGTCGCTTGCCTACGTCATGGGCATGGCGCTGACGTACACGGCCGGCGGCGCCGTCGCGGCGATGGCCGGCGCTCAGGTGCAAGCAACGTTTCAACAGCCTTGGATACTGACGATCTTCGCGGGCCTATTCGTGCTGCTCGCGCTCGCAATGTTCGGTGCGTTCGAGATGCAGATGCCCTCGGTGATTCAAACGCGCTTGTCGGCGCTCGCAAGTCGGCAGTCGGCCGGATCATATGCGGGCGTTGCCGTTATGGGCGCGCTGTCGGCGCTGATCGTCACGACGTGCGTTGCACCGCCATTGATCGCGACGCTCGCGGTCATCGGCCAGACCGGCGACGTGGCCCGTGGATCGGGCGCGCTGTTCGCACTCAGTCTCGGCATGGGCTCGCCGCTGCTCGTCGTCGGCGCCTCGGCCGGCAAGCTGTTGCCAAGGGCCGGGCCGTGGATGAACGCGGTCAAGGCGGGATTCGGCGTCATGATGATCGCCGTCGCGATCTGGATGATGGACCGCGTGCTGCCGGGCACAGTTACATTGTTGCTCTGGGCGTTACTGGTCTTCCTGACGGGCGTCTTTCTCGGCGCGTTCGAGCCGCTCCCCGCAGTGCCGTCGGCACAGCAACGTCTACGCAAGGGCGTTGGCGTACTCGCCTGCATCTACGGCGCGTTGATGCTGATCGGCGCATCCCTAGGCGGCACTAACCCCGTACGACCGGTACCGCTAGGCGCAGTCGGTGGCGCGATGAGCCAAGCGGTGGCCGCACCGGGGTTACAATTCGTCGACATCGAGACGGTCGCCGAGCTCGAGGCCGCCGTCGCCGAGGCCAGCGCGGCCAACCAACCGGTCATGGTCGATCTGACGGCCGACTGGTGTGTCTCGTGCAAGGAGATGGAACACTACACGTTCCCGGATCCGACCGTTGTCAATGCGTATTCGCCATTCGTGTTGTTGCGCGTCGACGTAACCGCAAACGACGATGACGACAGTGACATCCTGCGCTATTTCGAAACGTGGGGGCCGCCCGTCTACGCCTTTTTCGATCGCAGCGGTCAGTTGCGCGACGAGTACGAGCTCGTCGGCTTTTACGATGCCGAGTTTTTCAGCTCTCACGCACGCCGATTTGCCGGCCTCTGACGAGCAACGCACAACCCTCTTAGAACAACAATGAAGAAAGCCATCGTCCTCGCATTTGCCGGTCTACTGGCGGTCGGTGGAATATTCACCTACCGAGCCACGATGGAAAGAGCCGTCGAGCCTACGCCGTCCCTTGACGCGCAAACGCCGGCGGAGCCGACAGAGCAGCGACCGACGGCTGCCGAAACGTTGCCGGAATTCTCGCTTGCGAATCTCGCGGGCGAGCAACAATCGATTCGATCGTGGCCCGGTGACGCACTGGTCATCAACTTCTGGGCGACATGGTGCGCGCCGTGCCTGCGCGAAATTCCATTGCTGAAAACGTTTCAGGATCAGCAGCGCGAGAACGGTGTCACGGTCGTAGGCATTGCCGTCGATCGGCCGGGCCCCGTTGCCGATTACGCACAGGACATGTCGTTCAACTATCCGATTCTCATCGGCCAAGCCGAGGGCATGGAAGCAGCGGCTTCGTTCGGCGTCGATTTCTTCGCGCTGCCGTTTACGGTTTTCGTCGACGGCGATCGCAACGTGCTCGGCGTACACACCGGCGAGCTACATGACGAGGACCTCGAAAACGTCGCAGCGGTGTTTACATCGCGCGCGCGCGGCGAGATCGATCTCGAGACTGCTCGCGATCGCGTCGCGGGCCGCATCTAGTAGGCTGGCTCCATCATGTAGCCGCGCGATCGCTGCGCGGCGTCACACTACCGACAAATAAAATGCCGCGATCTGCGGCGATTGTGTGTAATATGGCGTCAAACAGGCGCCGATCTTCGAACATGTCTCAGCTTCTTCTGCTCAATGGGCCGAACCTCGGCCTGCTCGGCGAACGCGAGCCGGGCGTTTATGGCAGCGCGACACTCGCCGATATCGAAGCGCGGCTGACGTCGCTTGCCGCTGCCGGCGGCCACACGCTAACCGCGTTCCAAAGCGATGCCGAGCACGAGCTCGTCAAACGCATCCATGGCGCGCGCGAGGATGCGACCGATTTCATCCTGTTCAATCCGGCCGCCTTTACCCATACGAGCGTTGCGCTGCGCGACGCCCTACTCGCCGTCGCCATTCCGTTCATCGAGATACATCTGTCCAACGTCGCCGCACGCGAGGACTTTCGGCAGCGTTCGTACTTCGCCGACATTGCCGTCGGCACGATAGCCGGCTTCGGCATCACGAGCTACGAGCTCGCGTTGACGGCCGCGCTAAACCACCTGGCCAACTGAGGACGACCCGTGGATATTCGAAAAGTCAAAAAGCTCATCGAGCTACTCGAAGAATCCGGTATCGCGGAGATCGAGATATCCGAAGGCGAGGAATCGGTGCGCATTAGCCGCTATTCCCGCGACGGCGGCATCGCGGCGAGCGTGCCCGTAGCACCTGCGCCAGCCGCGGTAGCGGCCGCGCCGG
>JAHEEN010000176.1 GCA_024640685.1 Rhodospirillaceae bacterium
TTCGCAAAGGAAGCACTGTCAGTCGGTACGTGGCTCGTCGCGATTTGGCTCGCGTGGCGTTTTTCGTGGGTCGTCGAGCCGTTGCTTGGCGAATGGGCCGCAGCGCCGGAACTCAGAGTTTGGGCCGGGCGCTTGTCCATTTTCGTACTCGTCATGATCTTGGGCGGTACGATCGCATGGCTCGTCCGAGAGCTCATTCGCGCATCGGGCTTGAGCAGCACCGACCGGATGCTCGGATCGCTGTTCGGCTTCGCGCGAGGCGTCCTGATCGTCGGCTTGGCTGTCATCGTCATCGACTATGCGGGGCTTGCGAGCGATCCGTGGTGGCAGCAGGCAGCGCTCAGGCCGGCGAGTGATCGCATCGCGAATGGAATTCGCTACTACGCTGCGATCGGCAGCGAGTATATGGGCAACAACGAAGGCTAGATCGATAGTGATGGAATCATGTGTGGAATCGTAGGCATCGTCGGCCAGTCCCCCGTTAACCAGGCACTATACGATGCGCTGACCAATCTGCAGCATCGCGGCCAAGACGCGGCCGGCATCATGACCGACGACGCCGGGCAGTTGCATCTACGCAAGAGCAACGGTCTCGTGCGCGACGTGTTTCAGCAGAGCCATATGCTGCGTCTGCGCGGCAATATGGGTATCGGCCACGTCCGCTATCCGACAGCAGGCAGCGCAAGCTTGACCGAGGCCCAGCCGTTCTACGTGAATTCACCGTACGGCATCTGCCTCGCGCACAACGGCAATCTGATCAATTCCGGCGAACTGAAACGCTTGCTGCTCGAGAGCGACCGCAGGCATTTGAATACCGGCTCGGACTCCGAGGTGCTGCTGAACGTATTCGCACACGAGCTCGGGCGGTTGTCGCGGGATGTTTTGACGCCGGAGCGGATTCTCGCCGCAGTCGAAGCTGTGCATCGGCGTTGCTCGGGGGGGTATGCGGTCGTAGCGATGATCATCGGTTATGGCATCGTTGCATTCCGCGATCCGCACGGCATCCGGCCTGCCGTTTTCGGCGTGCGCAATACGCCGCTCGGTGTCGAGCGGATCGTTGCGTCCGAGAGCGTCGCGCTCGATGCGCTCGACTTCGAGCTCGAGCGAGATATCAAGCCAGGCGAGGCGGTCTTTATCGATCAGCAGGGAACGATTTTCAGCCGCGAGTACGACTCTGGAGTACCGTACTCGCCGTGTATTTTCGAGTTCGTGTATTTCGCGCGGCCGGACTCGGTTATCGACCGACTGTCGGTCTACAAGACGCGGCTGCGCATGGGTGAAGCGCTGGCCGCAAAGATATTGCGAACCAAGCCCGATCACGACATCGATGTCGTGATCCCGATTCCCGATACATCGCGCACGGCAGCCGTGCAGGTGGCGCACGAGCTCGGCGTCAAGTATCGCGAAGGGTTCATCAAAAACCGCTATATCGGGCGCACGTTCATCATGCCGGGCCAGGAGCAGCGCCAAGCGTCGGTGCGGCGCAAGCTGAACGCAATTGACCTGGAGTTCGCCGGTAAGAACGTCCTGCTCGTCGACGATTCGATCGTGCGGGGCACGACATCCAAGCAGATCATCGACATGGCGCGCGACGCCGGCGCTCGGCGCGTGTATTTTGCCTCGGCGGCGCCGCCAGTGCGTTATCCGAACGTCTACGGCATCGACATGCCGGCTGCCAGTGAGCTCGTCGCCAACGGTAGAACCGTCGAAGAAATTTGCGCATTCATCGGTGCCGATTGGCTCGTCTACCAAGACCTCGACGACCTCGTGCGCGCCGTTCGCCACGAGAATGCGGCAATCGAATCCTTCGATACGTCTTGCTTCTCTGGCGAGTACGTTACCGGCAATGTCACGGCGGCATACCTCGCGCGGCTCGAGCGTACGCGCGCGGACGCAGCGCGCGCCGAGCGCGACGCGCAGATACTGCGCGAAGAGAGCGGCGGCGGGGACGATACGCTGCAGGCCGCCGGCGGTCTGTGATCGGCCGGTCTGTGCGCAGCGAGTGGCTCGGCACCTCGTCGCTGGCTTGACCGAGATCCGCAACTGATCGCGATGCGTGTTCTGATAATCGACGACGATAACGAGTACCGCCGGGTGCTCCGATATCATCTCGAGGTCGAATGGCCCGATCTGACGATTCAGGAGTATCAGCCAAGCTCGGCTGGTTCGCTGCCGCAGGCATTTCCGCTCGCCGATCTCGATCTCGTGTTGCTTGGTTATCCTCTCGAGCAAGAACCGCGATTGGCGATGCTGCGCTCGCTGTGCGGACGCACGGGTTGTCCACCAGTCATCGTTTTCGCCGCGGAGGGCGATGAGTTTCTTGCCGTCGAGGCGATGAAGCTCGGTGCTGCGGATTACTTCCCCAAGTCGCGCTTAACGCATCAGCGGCTGATCTCATCGGCGCGCGCGCTGATCCGCGCGTCTCGCCCAGATGCGAAAGACAGCGGCGCGAGCCGCAGCGTCGGGCCAGTGCTGACGGGGCTGCGCCGGCATACGTTCATCGCGGAGCTGCATTCCGGGGATCTGTCGAGCGTCTACCTCGCGCAGGAAGAAGGCACGGGTCGGCGGCGCGTGTTCAAAATCTTGAAGCACATGCCGGATTCGGGCAGCAGCGATCTGTTCGATCGGTTTTTGCTGGAATACGAGGTCATCGCCAAGGTCGACCATCCGAACGTCGTCAAGATTTTCGATCTCGGGATTGCCGACGATCATGCGTTCATTGCGATGGAGTACCTGGCCGGTGGTAGCCTCGCGGAACGCTTGCGCTGCGGTATGAGCCTTGCGGAGGCGCTCGATTACGCTCGGCAGATCGCGCGCGCGCTCGCTGCGATTCACGAAGCAGGTATCCTGCACCGCGACCTGAAGCCGGCAAACGTCATGCTGCGGGGCGACGATACGATCGCGCTGATCGATTTCGGCCTCGCAAAGCAGATGAAGCTCGAGGCGGCCATCACGGGCACGGGCCGGATCTTCGGGACTCCGTACTACATGAGTCCCGAGCAGGGGCACGCGGAGCCCGTCGACGAGCGCTCGGATATCTATAGCCTAGGCTGCATTTTCTACGAGATGCTGACCGGGCGGCGGCCGTTCCTCGCCGACTCGCCGATGGCCGTGATCTACCAGCATTCGCACGCTGCCCGACCGGTGCTCGTCGATGGTCATCAGGAGCTACAACCGATCTTGGACGGAATGATCGCGATCGATCCAACCGATCGGTTTCAGTCGGCATTGCAGCTCCTCGAGCAGTTCGACGTGATATCCGCAACGGGAGAGCGATTGCGCCGGCGACATTCGCGCTGAGCGACAAATCGGGCCGGAGTCTCGTCCGTGCTAAAGCGTTTCTAGCCGGTAGCCGTCGGCGTCCCAGCGCAATACGCTGCCACCCGCATACCAGGCGCCGAGCACGACTCGGGTGACAGGCGCGTCGTCGACCGTTAGCGCGTGGATCGCCGGGCGGTGCGTGTGGCCGTGAATCAGAATGCGCGTGCCGTGCTTGCGGAACGCATCGGCGACAGTGTCGGCGTTGACATCCATGATCTCGGCGGGCTTAGCGGCCGTCTCGGTGCGGCTGCGTTGACGCAGATCGGCGGCGATCGCGCGACGCTCCGCCAGTGATTTGGCGAGAAACTGGGTCTGCCAGGCTTGGTTACGAACCGTTTTGCGCAGATCTTGGTACGGCACGTCGTCGGTGCACAGTAGGTCGCCGTGTGTCATCAGAGCGCGCTCGCCCGCTATCTCAGCCACGTGCCACTCATCGAGCAGTCGGCAGCCCGTCGACGATTCGAAGCGATCGCCGAGTAGAAAATCGCGGTTGCCGTGCATCGCAAAGCACGGCACGCCGGCGTCCGTCAGGCGAGACAACGCCTCCAATACGGGTGCGAACGACGGATTGTCGTCGTCGTCGCCGATCCAGGCCTCGAACAAGTCGCCGAGGATAAAAAGTGCATCGGCATGCTTGGCTTCCGACTGCAGAAAGCGCAGGAACAAGTCGATGCTGGCGGGGCGATCCGCATCGAGGTGAAGGTCGGATACGAAAAGCGTCGCCAACGCGACTCACGCCTCAACGGCGAACGAGAAGATCGAAACGCGGTTCATCGCAGCGGCAGCGAGTCGCGTTATTCGCTTTGGATCTCGGTGCTTACGATGAAGATGTCTTCGACCGGGACGTCGCGATCCAAGGACCCGCGCCCACCGGTCGGCTTCTGGCCGATCTCGTCGACGACCTCCATGCCTTCGATGACGCGACCGAACACGGCGTAGCCCCAGCGCGTCGGTCTCGGGTTGAGATCGACGTTGTCGGCGAGATTTAGGTAGAACTGGGCGGTGCCCGAGTGTGGCGCCCCCGTGCGCGCGAGCCCGACCGTGCCGCGTAAATTGCTCAAGCCATTGCCGGACTCGTTGATAACAGCCGTGCCTGGCGTTTTTGCCGTCATGTCGGTGGTATAGCCGCCCGCTTGCGCGACGAAGCCGTGAATGACACGGTGAAAAATCGTTCCGTCGTAGTATCCCTCGCGAGCGTAGTTCAGGAAATTCTCGACGGTGAGCGGTGCGCGCTCGCGGTCGAGCTCGAGGACGAACGCGCCGAGGTTCGTCGTTATTTGAACGCGCGGCTGTATGTTCGTCGAGGCTGGGGCCGCATCATCCTGGGCTAGGAGTTGCGTCGGCGCCATCAGCAAGCAGGTCAGGAGTGTCAACAAACGCATCGTCATGATCTCGCTCGAGTTCGCATGTGCCCAAAGTTTAGCGAATCCTGCACGGCAGTTGCACTGACAGGGGTGGGTGAGCTGCCGAGCCCACCGTGAGACGGCTTCGTTTGACGCGTTCTCGAGCGCGCGCTTAAGATGCATCGCGCGACGGCGTGATCGGGCGGGGCATGGCGCAGTCTGGTAGCGCATCTGCTTTGGGAGCAGAGGGTCGGCGGTTCGAATCCGTCTGCCCCGACCACCCACGTGCAGTCACGCAACGCAAATCGGGTATTTGATAGCATTGGCGTTCGGCGCCCGTAGCTCAACCGGATAGAGCATCGGCCTTCGAACTGAAGGAGCCTTCGGCGAGAAACGGAATCGTCGGAGTGGATCGCACTGTAACGGGGAACCCTTAACAGGTCGTGCTGATGGCAATCCCGTGGAAACCTGGCGCTCGGTGGCTCGCATCTTATTGACAGTCGCCGAATTGGATGCGCGAAGGCTCTCTGTCGGAGAGGGTAGCGTGTCACGTGCGGTGAACTCCGCCCTGGGGATCCGTAGAGACTATACGTGCGGCACCTGAGACGGTGAAGAGATAGTCCAGACCACAAACCCGTAGGGGCTGTGAAAACAGTAGTGGTAAGCTAAGCCGAGGGTTGCAGGTTCGAGTCCTGCCGGGCGCGCCAAGTTGGGTCGGCGTTGTGTGCAGTTGGTTGAAATGGTGGGCGTAGCTCAGTTGGTAGAGCCCCGGATTGTGGATCCGGTCGTCGTGGGTTCGAGTCCCATCGTCCACCCCATTCAATTAGAATTGGCAGCGCGATGAGATTCCGTTCAATCTATGGGCCGTTAGCTCAATCAGGCAGAGCAGTGGACTCTTAATCCATTGGTTGTAGGTTCGATTCCTACACGGCCCACCACTCTTCGTTGCTACTGATGCTTGAAATCAATGCGTTTGCGGCTGAGATACTAGAGACGAGCGCATCGGGCATTGCGAACGCGGCGACGAATCGCTTGCTCGCGAATGGCTCTTTACCGCAGGCTCGTGACGCAGCTGCGGCAACTAAGCACTGGCGAGGCTACTACGTGCAGCGCGTCCTAGAGCTCGCCGCAGCCGTCCGAATTGGGGCGCCAGATGCTTTTGCCGCACGTGCCGTTTGGCAACACAAGGCGTTTTTGGCCCGTGGTCTCGACGTTGCGGAAGTCCCGAAAAGTCTGGAGAGCCTCAAGGCAACGCTAAACGACGTGTTGCCCGATGAGTCTGTCCGAGTCATTGACGAGTATATCGAGCGCTCACTCGCGGTCCTTCGCGCAGGTGTGACCGCCGATGCGACTGAGCTCGATCCGAACGATTCGTCCGGCGCGATCGCGTTGAAGTATTTGGCGGCGTGCCTCGAAGGAGACTCGAGACAGGCCAGTGCGATCGTGCTACAGCATGCTGCCGACGCGGCATCGCTCGAGGCGGTGTATCTTGGCGTGTTGTTCCCGGCGCTACGCGAGATTGGTCGTATGTGGCACACTGCCGAGGCGTCGATTGCCGAGGAGCATATCGTTACCGAGGCAACACGCAGGCTGATGGCGTTGCTGACCGTCGAGTTCTCCAAGTCGCCCGATATCGGCAAAACCGTCGTCACAGCCGCCGTCGCAGGCAATGCACACGATATCGGGGTGCGTGCCGTCGCCGATTTTTTCGAGGCTGCCGGCTGGCGGTCGCTGTCGCTCGGCCCTCACGTCCCAGCCGGCGATATCGCAAGCGCCGCGCGGTATTTCGACGCGGATCTAGTCGTGATCGCAGCGATGCTGACGACCCAACTCAAGAGTCTAGAAGCGAGCATCGCTGCCGTGCGCTCGGTGACCGATCAGAACGTCAAAATCTTGGCAGGCGGCCAGGCGCTCGACGCGGCGCCGGAGTTGTGGCGGCAGCTGGGCGCTGACGGCTATGCGGCTGCCGGCGATGCCGTCGAGGTCGGTAGCGCGATCGTTGCGTAGATACGTTTCCGTCGAGCGGTTTCGATTGCCACCGATATGACTCGCGGTCTCAGTGCTCACCGTCCTTCGACGCGAGATAGGCGATCGCTTGCTGCTCCAGCCGCGCTCTGAGCGCTCTAGGGAGGGGCGTATTCGGCGTAAGTTGGCTGACGTATATCGCGGCCGTCGTTCGCTCGAACCCCGGGCCGTCGTGCGCCGGCACCGATCGCGACAATTGCTCGAGCGTCGATTGCTC
>JAHEEN010000177.1 GCA_024640685.1 Rhodospirillaceae bacterium
CGCAGCAAGCCCATCGCGACGACCTGCAGCCCGTCGAACACTTGAAACAGACCGGCGATCGGCAGCAGCATCGCTGCGAGACCGATGACAGCCGGGTCGAATGAGTAGATCCCGGCGAGCTGCACCGGTAGCGCCAGAAAGGCGACGGCCGCCGCCGCCATGAACGATCCCCCGATACCGAGTGCAGCGACCGACGACCGCCTGATCGCGTCGGCATCGCCGCGACCGACCGCATGACCCACGAGCACGGCGCTTGCAGAGCCAATGCCCATCGGCACCATGAACGTCAGCGACGCTAGATTCAGCGCAATCTGATGCGCGGCAACTTCGAGCACGCCGAGCCATCCCATCAGTAGGCCGACCGCACCAAATGCACCCCATTCGAGGAAGAACTGCGCGCCGATCGGAGCACCGAGCTTGAGCATCCGCGCTAGCGCCCGCAACTCGAATACGCGCGATGCCAACGACGTCACATACGGAGCGAGGTCACGCCATCCGAGCACGATCAACAGCATGGCCATCGCCCACCGGCTGACGAGCGTTGCCCACGCTGAGCCGAGCACGCCGAGCGCTGGAAATCCGAGCTCGCCGAAGATCCAAAAATAGTTGAGCACGGCATTTAAGATGTTGACGGCCACGAGCGTGACGATAATCGGCGCCATGCGATGGTGCGCCTGCAGAGTTTGCCGCAATACGATGAATGCGTAGAACGGCAGCACGGCTGCCATGACGCGAAAAATGTAGCCGCGCACGAGCGGTATGACTTCAGCCGGCTGCTGCACGAGCGCGAGCACGGGCTCTACGAGCAGCAGGACGAGACACGTCGGCAGCGATAGCGCAACGGCGAGCAACAACCCGCGCTGCAGACCACGCGACACTGCAACGCGGTCGTTAGCGCCGAGCGCTTGCGCAATGATCGGGTCGAGCGCGAATAACGTGCCGAGCCCGAACGTCGAGACACCGAACAGATAGAGGTTCGCGAGCGCCACGGCCGCGAGCGCCGTCGCGGAGACATGCCCGACCATCAGGATGTCGACGACACCCATGAACATCACGCCGATTTGCGTGACGACGATCGGCACCGCGAGACGCGCGAGCGCCTTGAAGTCCGACCGAGTTGGAACGTAACGATTCATTGCAGTCGATACGGAATGAGGACACGGCCGACCCGACGGCCGGACGCGAGATAAAAGGATGGAGGAACCGCCGGCGTGCTATTCGTGCAGGATCGGTCCGTCGCTGTGCAAGTAGTCCTTGAGCTCTTTGTCGAACGCTGGATCGCGGCGTCGAATCCACTCGAGGACCATCGCAGCGTGCTCCTTCTCCTCGTCGCGATTGTGCGCGAGGATCGCCTTGAGCTCCGCGTCGGCGCACGCATCGATGCGCTGGTTGTACCAATCGACCGCCTCGAGCTCCTCCATCAACGATACGATGGCGCGGTGCATGTCGCGCGTCGCGTCGCTGAGCTCAGCAACAGGCTCGTGATATCCCTCGTTGGCCATGATTTACTCCAGGCTAGTGCGATTGACGGCCCGCGCCGGCAGACGACCTAGCCGGCGCGCGCCGCGACAGGGTATACAGCGCCGTCGGCGCTTGGCAAGCGCCCGGTAATCCTGCTGAAATAAGCGCGTACACGATGACGGCACTGACAGTGCCGGGAGCACCTCAATGCACGTCCCTCGGCCTCACAGTTCGAAGCTCATGTCCGTCGTTCTCGCAATCGCCTGTTGCGGCGCAGTCGCAGCAGACGCGCAAGACCGTATGCCACCGCTGTCACCGGGCGAGATGACAGCCGAGCAGCGCAGCGCCGTCGAGGAGCTGCGCCGCGTTCGAGGCATCGAGCTGCGTGGACCTTGGATTCCGATGCTGCGCAGCCCGGAGGTGCTGAGCCGCTCCCGCGCAATGGGCGACTATCTGCGCTACGAGAGCGCGCTGCCGCCCGAGCTCAGCGAGTTCCTGATTCTGCTGACGGCTGGCGAATGGCGCCAACAGTACGAGTGGCACGCGCACAGCTCGATCGGACTCGAGGCCGGCATCTCACGGGACACGCTGAACGCGATCGCCGAGGGCCGACGCCCGGAAAACATGACGAGCCAGCAAGCGGCCCTCTACGCGCTCTTCACCGAGCTTCACGAAAACCACTCGGTCAGCGATACGACCTACGCGACGGCGCTGGCGCTTTTCGGCGAGCGCGGCGTCATCGATGCCGTCGGCATCGTCGGCTACTACACATTGCTCGCGATGGTCATGAACACGACGCGCACGCCGCTGCCCGCTGGCGTCTCACCGGGGCTGCCGAGCCTGCCGTGACCCACCCGATCCGCGCTATAGTCCCACCGTTGATGGAGAGATAGAGAACAAATGGCGATCAGTCGACTCGCGGTGCTCGTCACCGCCCTGTGCATGCATGCCGCGGCCATGGCTGCCGTGAGTCATGTCGAAATCGAACATCATTCCGACGTCTTGGGGGGCAAGCCATTTGGCGTAGTCGGCGCCTACGAGCAGTATGTCGGGACGATCTACTTCGAAGTCGATCCCGACAAAGAGTCCAACCAGGTCGTCGTCGACATCGAGTACGCGCCCACGAATGCAGCCGGCCGCGTCGAGCACGCCGCCAACTTCATGCTGATCAAGCCGAAGGACATGAGCCGCGCGAACGGCACGGTGCTATTCGGCACGTCGAATCGCGGCAGCCGCCGGATGCTGACGTTCTTCAACCACGGCCATGCCGAGGGCGAGACGTGGGACGCGCAGCTGCCGAGCCTCGAGGAGCACTACGGCGACGGCTTCCTGATGGAGAAAGGCTTTACGCTGCTGTGGGTCGGCTGGCAATGGGACGTGCCGGCGAATCGCGTCACGGGCTCGCGCAGCTACGTGCCGCAGACCATCGACAACGGCAACCCGATCGAAGGGCTCGTGCGCAGCGACTTCCACGTCCGCCAGCGCATGCTCGACCGCACACTCGCCGACCGCGGCCACGTCGCCTACCCGGTCTCCGATCCGGAAGCGCCCGAGAACGTCTTGACCGTCCGCGACACCCGCGAAGGACAACGGCGGGTAATCCCGCGCGACCAATGGGAGTTCGCGCGCATCGAGAACGAGGTCAAAGTCCCCGATCCGACGCGGATCTTCCTCGAAGGCGGCTTCGAGCCGTTCAAGATTTACGAGGTCATCTACAAGGCCAAGAACCCGCAGGTCATCGGCCTAGGGCTCGCTGGCGTTCGCGACACGATCTCGTGGTTCAAATACGGCGAGCCCACTGAGTTCAATATTCCGGCCGGCTCGATCGAGCGCGCGATCGGCTTCGGTCTATCGCAACCGGGCCGCACGCTGCGGCTCTTCGTCCACGACGGCTTCAATGCCGACGAGCAACGCCGCAAAGTGTTCGACGGCATCATTGCGCATATCGCTGGCCCATCGCACGGCAGCTTCAACATTCGTTTCGGCCAGGCCTCACGCGACGCGCATCCGTTCATCAATTTCTACTATCCAACCGACATCTTCCCGTTCACGGACGTCGCGCAGACCGACCCGATCACCGGCAGGACGGCCGGCATGTTCAGCGACGTGCCGGACGAGTTTCTACCGAAGGTCTACAACAGCTACTCGTCGTACGAGTACTGGGGCCGCGCGGCATCGCTGCTACATACGACTGTCGATGGCAAGCGCGATGCGCCGATGATGGAGGACGGTCGCGTCTATCACTTCGCAGGCGCGCAGCACCTGCCTGACCCATTTCCGCCACCCGTCGAGAACGGCCAGCAGCCGAACAACCCGAACGACTTCTCGTGGATGATGCGCGCGCTGCTCGTTGCGATGAACCGCTGGGTCACCGACGGTACGCCGGCACCGCCGAGCCAATTCCTGAGCGTCGAGCGCGACGAGATGGTCACGGCCGCCGACGTCGACTGGCCGCCGGTACCGGGAATCTCATTTCCAACGACTCCGCATGTGGCGTACCGCGTCGACTATGGGCCGCAGTTCGAGTCAGACGGCATCATCACGAAAGAGCCGCCTGACGTCGGCGAGCCGTTCCCGATTCTCGTACCGCAAGTCGATGCCGACGGCAACGAGATCGGCGCGTTGCGCATGCCGGAGCTCATAGCGCCGCTTGCGACGTATACGGGCTGGAATCTCTACAATTCCGACTACGGCCCGACGGACGTAATCTCGCACATGTCCGGCTCGTTCATCCCGTTCCCGCGCACGCGCGAGGAGCGCGAGCGTACCGGCGACCCGCGGTTGTCGATCGAGGAGCGCTACGAAAGCAAGGCGCAGTACCTCGGGCTCGTTGCCCAGGCGACCATCGCCCTGATCGAGCAAGGCTACCTGCTCGACGAGGATATGGCTGACATCGTCGCAGCCGCAGGCGAGCACTGGGACTATCTCGTCGACGGCCGCAACTGAGGCCGTTCGCAGGACATTCGACTTGGAGAAACGAGACATGATGAAAACGATCACTACGCTCTTGCCGATTGCACTGCTCGTCGCAGCGTCCGGCTCAGCCTGGTCGCAGAGCTGGGGACCGCGCAATCTCGAGGAGCTCAAGGAAGAGACGCTCGACCGGGCGCGCAATGCCGAGGGCCCGATCGGTCGGGTCAAGATGGACGATGCCGAGCGTGCGATGGCGAATCTGCATACGCTCGAGCGCGACGATTGGGCCGGTGTCTGGAGCGAGATCGCTGAGGGGTACCTCGCGAAAGCCAAGGCTGCGACCACCGACGAGGAGGCGCGCGAGAACTACATGTTCGCATGGCGTTACTTCGATATCGGCCGCTGGCCGACCGAGAAGCACTCGGCCGGCAAGCGCGAGGCCTACGACCGCGGCCGCGAGGCCTTCATTGCGTACGGCAAGCTGTTGGATCCCCCGGTCGAGGTCGTGCGCATCCCGTTCGAGGACACTGAGATCGTCGCCTACCTGCGCATTCCCGACGTCGACGGGCCGGCGCCGCTCGTATTCGGCATGAACGGCCTGGACTCGCGTAAGGAAGGCGTCATGGCAGGCTCGCAAAACTTCATCGACAACGGCATCGCCGCGTTCGCGATCGATATGCCCGGCACCGGTCAAGCGCCGCTTTTAATCGACGTCGGCTCCGAGCGCTATCTATCGGTCGCGCTCGACTACCTCGTCGAGCGCCCAGAGATCGACGCATCGCGCATCGTCGTGCAGAGCCGCAGCTGGAGCGGTTACTGGGCAGCCGTGCTCGGCTATACCGAGCGCGAGCGCTTGGCCGGCGTTGCCGTCCACGGCGTCGGCATCCACGGCTACTTCCAGCCGGAATGGCAAAAGGAAGCCGTCAATAGCCTCGAGTACCTGTTCGATTTGTTCCCCGCGCGGTCCGTCGTCTACGGCGTCGACAGCATGGAAGATTTTCTCGCGTATGGCCCGCGCCTGTCGCTCGTGGAGCGCGGCTTGATCGATCAACCGTCGGCGCCGATGCTGCTCGTCAACGGCGAGCAAGACACGCAGCAGCCCATTGCGGACCTCTACATGATGATGAAGCACGGCGACCCAAAGACGGCCTGGGTCAACCCTGTCGGCGGACACATGGGGCGCTCGGAGGAATGGCCCGGCGGGCGCATCATGCGCGAGGTCGTGCAACCGTGGTTGATGCGCCAACTCGGCGTCGAGCCGAAGAGCAACTCGGGCCTCGTCGTGGCTCGGGAGTAAGCGTACTTACGGATAGGGCCGCCGCGACGCGGCGGCCCTATCCAGCGTTACGCGGAATTCAACGCATCAGCCTGTCCGATCTGCAGTAGCAGCCCGAGCTCGTCGCCGAAGTACCAACCTTCTTTCCAGGCACCGTTCTCGAAGCGCATTCTTCCGACTTCCGGCACCTCGACCGGACGGTTCGACGGCGGAAGCCCGTAGAGGCTGCGCGTGTTCGTCCCGGATAGGCGGAACTGCATCCAGACTTTGTCGTCCTCGGCAAGCAGCAGGTCGACCTTATCGTGTCTATCCGGCAATGATTGCGTAACCGACAAATCCCCGGCGCCATTGGCGACACCGAGCTCGCGCAGATGCTCGAAGCCGCGGCGCAGTTGCCGGTAGTCGTCGGCTCGCAGATTGTCTGGCGGACTCGACGACTTCGAGCTTGCGACCACAATTTTGTTGCGGTCGGCCTGCGATCCGTCCGACGCTGCCTTAAGGCGCTCGAGCATCGCATCGCCGTCACCGCCCTCGCCGGCTACCGGCGGCACGACACGACCGCCATCGTTGCGCGCTGGCAGGCGCGCACCGAGCTGTTTGAGCACGGCAGCCTCATCGGCCATGAACCAGGCTTGTGCAATCTGCCCGGCCTCCAGTCTCATCATGCCAAGCTCGTAGACGTCGATGCGACGCCCGGTCGCGGGAATCCCGAACAGGTTACCGCGGTGCGTGCCCGTCACGCGAAACAGCAAGCCGACACGGTCGCCGTCGGCGATGATGTCCTCGACGATATCGACGCGGTCTGGAATCGCATCGCGCAGATTTGTGCCGGCGCTCGGGAAGCCCTGACCCCGGGCATTGGCTGCGAGATGCGCGAATCCGCCGCGCAGCCGCGTGTAGTTCGGCGCGAGCAGCTCGGCGGCGGTAGCGGCATACCGATCCGTCCCCTGTGATTCCTTCAGGCGTAGCACGATCTCTTTGTTGTCGGCCCGGGTCGCAGCGTCGGTCTGCGCCCGCAGTGTCGCCAGCGGTGCAACGCCCGCGACCAACCCCGTCAACAAGCCCGTTTCTAACACCGTTCGTCGTGTGGGCATCGCGGCTCTCCTAGGTGAATGTCGGTAACGCTAGCGCTGCGTGCCGAGTGCGTCAATTCACCCAGATTAGACTATGATGGATAGCGTCTCTCGACCGGCGGTGAGCCACGCCGTGGCACCGTCCGACTCGAGCCGCAATGGAGG
>JAHEEN010000025.1 GCA_024640685.1 Rhodospirillaceae bacterium
AATGGTCCGGCAAACGTGCAGTCGATGGGACCGGTGCGCCGGCCTTGACGATAGGCGCGGCGCCAGCGGGCAGCGAGGACACACGTATCGACGGCATCACCGGCGCGACCGTCACCGTCGAGGCGCTCGGCGCAATCGTTCAGTACTGGCTCGGCGATGACGGCTACGGTCCGTTTCTGACTGCGCAGCGAGCCGCGCGCTGAAGCCATGGCATTGCAAACACCACAACCATCTCCGCGCGTCTTTGTCGACCCGCTCGTGACTAGCAACCCGATAACGCTGCAGGTGCTCGGTCTGTGCTCCGCGCTCGCCGTCACGAGCTCGGTGCTTCCGGCGCTGATCATGAGCGCGGCCGTGATCGCCGTGCTGGTATTCGCAAACGTCAGCGTCAGCCTGCTGCGTCACGTAATTCCATCGACAATCCGATTGATTATCGAGGTCACGCTAATTGCGACAGCCGTCATCGTCGTCGATGAGGTGCTAAAGGCATTCATGCCCGAGGTCTCGGCGGTGCTATCGGTGTTCGTCGGCCTGATCATCACGAATTGCATCGTGCTCGCCCGCGTAGAGAGCTTTGCAATGCAGAATGGCGTCTGGGCGAGCACTTTGGATGCGCTCGGCAACGGTATCGGCTACAGCTGGGTACTGATCCTCGTCGCTACGGTGCGCGAGCTGCTCGGCGCAGGCACCGTGCTTGGTTACCGGATTCTCCCAACGAGCGACGGCGGCGGCTGGTTCGAGCCCAACGCAATGATGCTGCAGACACCCAGCGCGTTCTTCCTGCTCGCGCTGTTGGTTTGGTGCCTGCAATGCGCTCGTCGCCGGCAAGACGCGTCAGCGGCGCAACCCGAGCGCGACACGACCACGGCGTGAGCCCATGGATCTAGCAACGCTCGCTTTCCGCACCGCATTCGTCGAGAACCTCGCGCTCAACTACCTGCTCGGCATGTGCACTTTCATCGCGGTTTCCCAACGAGTTTCGACCGCACTCGGCCTCGGCGCAGCGATGACCGTCGTGTTGTCGATCACCGTGCCGCTGAATTTTTTGCTGTTCGAGTATTTGCTGACCCCAGGCGCGCTCGCTTGGCTCGGCCTCGGATTCTTCGATCTGTCGTTTCTGCGATTCGTCGCGTTCATCGGTGTCATCGCCGCATTCGTACAGATCCTGGAGCTCGTGCTTGAGCGATACTCACCACGGTTAGAGCATGCACTAGGTATTTACTTGCCGTTGCTGACCGTGAACTGCGCGATACTCGGCGCATCGCTGTTCATGGTGCAACGGGCATACGGGTTCGCCGAGAGTGTCGCATTCGGATTCGGCAGCGGTGCCGGCTGGGCCATTGCGATCGTGTTGTTCGCAACGATTCGAGAGCGAGTCGACGAGCAGCACGCGCCGGCCGGTCTGCGCGGTTTGGGCCTCGCGTTCGTCGTCACCGGTCTGCTGGCTCTCGGCTTCGCCGGCCTACGCGGTATCGAGCTCTGATGTTGCTGCAGATTCTGCTGCCGGTCGCAACGTTTACGACGCTCATCGTTGCCCTGACACTGCTCGTCTACGCGGCACGGCGGCGACTGGAGCCGTCCGGCCAGGTAACGGTCAGTATCAATTCGTCACGATCGCTAGCTGCGCCTGCCGGCGAGCAACTACTATTCGCGCTTGCAGCCGACGGTATCTATTTGCCGTCGGCTTGTGGCGGCCGCGGCAGCTGCGGTCAGTGCAAGGTCACGGTGACCTCCGCAACGAGACCGCTGCTGCCGACCGAAGAACCGCATATCAGCGACGACGACGCGCGCGCCGGTGTGCGTCTCGCGTGCATGCTCAAGTTGCGCGAGTCGATGGCGGTCCGGTTGCCCGATGACATCCTATCGGTGCGCAGACTGACCGCCGTCGTCGAGTCGACGCGCAGCGTGGCAACGTACTTGAGAGAGATCATCCTTCGACCGGAGCAACCGCTAGCGTTCGAGGCCGGCGACTACGTGCTCGTCGAAGCGCCGCCACACCGCGTCGGGTTCGCCGGATTCGACATCGAGGAGCCTTATCGCGCGCGCTGGAAGGAGAACGGATTCCTCAAACTGAATTCGCGCACACGGGCGCTCGAAACGCGAGCGTATTCGCTTGGCGGCTCACCCGCGCAACCTGACCAGCTCGTGCTACTCGTCAAGATCGCTCTGCCGCCGCCAACCGCACCTCGCGGCACGCCTCCGGGCCGCGTTTCGTCCTACCTTTTTTCACTCACGGCCGGGGACACCGTCTTCGTCCGCGGCCCATTCGGAGATTTTCACGTTCAGGAATCCGAGCGCGAGATCGTGCTGATTGGCGGTGGCGCCGGGCTCGCACCGCTGCGCGCTATCGTTCTCGATCAGTTGGCCAAGCAAACTCGCCGGCGCATGAGCCTTTGGTATGGAGCGCGCGATGTCGACGATCTGTGTTTCGTCGACGAACTCGAAGCGGCGGCAGCGTCCCACCCGAATTTTTCCTATCATCTCGCGTTGTCGAGCAGCGACGTAGGCGCTGACTGGCAAGGCAGCAGGGGCTTCATCCATTCGGTCGTCTATGAGCGATATCTCAAGAATCACCCGGTGCCCGGCGATGTCGAGTACTACTTGTGCGGACCGCCGCTAATGAGTGCCGCAACACTTGCGATGCTCGAGCAGCTCGGCGTTCCTAGCGACAACGTCTTCTTCGACGATTTTGGTGCGTGATGCTGGTCTTGATGGTCTTCGTTATCTTCTGTGTCGCAATGCTAGGCATGGCTGTCGGTCTGCTCGCTCGCGGCAAACCGCTAGCAGGTGGCTGCGGACGAGACTGCAACTGCAGAGGTCGACAATGAACGAGATCCCACTACGTGTGCGCGACTACATGACGCGCGAGCTGATCACGATTCCGGCCGATACCGAGATCGCCCAGGCTGTGCATCTACTGATCGAGCGCGACATCTCCGGTCTGCTCGTCAGTGACGGCGCGGGCGGGGTTGCGGGCATCTTCACCGAGCGCGATTGCATCGCCGTCGCTGCCGAGGCCGGCTACTACGAGGAGTGGGGCGGGCCCGTCGCAAATTACATGAGCACGCCAGTCGAGTCTGTCGGCCCCGACGACAATCTGATCGACGTTGCGATGCGCATGGCTGCATCGCCGTACCGGCGATTTCCGGTCGTCGACGGCAGCAAGCTCGTCGGTCTATTGAGCCGCCGCGACGTCATGCGCGCGATCGAGAAAGGCTCCTGGCAGCAGTCATCCTAAATCCGTTTCTAGGCCGGAGAACCCAACGCAGTGGCTGCTGAAGCCGGCGCGGTAACGCTACTCGACGATCAGATCGACCGTCGCGCGCACGGGCGAGCCTGTAACTGTCGGCGCGAGCACCTCGATTGCCATTCTCGCCATTCCCGCCGCGACGGCCACGATGTCGTCACTGGTCGATCGGCATGACTCGGAATCGAGAGTCGCGGCCGCACATCTCTACCGGCCGTTAATCACGACGTGTGAATCGTTCGAGCGTTTGTCTCGCCGAGAGTTCGCGCGCGGCTGCGAGCTCCGTCAGTCGAGCCCGCCGCGTAGCGACGTAATGCGCTCGGTATTGAAGCCGAGCCAATGCATACGGCCGATGTAGCGCGCATGCTCGACTTTGATGCAGCGATCCATGATGACCGTCAACCCGGCTTGCTCGGCGATACGGGCACCTTCCTCGTTGATGACGTTGAACTGGCACCACAGCACCTTCGCGCCGATCGCGACCGCATCCGTCGCGATTCCCGGCAGCGCATCGGGATTGCGGAACACGTTGACGATATCGACAGGCTCGGGAATCTCCGTGAGCTCCGCATAGCTCTTCTGGCCGAGAATCTCGTCCTCCCGTGGATTGACCGGGATCACGCGGTAGCCATGGCGCTTCAAATAGTAACCGACGAAATTGCTGGCTCGCAGCGAGTTACCCGACAAGCCGACGACGGCGATCGTGCGCGCATTCAGCAGCGCGCGCTGGATTGCGATGGGGTCTTGATAGCGCGTTAAGTCGAATCCGGCCGTCATGACGATGCCTCCGTGCTTGACGCAGCGCTTCGTGCGCGAGCGAAGCCTTGCTCGAGATCCCAAATCAGATCGTCGACGTCCTCGATGCCGACCGACAACCGAATCGTGCCCGGGCCAACACCTGCGGCCGCGAGCTCGGCCTCGTCGAGCTGGCGATGCGTCGTGCTGGCCGGATGAATGACGAGACTCTTTGCATCACCGACGTTCGCAAGATGCGACCACAGCGTGACGCCGCGAATGAACTCCTGCCCGGCCTCCCGGCCGCCTGCGATGTCGAATGAAAACACTGCGCTCGCGCCGCGCGGCAGATACTTCTCGACGAGCGGCCGATACGCGCTGCCGGCGAGGCCTGGATAAGTGACGTTCGATGCGAGCTCGTGATTCAGCAAATACTCGGCAACCTTGGTCGCGTTCCCAACGTGTCGGTCCATCCGGAGCGACAGCGTCTCCAGTCCTTGCAGGAACAAAAACGCGTTGAATGGGCTCAACGCGCTGCCGAGATCGCGTAAAGTCTCTGCGCGCAGCTTCATCAGATAGCCATACGTGCCGAAGGTCTCGTGAAACTTGAGACCGTGATAAGCCGGCGACGGCTCCGCCATGATCGGGAAACGTCCGTTCGACCAGTTGAAGGTTCCCGAGTCCACGACGACGCCGCCGATGCTCGTGCCGTGCCCGCCGATGAACTTCGTCGCCGAATGCAGCACGATATCGGCACCCCACTCGATCGGCCGACACAGATAAGGCGTAGCAAACGTGTTGTCGACGAGTAACGGCACGCCGTGCTCATGGGCGACGGCCGCGATCGCTTCGATATCGAGCACGTTGCCGCCCGGATTACCGATCGTCTCACCGAAAAAGACTTTGGTGTTGTCGCGCACGGCATCGGCCCACGCGCTAGTCTCGTCCGGGTCTACCCAGGTCAGCTCGACAGACATCTTGCCGAGCAGGTGCTTCAGCTGATTGACGGTGCCGCCGTAGAGCGCTGACGACGACACGACGTGATCGCCGGGCGTCAGCAGCGTGAACAAAGCGGCCGTCTGGCCTGCGAGCCCGCTCGCGAACGCAACGGCACCGCAGCCGCCTTCGAGACTCGCCATGCGCTCCTCGAATACGGCGACCGTCGGATTCATGATCCGCGAGTACGTGTTGCCGTATTCCTGCAGATTGAAGTACGCGGACGCGGACTCGGGATCCTCGAACACGTAGCTCGTCGTCTGGTAGATCGGTGCGGCGCGCGCGCCGGTGTTCGGATCGGGCCGCTGGCCGGCGTGCACCTGCCGCGTCTCAAAGCCGAATTCGCGTGAATCTTCCATTTACGTTTCCCTTAGAAACTGCCGAATGATCGGCGTCTGCCGCGCCTCCTCGAGCAAAAAGCAATCGTGCCCGTAAGGCGCATCGATGACGTGCGACTCGACGGTCTTGCCAGCTATGCTGAGCGCGTCCTCGAGCAGCTTCGAGTCCTCGGGCGGATAGAGCCAGTCGGAGCTGAATGAGATCAGCAGCGTCCTCGCCGCTATCGGCTGAACGGCCTCGAGCAACTGCCCATCACCGTTCTGCCGCGCGAGGTCGAAATACGATAGAGCCCTCGACAAGTACAGATAAGTGTTTGCATCGAAGCGCTCGACGAAGTTCCGCGCCTGATGGCGCAGATAGTTCTCGATCTCGAATTCGGGCTCGTCGAGCACGTAGCGGATGTCGTCGGCAAATTGCAGCCGGCGGCCGAACTTCTGCTCGAGCGCCTCGGCCGACAGGTACGTCATGTGCCCGAGCATCCGTGCAATGCCCATACCGCGCACCGGTGCGCGGCCCGTGCCGTAGTAATGCCCGTCCTGCCAATCCGGATCTGAGATGATCGCGTTGCGCGCAATTGCGTTCCACGCGACGCCCTGTGGGCGCAGCGCCGGCGTACTCGCGATGACGACGATCGCATCGACGTCATCGGGATATTGCACGGCCCAATCGAGCGCCTGCATGCCGCCGAGCGATCCGCCAGCCACAGCGGCGAGCCGCTCTATGCCGAGCGCATCTAGGAACGCTCGCTGAGCGCGGACCATGTCCGTAACCGTGACGACCGGAAAATCCGAGCCGTAAGGCCGACGGGTCGCCGGATTCTCCGACGACGGGCCGGTCGAGCCGCGGCAACCGCCGATCAGGTTCGTGCTGACGATGAAAAACTGCTCCGTGTCGAACGCCTTGCCGGGCCCGATCATGCCGTCCCACCAGCCTAGCTTGCGTGCGTCAGACGCATCACGCTCATCGGCGCGGAAACCGTCTCGGGTCGACCCAACCGTATCGGTTGCCGCAATCCCGGCGGCATGCGCATCTCCGGACAACGCGTGGCAAACGAGGATCACATTGTCGCGCTCGGCAGAGAGCCGACCGTAGGTCTCATAGGCAATCTGAACCGGGGCGAGCGTCGCTCCGCAATCGAGCGCCAAAGGCGAGGTTAGATCGCAAACTTTCGTCTCGACGACCCCGACCGAGCCGTCGACGGGATGAGTTGCTGGCACTGCCATCGATCAATTATACGTTATGATTCTGGCACTTAGACACACGCCTGGGCACCGCTGTATCATTCGCTGCTCTCGCACGGACCGAACCGCCAATAACAACGACAGATCGCAAGGAGATTCACGATGACTGAGGCAGCTGTTAACAACGGCGTGAACGTTGCTGCGCTCTTGGAGGCCCGCGAAGTGCTTCGCGGCGCGCCCGAGGCCGCCCAATTCAAGTGGCGGGCGTCATGTAAGTGGCAAAACGGCACGCATAGCAAAACAACGATTAGAAACTTCTTCGGTCTCGGCCAAGAACAGAGCCACAAGAGCGAGTTTCATTTCGAGGCGGACCATCCGGAGATCTTTGCGTCCGAGGATCTCGGCGCGACGCCGGTCGAGCTCGTGTTGGCAGGGCTTGCGAGCTGCCTGACTGCAGGCGTCGCAGCCGTCGCGCAGAACCGCGGCATTCAGCTGCGCTCGGTCCAAGCCGAGCTCGAAGGCTCGATGGACATTCAGGGGATCCTCGGAATAGACGGCGACGTGCGCAACGGCTACGACGACATCAAAGTCACATTCAAGATCGACGCAGATGCGTCGCAAGCCGATATCGAGGCGCTCGTCGCACAATCGCAAAAACGCTCTGCGGTCTACGACATCATTACGAATCCGACCGACGTCGCGGTCGACGTCCAAAAAGTCTAGCTGACGGTCGTAGCGAGGGCTCACGATCGAACGCATTACGACGGTCGTCGTCGGCGCAGGCCATACGGGGCTCGCGACGAGCCGATTCTTAAGCGATCGCTCGATAGATCACGTTGTCCTCGAGCGCGACGACGTCGCAAGCTCGTGGCGACGCGAACGTTGGGATTCGCTGCGCCTGCTGACGCCGAACTGGCAAAGTCGGCTGCCCGGATTCGAATACTCCGGTAGCGATCCCGATGGCTTCATGGCGATGCCCGAAGTCATCGAATTCATCGCGCAGTACGCCACCGAGATCGACGCGCCGGTGCGGACAAAAACCGCCGCAGTTTCTGTCGAGCGGCTGGACGACGGCTATCGCGTCATGACCGACGGCGGCGCAATCGAGTGCCGCCGACTCGTCATAGCAACCGGCGCATGCAACGTGCCGGTCGTGCCAAGGGTTCGCGACGGCCTGCCGTCTTCGCTGTCTTCGATGACGCCTTTCGATTACCGCAACCCGGACGATCTGCCCGACGGCGGCGTGCTCGTCGTCGGCGCATCGGCGACAGGTGTGCAGCTCGCCGACGAGATCCATCGCTCGGGGCGACCGGTTGTGCTGTCGGTCGGCGAGCACGTCCGGCTGCCACGAACGTACCGTGGCCACGACGTGCTCTGGTGGATGGACGCGTCGGGCGTCTGGAACGAGCGTTACGACCAGATCGACGATTTGACGCGAGCGCGCAGTCTGCCGTCTCCACAGCTCGTCGGCACACCCGAGCACTCGACGTTGGACTTGAACGTCCTACAAGACAACGGCGTCGAGCTTGTCGGCCGGCTATCGACCGTGCGCGACGGTCGGGCACTGTTCTCCGGCGGCTTGCGCAATCAGTTTGCGCTCGCCGATTTGAAGATGAATCGGCTGCTCGGCACGTTCGACGAGTGGGCTGAAGCGACTGCAGTCGAAGCTTCGCCGGTCGAGCGCTTCGACCCTACGCGCGCACCGAAGTCACCGCGGCTCTCGCTCGATCTTGGCAGTGGCGAGATTCGCACAGTCGTCTGGGCAACGGGATTTCGACCGGACTACAGCTGGCTCGACGTCGACGTCGTCGACCGCAAAGGCCGGCTCGAGCACGACGGCGGCGTCGTCGCCTCACCCGGCATGTACGTCATCGGCCTGCCCGTGCTTCGACGCCGCAAGTCGACGTTCATCCATGGCGCCGAGGACGACGCGCGTGAGATCGTCGATCACCTCGCCCGTTCTCTGTCGTGACTCGACACAGCCAACTCGGACACGATCTAGCGCGACACGACACGGACCTGGCGGTGTGCGCATCCGAAATCGGGCGGCCGGCCCTGCGCAACATACTCGAGCCACTCGGCATGGAACTCACGCCATAACGACTCCCGCGGATCTTGCGAGTGACTAACCGGCAGTAAGCGCACTTCGACCGGGCAGCGCATCTGATTGACGATCGCGAGCACTGTTCGCGACGGGACGACATCGTCGTCGAGTCCGATACCGATCAGCGCAGGCACGCGCACATGCGGCGCGAAGCTCACGGTGTCGAAGTAACTCAACGTTCTCATCACGGTGTCGGTAAGCCATGGAAACCGCGCCACGTAGTCATTGATCTCGCGCGTCGAGCCCGCGAGCGAGACCCGGCGGCGCTCGGCGTTCCAGCCGAAAGTCGGCTGCCCGGCAACGAGAAAATCAATGTGTTCGCAAAGCGACGCAGCCATGACCGCAAGCGCACCGCCAAAACTAAACCCATACAGACACGTGCTTGCGACTCTCCCGTCGAGTAGCGCGCGCGCACTGTCAATCGCCTGTAGGAAATCCGCGACCGCGCCGCGCAAAATGCTGTCCGAACGCGCCCGAATTCCAGTCAGTACGACCCCGGCGGCGTCGACACCCGCGAGCGGCGAACGGCCAAAGCCGCGGGCGTCGAATCCGACGACGTGGAAGCCTCGCTGCGCCCACGGGAACATGACGTCGTAGCGATCGTTGTATCCGTGTGCGTGCACCACGAGGGGGCAGGGCTGTGCGCTCTCTTGACGCAGTAGATACCCCCCGATCGCGACGCCACCGAGGGACGTGAACTCGACGCGCTCATACGAAACGTCTGACAGTGGACACGAATCGTTGGACACGCATCGCGGCGCTGGGTCTACGGCGCTCAGCTCAGCGAGTGTCTCGGCCCACCATGCGACGAAATCGGATGGCGTCCAAATATTCGGCGAAAACGCTTCCAGGCCGGCTACCGGCATTGAATCTCCCCGGAACTCTTCAACTGGCATGTTCTCTGCATGAGTCGTGCCATGGCGGGCGATATCGATCGATTGTTGCGACATCCGGTGTGGCAGGACACGAACCTGAGCCGCCTGATTCCGCTCGCGGACAGTGCACGCGAGATCGACGTTGCGCCGGACGACGTCCTGTTCCGCCGGTTTCATCCAGCCCATGACTTCTACTTGCTATGCGCGGGCGAGATCGCACACGAAACCGACGATGAAGCAGGCGCCGTCCCGGCAGGCTCCGTTTCCTGGCCGTGGGCCGCGGTCGGCTGGAGCGGATTTCTTTCACCGCAACGCTACACGACGACGGCGCGTGCTACGGCACCGCTTCGACTGCTCGCATGGCGCCATGACAATCTGGCGACGTGCTTCTATGCCGATCCAGGTATCGCGATCGCGTTTCTAAAGATCGTCGTCGACAGCGTCTGGCGCCAGCTCGAGACAGCACGGGTGGCACGGCTTGCGGCGATCCCGGCCTCGGGCATCGCCGCGCCGGCGCGCACGCCGAACGATGCGGCCCCGGTACGGCAGTTCGTACCCAGCGCGTTGTCCATACTGCGGCGATCGGCTTTCTACGAGCAGTTCGACGATCGCTCACTCGTCTCGCTGGCCGAATCTGCGACGCTCAGCCTGTTCGATACCGGCAAAGTGCTCTGCTCACAGGATGCGCTACTGCGCGGCCTCCCCGTTCTCGTGCGCGGCACGGCGTCAAGCTTCTTCGAGGATCAGCCGCGAGGATCGGCGACGGGTTCTCATTTCCGTTCGATCTCCGGATTGGGGGCTGTCGTCGCCGGCGTGCCTCGCTCGGACGGGACGATGCGGGCCGAGTCGACGGTCGTTGCAAGCTCCCCATGCGTCGTCTACTCGATATCGGCCGATGCGATCGACGCGCACCTGCAGCGCGATCCGGAGTTCGGTCGAAGCTACATGCAGAGAAATCTCGCGCGGATATCGAACTTGTTATCGGCGGCGCGCGTATCGGCGAGCGACGGCGGCGACGAGCCCGAGATCGCCGCCGTCTCGAGGCTGCTGCGGCATTCGCAGACGCGCATTTCCGTCAATTCCGAGCTCAACAAGCTCCCTCATTTGCTCGGAAGTTCGCTGACGGTGCCCAATGCGCTTGCGGTGTTGCATACGGTGCGCGAGACAGGCTGCTACGACGAGCGCAGTCTCGCGCGAAGCTGCGAGGAGCAGCTCACGGGCGTCCGTCGCGAAGCCCGGTTCATTCGCGACGTACTCGATGCATACGTGAACGTCGTCGATGCGCCGCCGTCTGCGAGCCCCGACGTCTTGAGAGACGAGTGCGACGAGCAGATTGCGCGCGCGTTCGAGCATTTGGATCGAGAGATCCGTAACGAACACAAGCTCCCTGCCGAGAGCGGCAACGTATTCATCATCAATCATCTCGGCTGTCCGGCCTACTACAAGTTTCCGAACGGCTATCATTTTTCGTTCGATACGGCGTTTATCAGCGTGGCACTGAGCCGTCGTTACGGTCACGCGCCCGTACGCGTCGTTCGCCAGAGCCCGGGAGCGGAGTACGGGCACAATCTGTTCTATAGCCGCCTTGGCCATATCGAAGTGCCAACGCTCGAGTCCGGCATCGAATCGACGGACCCCGGAGCGCTCGAGGCGCTTCGTCGTCGAGCGGCCGAGCACCTCATGACACGCGGAATCGACTGCCTGACCGCCGGCCAGAATGTATTGATCTGCCCCGAAGGTCAGAGCCAACGAGCCGCCGACTCGCCCGCGCGCTTCTACAGCGGTGCATTCCGCCTCGCGCTCGGCATGGAACCTGAGCCCTCGATCGTGCCGATCGCGATCGCCGGCTTCGATCGCCGCTACAAGGATTCACGCCTCGTGGCCGTCATCGGCGAGCCGTTTCGCATCTCCGAGCGGCTCGAGCAGTCGTGCGATACCGGTCTGCGCACGTTCCTCGACGCCTATCGAGAAGAGTTCGCCGTTGGCGTTCACGAGGCGCAAGCGCTTTCGCTGCAGACGCGTCATGCCGCGGTCGCTTAGCCCGCAAGGCTCGAGCGTCGGGGCGCCTGTCCTATTTAACGTCTTTGCTTCGATACCCCGGCTCGATGCCGAGCCCAGTCGCCTGACTCCGGCCGATGTCACTCAGATTGCCGTAAATCGGCCGAATCCAACGAACCTGCGCTAAACTCGGCACTCTAAAATCGATAAGATTTCGACGCGACGGGCGGATCCGACGGCACCGCTCAGGCATCGCAACGCGCTCGCACGAACGCCGGCCTATTCGGGGAAACACATGTCAACGACTCAATCCGACGGCACGAACAAACGCGACTGGATACGGCTCGCCTGCTGGGCGGGAATTGCAGCTTACGCCGTCAGTGCGCTGATGCGCCTATCGCGCGGCGACGCGCTCGGCGACATCGTCGACTTCGGTGACCTGTCGCTGGCGACGCTTGCAGCCGGCGGCTGCATCATCGTGTTGATACTGCGCTCGCCGAAGGTGCTGAAGTCGTCAACGATGATCGAGGCGAACGAAGCCCGCACAGTGGGCATGTCATTCCTGTTCATATTCATCCTGATGGCCGCGTACTACATCTTGCGCCCCGTGCGCGATGCGATGGCGAGCGACTGGAGCAACACCGAAATCAGCTTTCTATGGAACCTTCAGCTATTCGTTAGCACGGCAGCTGTCGCGCTGTACGGGCTTGCATGCTCGCGGGTTCGCTTTCAGCTACTCGTGCCGTCGATCTATACATTTTTCGCGATCTCTTTCGTCTGCTTCTATCTCGGTGCCGCGTCGGTGACCGACAGAGTGTTGCTCGACAAAGCGTTCTACGTTTGGGTCAGCCTGTTCGCAATGTTCCACGTGTCGGTCTTCTGGACCTTCATGGCCGACCTCTTCAACAAGGAGCAATCGCGACGCGTCTTCGCATTCATCGCGGCGGGCATGAGCGCGGGCGCCGCGGCGGGGCCGCTGTTTGCGAGCCAAATCGTCTCCGATATCGGCACTGACAACTTGATGCTTGTCGCGGCTGTTGGTCTGCTTATACCGCTGCCGATCATCTTCTACCTGCAGCAACTCAAAGTCGTGGACTTGCACAACCAGAATGTCCAAGCCGACCTCAGCGCCGCGAAGATCGGTGGCAATCCACTAGCAGGCTTCAAGGACTTCTTTACGAACCCATATCTGCTCGCGATCGGCGCATTCATTCTCCTGTATACGACGATCAGCTCGTTCGTCTACTTCGAGCAGACAAATCTGCTGCGCGATTACACGCGCGAGGAGCGCACGGTCATTCTCTCGGGCATCGAGGCAATTGTGAATATCCTGACGTTCGGCCTCGGCATGTTCGCGACGAGTCGTATCGTTACGAAGCTCGGCATGCCCACGACGCTCGCGCTCGTCCCGGTGTTCATTTGTGCAGGCCTCTTGATTCTCGCGTTCGCGCCAATCATCACCGTGCTGCTCGCGCTGCAGATCGCCCGCCGCGGCGCGAATTACGGCATTACGCGACCGGCCCGAGAGATGCTCTTTACGCACGTCGATCGCGAGACGCGCTTCAAATCCAAGCCTGTCATCGACGTCGCTGTCTATCGCGGCGGCGACGCTGCCAGCAGCATTGCCTTCGCAGGCCTGACCGATGGTCTGGGCTTCGGCCTCGGCGCGATGGCCGCGATCGGTGCAGGCGTTGCGGCTGTCTGGGCGACGGCCGGCGTCTACCTCGGCCGCGTGTTCAACCGCAAGAACAGCGCTGAAGAAGAAAAAACACCTGAGCCATCAGCCACATCGTCGCAACAGCATCAACCCGCGACCTGACCTCAGCAAGGTCTGTTCCCATATCCGCTACTGCGACAGCGGCTGGCGTCGGTTATCGCCGAATCTCGTTCATTGCCGGCGACCATGCTTCGAGGAAGGTTGTGACTCCGACAACAACGAACAAACGGCCGGGCGCACTAACGCGCCGCTTCACGAGCACATGCGTTGCGATGACGCTCGCGCTATCTGCCTGCGGACGAGACAGTATGGATGCCAATGACACGAGCGACCCGGATGGGAACCCAGCGACGATGACCGTTCAGTCGACTTTTCGAGTTTCCGACGACAACCCCGCGCCCATCGCCGACAAGCGCCCCATCGAGCTGACCCAGCTCGGGCGCAGACGCACCGACAACTACGGCTGGATGCGCGACGACAGCTGGCAGGAGGTGCTGCGCGACCCGGCGCTGCTACGTGCTGACATACGCGCGCATCTCGAGGCGGAGAATGCGTACTACGAGCAGGCGACTTCCGCTCTGCAAAGCTTACGGGCGCAACTGCTCGCGGAGATGCGCGGCCGCGTCAAGGAAGACGACAGCGACGTCCCGGCGCCGCATGGCCCGTATGCGTATTCGGAGCGCTATCGCGAGGGCGGCGAGTACGCGATTCACGTGCGCACGCCCCGCAATGGCGGCGAGGAGACCGTACTCTTCGATGGCGACGCCGAAAGCGAGGGCAGCGAATTCTTCAACGTCGCCGACGTTGCGCACAGCCCGGATCACACGCTGATCGCGTATGCCGTCGACCGCACGGGCTCGGAATATTTCGACATTCGCGTGCGCACAATCGCGACTGGTGAGGAGCTACCGGAAACCATTACATCGACCGATGGCGACCCGGTCTGGGCAGCCGACTCGCGCTCGTTCTTCTATATCGAGCGCGACGACAACCAGCGGCCGAAGTGGGTCAAGCGGCACTACCTCGGCACGAACCCCGCAACCGACGTGCTCGTCTACGAGGAGACGGATGACACGCTGTTTCTCGGCGTCGAGGAAAGCCAGAGTAGCGAGTACATTTTCATCGTCTCCGGCAAAGGCTCAACGAGCGTCGCTCGCTTCCTGCGCGCCGACGCAGCACGCGACGCCGAACCGACGCTGATCGCACCGCTAATCGAAGACGAGCTCTACTATCCCGAGCACCACGGCGAACACTTCTACATCCGCACGAACGCCGGCGGCGCTGTCGACTTCAAGATAGTGCGCGCGCCGATCGCCTCGCCCGGACGCGAGAACTGGGAGGACTGGCTCGCCTATCGGTCGGGCACCTATATCGTCGACTTCGTGCCGTTCGCCGAGCGCATGGTGCGGCTCGAGCGCGAAAACGCGTTACCACGCATCGTCGTCTCGGACTACATGGGCGACGACGCCTACGAGCTCGATTTCGAGGAAGCAGCCTACGCGCTCGGGCTCGATGCGGGTTATGAGTTCGCAACCGATACGCTGCGCTTCACGTACGAGTCGCCGTCGACACCCGAGCAGACGTACGACTTCGACATGACGAGCCGCGAGCGTACGCTGCGCAAATCCGAGGAAATCCCCAGCGGCCATGACGCATCGCTGTACACGGTCGAGCGGCTGTTCGTCGTGGCCAACGACGGCGCCGAGATCCCCGTGACGGTGCTGAGGCTCGCTACGACGTCTGTTGACGGTACCGCGCCGCTGTTTTTATACGGCTACGGCAGCTACGGCATCACGATACCGGCCGACTTCGACATCACGGCACTGCCGCTCGTCGACCGCGGCGTCATCTACGCAATCGCGCACGTGCGCGGTGGCTCAGCCAAGGGTCGGCAGTGGTACCTCGACGCGCGCTTCGAGAAAAAGATCAACTCGTTCACCGATTTCGCACGCGTTGCTGAGGACCTCCAGGCACGCGGCTACGGCCGGCCCGGCGAGACCGTCATCGAGGGCCGCTCGGCTGGGGGCTTGTTGATGGGCGGGACCGTAAATTTGAGGCCTGATCTCTTCGCCGGCGTCATCGCCGGCGTGCCGTTCGTCGACGTGTTGAACACGATGTCGGACGCCGAGCTGCCGTTGACGCCGCCCGAGTGGGTCGAGTGGGGCAACCCGATCGAGGACGAAGCCGCCTACGAGACGATCTCTTCGTACTCGCCGTACGACAATATTCGCGGCGACACGCCCTACCCGCCGATTCTCGCAACCGGCGGCATCGCCGACTACCGCGTGACCTATTGGGAGCCCGCGAAGTGGGTTGCGCGGCTGCGTGACGAGGCCGAAGGTGGGCCGTTTCTACTGAAGATGAACATGGAGGCCGGCCATGCGGGCTCGGCGGCGCGATTCGAGCGCCTCGAGGAGCGCTCGCACGATTACGCTTTCGCGCTCGCGATCTTCGGTCTGACCGAGCGCGTTCCCATACAGCATGTTCAACGGTGAAGATGACGACTCAGCGAGCACGAGGCTAGGCTGCCGATGATCGATGCGGCGATGTTGGGCGTGCTGCTGGCGACGATCTCAGTGATCAGTCTCGTCATCGGACTGCACTACGAGGTCTTGCGGGCCTGTATTCGCTTTCTTCCGGCCGTCAGCCATGCGCGCAGACGACGCGTCGTGATTCTAATTCTCGTGATTCTCTGCACGCATGCCGTCGAGATCTGCCTGTTCGCCTTCGGCTATTACGTGTTGCTGCGATTCGACGGCTACGGAGCGATCACCGGTTTCGTCGAGATCACAACGCTGCTCGATCATGCGTATTACTCGGCGATGGTCTACACCACCGTCGGATTTGGCGATGTCTATCCGACCGGCCCGATCCGGTTCATGACGGGCATGGAGGCGCTGACGGGCCTCGTGATGATCACGTGGTCGGCGTCGTTCACGTTCCTGGAGATGCAGCGCGATTGGCCGGCGAATCGCTCGTAGGCTAGCCCACTACGGCATGTGTCCGTGCACCGCCGCATAGCGGCACGCATCGGCGAGCCATGCACGATCGGTGTCCGTCACGGAGCGTCCAAAACGCAGAATGCGCGCATCGGACCGCACGACGACCTCGTTCTCGCGCTCACGATACTTGCGCTTGCCAAAGCGCATGCCGCCGACCTCGATGAAACCGCCCTGTCGATGGCGCGAGCGAACGTCGCCGGCGACACCGACGGCCTCAATCTCATCGATGTGCACGGCGCGGCGCCGCGAGCGCCGTCCAAAAACGACATTGACCGTATACAGCTCGCCATTTCCGGCCCCTAAGGCCGTCGCCGTATAGCTGCCCCAGATGCCGAGCCATATAACCCCGAGCCCCATCAACACAAACACCGGCGGTACAACCGCGAGTGCGACTCGGCTGCCCTGCACGTCGACATCGATGATGCCAAACGATCCGAGCACAACGAGACTGCCCATCGCGACGAACACGCTGCCGAACAACGCGAGGAACACGAGCCCCTTGTTGAAACCGAGTGCCGGCAGCAGCGCCTCCTTGCTCCCGCCGTGCGAGCCGAGCTCTATAGTCGAGCCCGCCGGGGGCGTAGACGGGCAGCGGACGTCGAAGCGCGACTCCACTCCGGTTGCAATGTTGTCGTCGAGCTGCTCCCAACTACGCCGATGCGGCCTGTCGCGCGTAGCGTCGACGGCATCGATCTTGAGGCGCTTGGCGTAGTGCTCCCACTTCTCGTAGCCTTTGGTCTCGTCCGCCGACGCGTAAATCGCCGTGCCTTTCTTGTCACCGGGCAGCTTCAGCCGGACGAACCACCACGGCACCTTGCGCTTGCTCTTCGAGCCCGACGAGCGGTACTCCGTGGTCAGCCACACGCCGTCGATGCCATCGAGTGGCTGCTGACTGGTTCTTGGCGTAGGCCAAAAGCCCCGTGTCCTGCGCACGCGTCGGCGCGTCAAGTCGACGTCGAGCTCGAGGCGCCAGAAGATGCCGAAGATGCCAGCGACGACGAACAACAAAGAGAATGCAGCAAACCCCCAACGCACACCGGGCGCATCGGTAATGAAGCGCCAACACGCGTAGGTGAATCCCGCGCTGACAAGCGTAAACACGAGCGCGCTGACGGGCGAATGGGCGAAGTGGATGCGTTGCGGCTGGTCCGTCTTGAGCCTGACGTCTGCTGAAGCCATGCGGTCTCCTTGCCGTTTCTCGCGCGGGACGTAGCTGTGCGCAAGCGTGCCTCGTGCAGGCACTGGGTTCAGCGGACCAGACCCGCTCCGCGCCTCGAGTATTACGACCCTGCGCCCCGGGCACATCGAACTGTGACACAGTTCCCGGGTCGCGGCGGTGTGTGCACCGCATGCGGAATTTGTCGGCCAATCGCCTAGCCGGAGTCGCGCGCGCTTGGTAGTCTGGCCAACCATGCAACAACCTCGGCACAGCTCGACGACAACAGCCGTTCTTGCGACCGTCGCGTCGCTTATTTCGACGGCTGCGTGGTCGCAACCGCAGCCCGAGTTCGCTGCGTGCATCGCGCGCCTCGAGCGCACGGCACTCGACAACGGCATCACACAGCAAACGCTCGATACGGTATTGCCGACCGTCGAGCCGCTCGAGCGCGTCATTCGCGCCGATCGCAACCAACCGGAGTTCGTCGCGACGTTCGCCGACTATCTCGGCCGACGTGTTACCGAGTCGCGTGTCGAGCGCGGCCGAGCGCTCTATTCCGAGCACCGCTCACTGCTCGATCGCCTGACCCGCGAGTACGGCGTCCCCGGCCATTACATCGTCGCGTTCTGGGGACTCGAGACGAACTTCGGTTCGATCCTCGGCAACGTGCCCGTGTTCGATTCGCTGTCGACGCTCGCTTGCGATGCGCGGCGCAGCGGCTACTTCACCGACCAGTTCATCGACGCGTTACGAATCGTCGATCGTGGCGACGTCGAGCACGACGTCATGCTCGGCTCGTGGGCCGGCGCGATGGGTCAGACGCAGTTCATGCCGAGCAATTACCTACAGTACGCCGTAGACGGCGACGGTGACGGTCGCGTCGATCTGTGGCGCAGCACGCCCGATGCGCTGACGTCGGCTGCGAACTTCCTACGTGGCATAGGTTGGCAATCGGGCGAGCGTTGGGGCCGCGAAGTGCTCTTGCCCGACGACATCGACTATGGGCTTGCCGGCCGCGACCGCCGCGAGCCGCTAGCACGCTGGCGCGCGCTCGGCATTGCCGATGTCGCTGGCAGGCCAATCCCGGCGATCGACATGCGCGCCGCATTGGTCATCCCGTCGGGGCAATCCGGGCCGGCGTTTCTAGCGTACGACAACTTCGACGTCATCATGCGTTGGAACCGATCCGAGTTCTTCGCTATAGCCGTTGGCCACCTCGCCGACCGCATCGCCGGCGGCGCAACGTTGATGCGGCCGCCGCCCGAGCACGCGCCACTCACGCGCGACGACGTCGTGCGCGTGCAGACATATCTAGCCGAGAACGGTTACGACAGCGGCAGCGCCGATGGCATTCTCGGATCTCGATCCCAGGCCGCGCTGCGGGCACTGCAGCGCGACTTAGGGCTCGCGCCCGACGGCTTCCTGTCGTCGGAGCTGATCGAGCGGCTCGGCTTGTCGGCTGAGTAGTCGCGCCCGCTGCCTATCGCTCACTGACGGCGGTGCGGCGTCGCCAATTTCGCTACACTGCGCAGCACGACTAGCAGCCTGACGCCCACCGAAACATTCTCGGCGGACGTTTCGCTGCAATGCGTAGAGACCGCCAATGACCGACGACTCGCGTAACGCCCAGAACCCGCACGTCGAAACCGAGCTCGTCGTCGCCCACGGAATTGCCGCATTGGTCGCGCTCTCGATCGCGGCCGTCTTCGGGCTTATCGTTTCACTGCAGTTTTTCCTACCCGATCTTACGGGTAGCTCGCTGCCGCTCGGTTGGGGCCGGCTGCGCTACGCGCATACGCAAGGCGTGATGATCGCTTGGCTCGGCAACGCGTTTCTCGCGTTTCTGTACCACGCGGTCCCGATGTTGAGCGGCCAATCCGTCACGAGCAGGAAGCTCGGCCTCTGGCTTTTCGGCATCTGGAATTTTGCCGTCGTGCTGCCCGGCTGGGTCCTAGTGCTCGCCGGTGTCAGCCAGCCGCTCGAGTGGGCCGAGTTCCCGCTGCCGGTCGACGCATTCGTCATGGTTGCGCTGGCGCTCGCCGCAGTTCAGTTTCTGCCGGCGTTTTTCCGCCGGGGCCTCGAGACGCTATACGTCTCGAGCTGGTACATCATCGGCGCGCTCGTATTCACGTTCCTGTCGTTCCCGATGGGTAACGTCGTGCCCGAGTTCGTGCCGGGCGCGGCCGGCGCCGCGTTCAGCGGGCTGTGGATTCACGACGCCGTCGGCCTGTTCGTGACACCGCTCGCGCTCGCGATTCTCTATTTCGTGATTCCGGCGTCGACGGGCCGACCGATCTTCAGCCATTTTCTATCGATGCTCGGCTTTTGGGGCTTATTCTTCCTGTATCCGCTGAACGGCACTCATCATTACGTCTATTCGGTCATCCCGATGGCTGCACAGGTCGGCGCGATTGCAGCGTCGGCGCTGCTCGGCGTCATCGTCGTCATCGTCGTGACGAATCTACTGTTGTCGCTGCGCGGCGCCGGACTCTTTCCGCGCGACGTTGCGTTGCGCTTCGTTGCGCTCGCGACGATCTTCTATCTTGTAGTCAGCGTCCAAGGGGCGATGCAGGCGCAGATGAGCTTGCAGCAGGCCGTGCACTTCACGGATTGGGTCGTAGGGCACTCGCATCTCGCGATGCTTGGGTTTGCGTCGTTCGCGGGTGTCGGCGGACTGATCCACGCATGGCAGCGAATACCTTCGGCACGCTACAACGCCACCGCGCTCGAGGTGGCGTTTGGGCTCATGACGCTCGGCATCGTCGCGATGTTCGTCGACCTGACACTCGCAGGGCTCACACAGGCGGAGCTTTGGGCGAACGGCGCCCCATGGCTCGAATCGGTACGCGACTCCGAGCGCTACTGGGTTACTCGGACGACCAGCGGCGTGCTGCTGGCTGCAGGCTTTGTGGCCGCGCTCACTGGGCTTACGACGGGTCCGCGGGGCGCAGGCGCGCAAGCTCTGCAGAGCGCTGGCGGCGCGCCCAGCACCTCGGCCGTGACGCCTAGGCTCGCACCCGCCTCGGCCGGTGCCGGGCAGGCGCTGAAGATGTCCTACGTCGTCGCAGGCGTCGCCGGCATCGTGTTCTTCGCGATGTCCGTGACGCTGCTCGGTGTTTGGCCCGAGCGCGTGCTAGCAACACAAGCAGCTCTAATGGCACCGGCCAATCCGCTTGGTATCAACGCCGCCGAGGAGCGCGGGCGGGAGATCTATGCGCGCGAGGGCTGCGCCTATTGCCACACGCAGCAAATCCGCTACACGGAAGCGGACATCGCGCGATTCGGCTCGCCGACGCTCGCGTGGGAAACGCGTTTCGACGTGCCGCATTTGTGGGGCACGCGGCGCATCGGTCCCGATCTTGCGCGCGCTGCCGGCACCCGTACCGAGAATTGGCACTACGTGCATCTCTACGCGCCGCGCAATGTCGCGCCGCTATCGATCATGCCGTCGTATGCGGCGCTGTTCGACGGATCGCCCGATCGACCGACGCAGGCAGCACGCGATCTCGTCGCCTACATCGAAACGCTCGGCCGGGCGCGTGCGCTTGCCTGGCCCGATGCCGATGCGGCTGCGGCAGCCGCCGTGCCGAACGACCCCTGGGCGCAGATGGCCTTTGCCGCGCCGTCCCTGAATGCACACCCCGGACGCACGCAGGCGCGGGGCGGGGCCCCGGCCTTGGACAACGCGGCCGCAGCCGAGAATGGCGCCGAGCTCTGGGATAACTACTGCGTCGGCTGCCACGGCGAGTCCGGCCGCGGCGACGGCCCGGCTGCACAATGGTTGCTGCCCCGCCCGACGAACCTGGCCGAACACGAGTACACGCTGAACCGTCTCACGGACGCACTCTGGAATGGCGTCTACGGCACGTCGATGCCGGCCTGGCGCGACCACTCAGCGGCGAACCGCGCTGCGTTGGCAGAGGTCGTACTGGGCTTCTCCGAGGTCGAGCCGGGACCCACGCCCTCGGCGGCGCAGCTAGCGCTCGGTCAAAACGTTTACGCGCAGCACTGCGCCGAGTGTCACGGCGGCGGCGGCAGCGGCGACGGCTTCGCAGCGAACGATTTGCCCATCCCCGTCGCGCCAACCGATTTTCGGAGCCAGCGGATCGCCTACGAAGCAGGTGTGGGCGTCGTCGAGAACGGTGTCGCAGGCACCTCGATGGCGCCTTGGACCGATCGGCTGACGACCGCCGAGATCGAGGCCGTCGTGCACTACGTACGCAGCCTATTCGACGGGGACAACTGATGATCACGACGATCGTCGTCGGTTGCGCGCTCGCGCTCGCGCTCGCATTCACGCTGGCCTGGCTGCTAAAGCCCCAGCTGCGCTCGCAGATCGAAGCGCCAAAGCACTTTTTCCAAGACCGAGTGCGGCAGTATGATCGTGGCCTAGAGGATGCCAGTGGAGCGTCCGGAGGTAGCGCTGATGAAGCCTAGTGAGAAAGGCGCCGGTTTCTTGGTGACGATCGCGGCAACAGCCGCGTTCGGGGCGGCCGTTGTTGCCGGAGCGCTGCTCATCGATCGGGCCGAACCCGTAAGCGACGAGCTGATTCCACCCGAGGCCACAGTCGAGTACGGCGAGCGCCTGCTGCGCTACACCGCCGAGCTCATCGGGCCGAACGCCGAGGATCCGAGCATGCGCTACTCGGGGTCGAACCTCGACTGCGCGTCGTGCCATCTGCAGAACGGCGAAAGCGCCGGAACGCTGTCGCTGCTGCTCTCAACGCCGCGTTACCCAAGGCATTCCGGACGCGACGGTGAAATGCAGGACATGCGCGCGCGCATCAACGGCTGCATGGAGCGCAGCATGGATGGCCGCCGGCTGCCGCGTGACAGCGTCGAGCTGATCTCGATGGAGCTCTACATCGCAAGCTTGAGCGAGCGCTACGCGGGCATGGGTACACCCGAGCATCCGGGGACGACGTTCGTCGAGCCGAATCGCCGGGCCGACGCAGAGGCCGGTCGCGAGATCTACGCGGAGCATTGCGCGGTCTGCCACGGAGAGAATGGCGAGGGCTTGCTCGAAACCGGGGATCCCAGGAACGGCTACACCTTCCCGCCGCTATGGGGGCCTGACAGCTACAACGACGGCGCCGGCATGCACCGCGTGCTCACGGCCTCGCGATTCGTCAAAGATCGCATGCCGTTGGGCGCACCCAACCTCACGAGCGATGAGGCGTACGACGTCGCGGCATTCATCAACTCGCAGCCGCGGCCTCAAAAAGCCAATCTCGAAGCCGATTTTCCGAACCGGATTCTACGGCCGGTCGACAGCCCTTATGGGCCGTATGCCGAAGGCATTCCATTCTTGGAAGACCAACTCAAGTACGGGCCATTTCGGCCCATTCGAGAGTGGTACCGGGAGCAGCGGGAAGCGCAGGCTGCCGCGCTCGAGGACGAGCGCGGCTAGCGCGTCTCTCCGAAGACTAAGCGCCGGCGTCTAGTTCCAAGCGAGGGCGCTTGCAAGCCACGCTTGCAGCGTTCCCTTACTCCGCATCCGAACTCAGTTCGATAACTCGGTGCTGTTGATCGGAATCATCAGATGCGCGTTCGGCGTGCCTTCGCGCATCATCCACGGCAGTCCCCGTCCGGCGAGCGAGCTGTCGCGCTGACTCGCGGTCGACATTCCGAGGTCCTCGGACATCGTATTCGGCATTCGCAGGATCCACAGATACTTGATGCGGTCGTCGTCCTCGTAGACGCGGTAGTCGAGCGCGAATGGGCGCGCCGGGATCGTCCCAGCCGCGCGCGCGGCCTCGACGCGGGCGTTGATCTCGTCGCTCGGTAGGCCCTCGGCCGTGAGCTTGGCGCGCAAGTCGTACTCGGGACCGCGCTGCTCGTGATAGCAACGGATGAACTCGGTGTCGGGATCACGCGTCTGGCATTCGATGACGCTCGTACCTTTACGCAGCACGTTGCGCTCGCCGGTCTCGGGGTCGTAGTGAACGACGGTCGCGGCGTCCTTGAGACTGTCGGGCAGCGGCAGCACGGCTTGCTCGATCGGATCGTCGAGGCGCTTCGTGTTGGCTCGCGTCGTCGTGCCGCCGGGGTTCGAGAACTCGGTACCGTTGATCGGAATCATCAGATGCGCGTTCGGCGTCCCTTCGCGCATCATCCACGGCAAGCCCATCCCGGCCAGCGAATTGTCGCGCTGACTTGCGGTCGGCATCGCAAGCTGATCCGACGTCGCATTCGGCAGGCGGACGACCCAGAGGCGCTGAATTCGGTCGCCGGTGTCGAAATGACGGTAGAGGATACTGCCAAACGGTACGGGCTCGATCTCGCCGTTGGCTTCGGCGTCGGCCAGAGCGGCTTGCAGCGCATCGCCTTCGACGCCTTGCGCGCGGAGCTTCGCAGCAAGGTCGCGCCGCGGGCCCATGCGCACCGACTCGCAACGCGTGAAGCCATCCGCATCCGTCGGCGTGCATGCGACGTGGTTCGTGCCCTGTCGCAGCACGATGCGCTCGCCGGTAGCCTCGTCGTGCGTGTAGACGGTTGCGCCGTCACGTAAATCGACGGGCAGAGGCAACAGCGCCTCGGCGACGATTTCCGCGGTCGACTGAGCCGCAGCCGGCGCGCCAAAGGCACAGCCGGCCGCTACTACGGCGAGAATCTGAATCGAACGGCTCATTGTCGGTCTCCAACAGCCCCTAACCGGCGTACAGCAGGCTGTAACCGTACTCCTGTGCACGGGTCAGCGCCATAACGCCCGCCGACACGAAACGGCTGCTGGGTATCGCGTTGGCGACGAGCTCATCGAAGATCTCCGGCTGACTACCATTCGTGGCACCGGCGATGACGTTCGAGAAGAAGTTCGTCGCCGCCCGGCAGATCGCGAAATTCGTACCCTTCCCCGTGACCAGGTCGATCGTGAAGCCGAAGTTCGGCACGTCCGCACGATCCTGATTCAGCATGTTCGCCGTAGGCGCCTCGCCCGTTGCCGGATCCGGGAAGTTCATGATCGAGTTGAAGATTTCGCCGTACTTGGCCCACATTGCATCGTTGTAGCCAAACGGCGTCGACAAGTGCCGGAAGCAGACGACCATCGCGAGATCCGCCGGCTCACCGTTGTAATCGGGGCCTTCCTGCGCGCTAAAGAGATTGTTCGCGTACAGGACCGCCTCGGCGCCACCTCGCGCCGTTGCCGAATCGATGAACACGCGGTGCGTGCCGGACAGCTGGCCCATCCACGCATCGGCGGAATCCCGCGCGGGCTGAAAGCCCGCCGATCCACCCGTCTGCGCGCCTGCGTTCTGCGATGCCAGCGCCAGACCGGCAGCCGCTGCGCCGACGCCCGTTAGGACCGAACGTCGCGCCTTCAGTTCTGTGTCATGGTCGTTCATGTTCTCTCTCCGTGTCGATGCTGTGTCGGACTGCCCGGATTCTCGGCGTGTAGTCTCGTACGCTGTCGGGCAGGTTGTGGCGAGACAGTCTAGGCGCGGCCGGTATCCCCCGATACTTCTGAATTTGTAGTAACTCGCTACAGGCCCCGTAGTCGATCGCAGGCGCTACAGCGCCGATGAGCACCGTTTCGATCGGTGTCGCGCGGCTCGAGCTGCATGCGCATTCCATCTAACTACAAGACAGTCAACGGGTCAATTGGAAATATTTA
>JAHEEN010000178.1 GCA_024640685.1 Rhodospirillaceae bacterium
AGCCGCTGGTATTCATCAACTCGGATGAGGAGGTCGGTAGCCGCGAGTCGACGCGCTATATCCGTGCGCTCGCGCAGCGCGCCGATCGGGCGCTCGTCATGGAGCCATCGCTCGGGATTCGCGGCAAGCTCAAAACCGCACGCAAGGGTGTCGGGCGATTCGTCGTTCGCGTCATCGGCAAGGCGGCGCACTCCGGCCTCGATCCGACAGCGGGCGCGAGCGCGATCCTCGAGTTGTCGCACGTCATACAGAAGCTGTTTGCGCTCAACGACCCGGCGCGCGGCGCGTCGGTCAACGTCGGCGTCATCGATGGCGGCGTGCGCGCGAACGTTGTCGCTCCCGAGAGCAGCGCAATCGTCGACGTGCGCGTCGCAACGCACGAGGATGCCGAGCGCATCGAGCACGCGATCCTATCGTTGAGCGCCGAGACGCCTGGTGTGTCACTTGCGGTCGAAGGCTATATCGGCAGGCCGCCGCTCGAGCATACGCCGGCGAATCGGCAACTATGGCGCGTTGCGGCGAATGTCGCTGAGGAGCTCGAGTTCGAGCTCGAGGAAGCAACCGCCGGCGGCGGCTCCGATGGCAATACAACGAGCCTCTACACGGCGACGCTCGACGGCCTCGGTGCGGTCGGCGATGGCGCGCATGCCGATCACGAGCACGTGCTCGTGAACTTGTTGCCGCAGCGGTGTGCGCTGCTTGCGGCGTTATTGCTGCACCAACCGCTGGCCGGCAACGCGGGAGTCGTCCGATGACACAACCGATCCTGACATCGGTGACGCGAATCAGCGATCTTGCCGGGAACGAGTTCGATATCGCGCCGGTTGCGCGTGCCGACTGGGCGATGGCCGACTACGTTGCAGGCGAGGTGCTCGACGCAACCGGTTACCACACGGTCGAGCTGCCGGATGGCCGGATGATGGAGGTTGCCGAAGGCGACACGATTATCGGTGCGTTCGGTGCGCGTGCGGCGACCGTCGAGGCCTGCGGCGACTGGCAGGCAATCGACGGCGGTGGTTTTCACGCGTTGACGCCAGCGGGGCTGTTTGGCGAGCTGACTTCGAAGTCGCCGTTTCTCGGCAACTTGATGTCGTTGCGCTACGTCGGCCATGTGCAGCGTGGCGGGCAGAAGATCACGATGCGCAACGTTCTCAGAGCTGTTGAGCCGATGCCGCTAGAGGCACCCGTCGTACTGATCACCGGCACGTCCATGTCGTCGGGAAAAACGTTGTCTGGCCGATTGATCGTGCGACTGCTCGCCCGGCGCGGATTGCGCGTTGTTGGCGCGAAGCTGACGGGGGCCGCGCGGTTCCGCGATGTCCTGAGCTTCAAGGATGCCGGCGCGATCGAGGTTTTCGATTTCGTCGACGCGGGGCTTCCGTCGACAGTGACCGAGCGCGAGCTATTCGAGCAGTGCCTCGAGCGCATCTTGTCGCTGATTGCCGCGCAACGCCCTGACGTCGTCGTCGCCGAGGCCGGTGCGTCGCCGCTGGAGCCTTACAACGGCAAGACAGCGATCGACGTGCTGGGGGACCGTGTGCGGTTCAACGTGCTGTGCGCATCCGATCCGTACGCGGTGATCGGCGTCGCGACGGCATTTCAGCGCGACCCCGATCTCGTCGCCGGCGGCGCGGCCAACACCGTGGCCGGTATCGAGCTCGTCAAGAAACTGACTGGCTTGACGGCGATGAACCTGCTGGCGAAGTCGTCACACGAGCCGCTAGAGGCGATGCTCGCCGACAAGCTCGGTCTCGCCTGAGACCGGCTCAGCTGTGCGCGGCTCGTTTTAGTCTCTGCGCTTACCCTTGAACTCGAGGACAAACAAGCCCGTCCCGACGCACGTGTCCGGCTGACCGAAGCAAGATTCCCCGGAGCGATCCGTTGCATACGCGAGCCCGCGGTGATCGATATCGACGTCGGTCAGCTCGATGACGCCGGGCTCGGCTTGTCCCGGTCGTGGGCGCGCATTCGACGACGGGATGTAGTGGCCGATCTCGCGTAGGCGCTGCGGATCGGAGATATCGAGCACGCGGACGCCGGCATTCAGATACGCGATCCACGCGATTTTGTCCTCGAACAGATTCAGCTTGCTGTTGACAGTCTCGGCGTGTTGATGCGGGCCGAAGTTGCCGCCGGTCTCGCAAAACGTGCCTATCGGTACCTGCCACGTCGATACCGGCATCGGGTGCGTCTCGTGCGTGATGTCGAACATGTAGACGCGGCTCTTCATGCCGTGCGGGCACTCCTGACCGTCGTATTCGTCGGTGACCAGCGCATACGTCCGCGGCAGCTCGCCGTCGTTGGCCGTGACGTTGGGCACTTCGTTGTAGACGATCGGCGAGACCGTATGAGGGCCGCGGCCGGGCGGGGATGTGTCGTACGACCAGACGAGCTCGGGACTGGTGGGGTCCGAGATATCCCACGCGGCGATGTGGCCGCTGCCGATCCGAAAACCGGCATACATCCGGTTGTTGGCCTCATCGACGATCGGATGGTGCACGTACTGTCCCTCGAAGCCGGCCTCACCGTCCTTCTGGCCCGGCAGCCAGGCCCGGCCGACGAACTGCGGATTCGCGGGATCCTTCAAATCCCAGATATGAATGATCGTCGTGCGGAATCCTGGCTCGCCCGATGCACTGTAGAACAAGCCAGTTTCCTCGGACCAATAACCCTTGTGCGCGCGCTCGATGAACGTGCCGCCACAACCGGGCCCACAGGAGTTCTCCGGCGTGCCCGTGATCTCGGTCACGAGCGATATCCGTGCCGGATTGGTATCGCGGGTCGTGATGTCGAAGATCTGAAATTTCATGTCTTCGCCGGCCTCGGAATTGCGGATAAGGTAGTCGTGGCCAGCTGGATCTGACTCGAAGTCATAGTCATAAACAACTGATACAAAACGAGAATTAGCGCGCACTTCGTTCGGGATGTGCCAGACGAGCTCGGGATTTGTCGGATCGGAAATATTCAGGATCGACGTGCCGTTCCACTCGTCGCGATTCGTGATCGGATTCGGCGTCGCCTCGTTGACGCCGAGCCGTTGCGGCACGTGGCCGACATAGGCCCAGTCGCCGTTGCGGGCGTCGGATTTCGTCGTGATCTGCAGCGCATGGCGGCCCTGCAGCGGGTGATAACCGATGCGCTCGATGCGATGCGCGTCGTCGGCCTGCGCGACGGCAAGCGAGCCAACGACTGTGATCGCGACGAGCGCCGTCGCGCGCGTTGCAACGTTGAACGATGAAATGTGCATGTTGCTCGTACCCCCTGCGGCTCGACAGCGAGCGCTATTGTTTTATTTCGCCGCGCCGTGGCACGCGCGATTCAGGATGCGTACCATGCTCACTCGGCGTACCCGTGACTGTCAAACAAAAAGTGAGGTAGCCATGACTCGATTCTCGACGCGGCTCGCATTGAGTATTGTTGCGTCCCTTACGATCTACGCGGCGGCCCTGTCGCCGAGCTCCGCGCAGCGGCTGCCGGATCCGACACGGTTCGAGTCGGCGATCGAGGCGTTCGAGCGTGCCGATCGTCAGAACCCGCCACCCGAGGGCGCGATCGTGCTGACGGGCAGCTCGAGCATTGCGCGCTGGAACGACGAATCGATCGAGGCGCTCGCGCCGCTGACGGTCATCCCGCGCGGATTTGGCGGCAGCATCATGGCGGACGTGCTGCACTACCTCGACCGCGTTGCGCTGAACTACAGGCCGCGCGCGTTGCTGATTTATGAGGGCGACAACGATACCGGCAGCGGCAATCCGATTCCGAAGGACGTGATCCTTAGTCAGCTTCGCGAAATCATCGCGAAGACGCATGCGGCATTACCCGAGACCCGAATCTACGTGCTGTCCGTCAAGCCCAGTGTATTGCGCTGGCCGTTCTGGGATCTCGCCCAAGACGTCAATGCCGGCTATCGCGAGATCGCGGCGAGCGACCCACTCGTCTATTACGTCGACGTTGCGACGCCGCTGTTGAACGACGACGGCTCGGTCATGACCGATATCTTCGTTCGCGACGACTTGCACCTGAATCCGATGGGTAACCTGATCTGGGGCGCGGCGATCCGCGCGGCGTTGATGCCACGAGAGATTCGCTACGAATAACGCGAACTGAACGGCCTGTTTGCCTAGGTCGACAGTATGCTCGAAGTCCTCGACTGGGCCATTGTTGCTGGCTACTTTGCCGTCATTTTTGGCGTGGCTATCGCCGTGCGGCCCGACGCGGCTCATCGATCGGCTGCAGATTACTTTCTAGCCGGACGCAATGTCGGCTGGTTCGTCGTCGGCGCATCGCTATTTGCATCGAATATCGGTTCCGAGCACCTCGTTGGACTCGCGGGTTCGGGGGCGGCTGGCGGTCTTGCAGTCGCGCAGTTCGAGCTGCTCGCGGCATTCAGTCTGATCCTGCTTGGCTGGGTGTTCGTGCCGTTCTACGTGCGCTCCGGCGTTTTTACGATGCCCGAGTTTTTAGAGCGGCGATTCTCGACCGGGCCGCGTGTCTTTCTGGCCGTGATCTCCGTCATCGCCTACGTGCTGACGAAGATATCAGTGACGATCGCGGCAGGCGGCATTGTCTTCGAGACCCTGATGGGCGTGCCGTTTTGGTGGGGCGCGGGGCTGACTGTCGCATTTACCGGTGTATATACGCTCGTCGGCGGGCTGCGTGCCGTCATGTATACGGATCTCGTGCAGACATTCGTGTTGCTGGCCGGTGCGATTGCCGTGACATTGCTGGGGCTCGAGGCAGTCGGTGGCTGGAACGGCCTGCGCGCGAGTCTGCCGGTGGAGTACTTCAGCGTGTGGAAGCCCGCCGACCACCCGGATTATCCGTGGTCCGGTATCTTACTCGGTGCGCCGATCCTTGCGGTTTGGTATTGGTGCACGGACCAATTCATCGTGCAACGCGTGCTATCGGCACGGTCGGTGTCCGAAGCTCGTCGCGGAACGCTGTTCGCGGCGTTCTTGAAGCAGCTACCGTTGTTCATATTCGTGCTACCCGGTCTGATTGCGATTGCGCTTGCAAACGACGGGCGATTCGTCATGGCCGAGAGCGATCAGGCGTTGCCGGCGCTCGTTGGCGCGTTGCTGCCGGACGGATTCAAGGGGTTGGTCGCGGCGGGCCTATTGGCAGCGCTGATGAGCTCTCTGTCGTCGGTGTTCAACTCGTGCTCGACGCTGATATCGATGGATCTCTATCGCAAGCTCGTGCCGGGTGCGACTGATCGAGGCGAGGTCAACGTCGGGCGAATCGCGGTTTTTGCGCTCGTGTTGTTCGGTGTTGCCTGGATACCGATGACAGACCTCGTATCGGGACGGCTGTACACATATCTGCAATCTATTCAGGCGTATTTGTCGCCGCCGATTGCAGCCGTGTTTCTACTCGCGGTTCTGTGGCCGCGCGGCAATTCGATTGCCGCAATGACGACGCTCGTCGCCGGCGCAGTAATCGGTATCGTGCGGCTCGTGCTAGAGGTCAACAAACCGGAGTTGAGCGGCGTGCTGTTCGTCGTTGCAGACATCAACTTTCTGCACTTTGCGTTCGTCTCGTTCACGTTCTGTGTCGTCTTGTTCGTGGTCGTCAGTCTGACGTCGGCACCGCCGACGGCTACGCAGGTCGAAGGCCTGACTTTCGCCCATGCGCCGCTGGCCGCGTCTGTCGACAAGCGTGCGCGCAGAGGCCGCAACGCCGACGCTCTAGTGACACTCGTACTCGTGGGGCTCGTCGCGCTTTTGTGGTGGCTGTTCTCGCCGCTCGCGCTCGGAGGCTAATTGTCGGCGTTACTGCGTCGGCACGCGAAACTCCCCGAGCGGCGGCGGCACGACGGCGATCTCGTCGGGTCGCTCGAGCTGGGGGATCCATTCGTATGGCACGCGGTAAGCGCGATAGAAGTTGTTACGGCCGTTACCGTTTGGATTGAAGTTCGGGTTCACGAACTCCCAGACGATGTCGCCGTCGGGCGTGACCTCGAAAATGCGTCCGGCCGCGGCCTCCGAGATCGACGTATTGCCGTTCGGCAGGCGCTGCGCCATGCTGACGTTGTAGCTGAAAAACTGGTAGCTCGTCCCGCCGGGTTTCGAGTACTCCCAGATTTTCTCTAGCGTCGTCGGATCGAATTCGACGACGCGTGAGTGATAGCGTGTGACGTTGCCAGTCCCATTCGGCGAGTTGACGCTCGACGTGCCGTAGCCCGCGCGCCCGCCATTATCGAAGATCATCATATTGCCGGCGCCGGGCAGGCCTTTCGGGATCAGGTGCGGGTGGTGCTGCCCGCTGATCTGACCCAGCTTGCTCATCGCGTCTGACTCGCGATAGTCGGGACCGATCCGCCAGACGATTTTTCCGTCGCGGTTGATGATCGCGACGATGTTCGAATGCCTCGAGCTGATGATGACGTTGCGCGGATGAAAACGCTCGTCGCCGGCGTCGTACCAGCGGTTCTCGCCGACATAGGACGCGGCGTTGATATGAAACCAGTCAGTGCTCTGGCGATCTTCGTCCCACGGCGAGTTGTCGCGGATCGCCTGGCGGGCTCCCGATGAGAAGCCGAACTCGTCGATGTGATCGCTGGCGAGCCATTCCCACTGAATGTTGCCGTTCCAGTCGACCTCGACGATGTAGTCGTCCTCGAGCCGCTTGTCGGACACGGCCGGAGCCGTGACGTTCTTGTGAGCCAAGATCAGCGTGTGGCCGCCGTCTGTGCGCGGTGCGCTATCGGGTGCGTAGTAGCCGACCGCGCTGCCTTCACGCTGCCAGTCGTGATGCGCGCGAGCAGCCCAAATCGTCTCACCGTCTGCGTTTTCGATTTG
>JAHEEN010000179.1 GCA_024640685.1 Rhodospirillaceae bacterium
CAGCCGTTATCATGAATTGCGGCAGCGGCCGGGCTCGCCCGATTGACGCAGACGAGCACAGTCGGCGGATCGGCCGACACCGACGCGAACGCGCTGACCGTGAGTCCCAGCCGGCCGGCGGGTCCGTCGGTCGTAACGACGTTGACGCCCGTGACAGCGCCGCGCATCGCAGCAATGAACGCGTAGCGGTCGACAGTGCGCGGGTTGGCAAGTGCCGATCGGTCGCGGTCGATCAGGGTCTTGAGCATTTCCGTCCTGCGGAGCTCGCGAAGTCCGGTCTTGACGGTCGCTCGACCGGGCCGTGTATCTTGCTGGGCACTCGATTGACGCATGTCGTTCTCCTGACGCGGGTTACGCGGCCGCCAGGAAGCGGTCGGCCGTTGCCGGCACGTCGGCACGATGTCTGGCGACGCGCTCGAGTGCGATGAAGAGTTGTTGCTGGGCGTGGCTCCCGCCGATCAGCTGGACCCTCGGCACGGTTGTCTCGAGCGCTGCAGCCGCGGCGCGATACTCGCTGCGGCACCAGGCGCTGAGCGCCGAGGCCATGCTCGTCAGTACAGTCGTCGCCAGCGAGCCAATGCTGCGTCGGCGAATCTTGCTGAGCCAACGCTCGATGCTGTCGACATCGTTTGCGCCCGCGAAGGCTAACAGGTGATGTAGCTCGACGAACGGTGTCGTCGGCCGGCCGGCGTTTCTAAGCGCCGTGCGCCGCAACGCGTCCCAGTCGATGGGAGCTTCGTTAGGAGCGGTCAGGGCGAGCTGCCAAGCGAGCGCCGGCGCGTCGGTCAGCGCGTCATTGGTCGCCTCGGCAACCGGCAGGATCTCGGCCGTGAAGCGCGCGTACGCGTCGTCCCAGCGATCGACCGTGAGCTCGAACAGCGCCATATGGAACTGCAGGTGCATCCAATCGCTGCCGCTGCCCGTACGCGTTGCTAGCCAGTCTCCCAGCCAGCGATGACCGTCTTCGAAGCGCAATTCGTCGAACATCTGGTGTGCGACGACGTGGGCCTCACCCATGTCGCCGGCTGCGAAGATTGCAAACCCGCTGACGTCGCGGGCGGGAGTCGTCAAGCGTGTCGGGTTCGTCGTTTGCGTCGTCATGGCACTCTCCGGTAACGGGGTGATTGCTCTCGTTGGAGTGCCATGATCCGGATGGGCCGTCACCGGACCGCCCGACTCGGCGTCAATCGAGCGTCTTTTTTTTGTCTATAATCTCTTGCCGTGGCTCGATTGCTTCGACTCAACGTGCTCGGCCGTTTCGAAGCTCAATGGTCGGACGGCAAGCCCGCGACATTCACCGCCAAGAAAGCGCAGGCTTTGCTGACTTTTTTGGCGGTCGAGCATGATCATGCCCACGGCCGCGAGCAGCTCGCGACGTTGCTCTGGTCGGATCTCGGCGATGAGCGGGCCCGCCACAATCTGCGCCAGACGCTCTCGAAGATTCGAACTGTGTTGGAGCGTGCTTTTGCCGCCGATGGCGACGGCTTGTCGCTAGACGTCGCGTCGGTGTCGACGGATGTCGCCGAGTTCGAGCGTCTGGGCAATAGCGACGACGTCGACGAGCTCGAGCGTTGCGTGCGCCTGTATCGCGGCGAGCTGTTCGATGGTTTCGTGCCACGCGATGCCGTCTATGACGAATGGCTGCTCGTCGCACGCGATCGCTTGCGCATGCGTGCCTGTCAGGTGGCTGCGCGCCTCGTGCAAGTCCTGCGCGAGGCGAATCGCGTCGACGACGCTATCGACGCATTGACCACGCTGCTCGTGATCGATCCGGCGCACGAGCAATCGCACCGTGATCTGATCGAGCTTCTGGCGCAGGTAGGCCGGCGCTCGGACGCGCTCAGGCAGTACCAAGCGTGCGTCGATGCGCTCGAGCGTGAGCTCGGCGTTGCGCCGAGTGCCGAGACCAAGGCGCTCGTTGCCGAGATCAGGGCAGCTGGCACCGATAGCGAGCCGGTCGCCGCGGTGCAACCCAGCGAGCTGCGTGCGAGCGCAGAGTCTGATCTGCCGACGGTCGCCGTGCTGCCGTTCGAGAATCTTTCCGGCCCGGACGATGCGTATTTCGTCGACGGCATCGCCGAGGATCTGATTACGGCCTTGTCGTCGTTCCATTCGCTGCTCGTGATTGCGCGCGGCTCGTCGTTTGCGTATCGCGACAGCGATTTGACCGATCAGGCGATCGCGCGTGAGCTCGGTGCGCAGTTCTTGATCCGTGGCAGTGTGCAGCGCGCGGGGCAACGCGTGCGCATCAGCGTGCAGCTGCTCGATGCAGAATCCGGTATCAATGTGTGGGCGCATCGCTTCGATCGCGAGATGGAAGATATGTTTCTGCTGCAGGACGAGATCACGGCGACGCTCGTCTCCACACTGGCCGGGCGCGTCGAGGCCGCGCGACTCTCGCACGCGCGCAAGGCTCCGACCGATCGACTGGCGGCGTACGACCTATTGTTGCGTGGCAAGGATTACCATCATCGCTATACGGCCGGTGACTGTGCGAAGTGCGTGACTATGTTCGAGACGGCGATAGAGCGTGACCCATCGTACGCCGTCGCGTATGCATGGCTCGCGTGCGGCCTCGGTCAGGCGATGGTGTTCGAGCTCGATGATATCCCGACGCTCGTCGATCGTTGTGAGGCCGCCTGTGAGCGCGGGATTGAGCTCGACGAGAACGAGAGCGAGTGTCATCGGGTGCTCGCCCAGGTCAACCTCACGCGCGATCGCCTCGAGCGTTCGCTCTGGCATCAGGAACGCGCGTTGTTCCTGAATCCCAACGACGACCGCTCTGTCTGCGCAATGGGTGAGATCTTGTCGTACTTCGGTCGCGGTCAGGAGGCTGAGGAATGGGTGCGAAAATCGATGCGGCTCAATCCTTATCATCCGCCGCGGTATTGGACGCACCTCGCACGTGCGTTGTTTCATCAAGAGCGCTACGCCGAAGCGCTAGAGGCGTTCGCGAAGGTCGGCAAGGCACGCAAGGACGATCTCGCGTATCGAGCCGCCGCGCACGTGCATTTGGGCGATACGCAACGCGCGCAGGAGGCCGTCGCCGAGTTGCGCGAGCGCTTCGAGGGCTTCGACGCGGAAGCTTTCGTCGCGCGGCTGCAATACTCGCAGGAAGCCGACCGAGATCGGATTGGTAAGCCGCTGCTCGCGGCATTCAATTAAGACGGTACCGGATACCAACAATTCAACATACGGGCGACTGTACGACGGTAACTACGACGGTAACCGGTACCAACAATTCAACTTATTTCGGTCGCCGGTACCGACGAATCTCGTGTTCGGCGGAGAGGTAGAACGATTGGCTGGAGACGAGGCTAACGCAGCCGTGCCGCAATCTGCGCGACCGTGTCCTCGAGCGCATTCAATCTCAATCGCGTCTGCGGATTAGGCCGAGTTGCCGATGCCGCGACCGTCTCCGCGAGCTCGATGAGCGTGTCGGCAGTTTCACGACCGCCGCGGGTCTCGCCGGTCAGCAGCACGTCGGCGCGGTCGAGCGCTGTCGAAAGCTCTGCGATGGCACCCTGATCGACCGCTTCGTCGCGGCCGAGCTGATCGAGATAGGCCTGCGCAACAACGGGCTCGGCTGGCCAGACGTGGCGGCGCTGCATCTGCGGATTGACGATTCTCGCGCCGCCTAGCGATGCGGCACGGATCTCGTTTGCAGTCAGGTGTTCGCTCGGCGTTAGCGTCAATACGTCGAGACCGCGTGCGATCTCGGTGCCGTAGATGTGGCCGTCATACCAATACGCCGACCAGAAGCCGCCCATGATCAGCTCCTCGGCATCGATCGGGCCGCGGTCGAAGTAGCCAATCTCGACAGGATTCGCCGAGTCCGTGAAGTCCATGATCGAGATGCCGCCCTGGTACCAAGCTTGCACGAAGATGTCGCGGCCCGGCACGGGAATCAACGAGCCGTTGTGCGCGACGCAGTTCTCGCGCTCGGTTTGCGGTGCAGGCATCTTGAAGTGGCTGCGGAACTCCATCTTGCCGTCGACGATGTCGTAGATCGCATCGGCGCCCCAATGGATCGGGTCCGACGCACGGCATCGCGGCCGCGAGCCGCCGCCCCATTCGTCGGTGAACAGGACCTTGCTGCCATCGTTGTTGAAGGTCGCCGAGTGCCAGTACGCGAAGCCGGTGTCGACGACTTGATCGACGCGCTCGGGTTCGGCCGGATCGGAAATGTCGAGCAGAATGCCGTTACCTGAGCACGCGCCGGCCGCAAGCCCGATCTCCGGAAACGCCGTGATGTCGTGGCACTGATCGGTCTCGCGCGTATCCTGCGTGTCGTCGCCGTGGTCGCCGCCTTCCCAGAGGCCGGCTATAACGCCCGACTCCGGATCGGAGAATACGAACGGCCGGTTGACGATGTGCGCATTCTCGGGGCGGTCGAGCGGAATCTCGATGACTTCGATTCGGAATAGCGCGGTCTCCGGATTCTCGAACGGCGAGTCGTCCGAGCAATCTTCGAGCTCATTGTCCGAACGTACGCGCGATGTGCCGGCGACGTACACGTAGACGTTGCCACGGCGATTCGGGTCGCTGGCGATCGTGTGCGTATGCGAGCCGCGGCAGGTTTGCACGGCGGCGACTTGGCGCGGCGCGCGCATGTCGCTGACGTCGAAGATGCGGATGCCGCGGAATCGATCGTCGCTGCTCGGCTGGGCGACGCCTTGCAGGCCGCAATCGAGCCGTCCACGCGTCTGCTCGACCGAGTAGATAAGCAGATTGCCGACGATCGACACGTCGCCTTGACCGCCGGGGCAGACGACCGACGTCATGAGCTCGGGCGTGCCGCGATCGGAGATGTCGTAGATGTTGAAGCCGTGGTAATTGCCGGCAACGAGCGCGTCGTTGGCGAACACGAGATCGGAGTTCGCGAAATTCAATAGGCTTGGCCGCGGCTCGGTTTCTTCGTCATCGTCAGGCTCGGACAATTCCTCCTCGAACTCGTCGCGCAGGTCCTCGGCGTCCTCGAGGCCTGGCGGCAGACGGTTCATCGGCCGGCCGGCCGGGTGTTCGGGATCGAAAAATCCGGGCGGCTTTGGCAGCGAGCTCACGAGCGCCAAGTTCCAGATCGCCACACCGGCATCGTCGAAGCCTGGCGCGAGTGTTGCGCGGGGATCGGGCGAGAAGCCTGCGAGCATCGCGTCCATGCGCTCGATCTCGCTGCTCTGATCTGTCGTGATGTCGGCCGTGAATCCGTAGAGAATCGAGTCCTGCGCGGCGCCGGGCTGGTCGAGCAGACTCGCGACCATCGTCAGAGCGCCGCGGTGATGCTCGATCATAAGCTCGAGAAACATCGCATCGAACGCGGCTCCCGTCGACGCGGCAAGCGCCTCCATCTGCTCGGCCGTCGCCATGCCGGGCATCAGCTCGTTGTCGTCGCCGTGCACGTGGCCGGCTGACGGGTCGGGCACATCGAGACCGCGGTCGCGCAGCCAGCCCTGCATCATGCCGATCTCGTCTTCCTGCGACAGCGCGATACGCTGACCCAACAGCCGCATCGTCTCGCGGGTCGTGCGCGCGTCGATCAGCGCCGTCATGTCGAGCGCCTGCGCGTGGTGCGTGATCATGCCCTGCATGAACTCGACGTCGGCCCCGGAGTACTGGATGCCGGCCAGGTCCGTCGCTTCCTCGGCCGTGATCTCGCGGCCTACCTCGCCGGGTGCACCGGGCTGGATGATTGGGGCCTGGGCGCTCGCGAGCGCGGAGCAGCCCGCGGCGAGCGCGGTGGTGGCAATACGAGCGTAGGCTACGATGTCGTGTTTCATGGGCTACGGCAACTGGACGGTAACCGGTACCAACAATTCAACTTATTACGGTAACCGGTACCCACAAATCAACTATATTGACGGGATGATGAGCCGAGCGAGAGCATTTCCCGCCGCTGCGTTGGCGCTGTGCGCCTATCCCGCGCTCGCGCACCATTCCGTCGCGTTCTACGAGCAAGACGTCACGCGCGTCGTCGGCGAAATCGTCGCATCCGAGTGGCGCAACCCACACGTGATACTGACCGTCGAGGCTACCAACGACCGCGGCCTCGTCGAGACCTGGACGATGGAGACGAGCGGCATCTATCCGCTCGAGCGCGCCGGTGTCACGGCCGACATGCTCGGTGTCGGCCAGGAGGTCGTGATCGCCGGGCGCCGCTCGAGCCGCGAGCCCGCGAAGATGCTCGCACTCAGCGCCGAGCTCCGCGACGGCACGCAGCTGCCGTTGTGGTTCCGCTTCGCCGTCGATAACTTCGACGATGAGGCCGCGCTTGTCGACGCCGCCGCCGAGAACCATGGCATATTCCGTGTCTGGAGCGTCCCGGCAACGAACATGTTCGCGTCCGTCGAGCAGATGGCCGACCAGCCGTTTACGGCCAGCGCGATCGCCGCGCGCGCGTCGTGGGACGTGCTCGACAATTTTGCGACGCGCTGCGAGCCGGAAGGCATGCCGCGCATCATGGTGAACCCGCACCCGTTCGAGTTTGTCGATCGCGGCGACACGCTGCTGCTACGCACCGAGCTCTACGACATCGAGCGCGTCATTCACATGGACGCTGCGACGCCGCCCGCCGACGCACCCGCATCGCCGCTCGGCTACTCGGTCGGACGCTGGGAGAACGGCGATCTGATCGTGCGCACGACGCGCGTCAGCTGGCCTTATTTCGACAACATCGGCACGCCGCTGACCGAGGATGCCGTGATCACCGAACGATTCTCGCTGAGCGAGGATCAGGCGCGGCTCGATTTCGAGATTCTTATTGAGGATCCGGCGATTTTCACGCGCCCGGCCAGCATC
>JAHEEN010000180.1 GCA_024640685.1 Rhodospirillaceae bacterium
CGGGCTCACACGGCAGGCGCCGTGCTCGCGCGCCGTCTTCCAGTTGCGATCGCTAGTCGTTCCATCGTTCGGGCAACATTCGCGCGCCGAAGCGGCTTAGACTACTGCCGGCTCAGACTCGCCGTCGCCAGAAGCGCGTTACGACGCGCCCATCCTTCACTACCCACTGCTTCCGGGAGCAGCTCCTCCCACTGGCGGACGCCCTCTTCGAGCAAACGGCGCACACGGTCGCTGCCACGAAAGTCCGCCAGGATCCGCATGCGCGATCCCTCGGCGAGCTCTTCGATCACGTAGGCAACCACGATGGCCATGATCGTGCCCTCTTCGGTGCCGGTCGCGCGAAAACGAGTTTCAAACTCAGCTAATGCCCCCAACACAGAACCGTCATTCCAGTCCTCAACGGCATAGCGTTCCTCGAGCCTCAAGAATTCATTCAGCACAGCCATGTACTCAGGGCTGGCAGTACGATGCCAGAACGCCATGTCTTCACCGAAATCGTCGACTTGAAACGGCAAATACAGCGTTGCACGGGCCGGAACACTGCCGACCAGCGCCGGATTGAAGCGCTGAACCTCATCTATCGATAGACCCGTCCGGCGCGTGATCTCCCCGAGCGGAATCCGGCTTTGCGGGCGCATCGCGAAGATCCGTTCCTGCAGCGTCGCGGCTTGCCGTTCGGCGATCGTACTAGTGTTGCCGAAGATCATCTCGGCGTAGCGAAACGAACGCGGGCCGTAGCCGCCGACAACCCGTCGGTAGCCGGGCGGGCGGAGTTGCCTCAAAAGCAGCGTCAATTCGGCGCCGAGGAAGTAGCGTTCGCGAATGTTGTTACCGCCGGCGAAGCCACCATTGGCGATGGTTCTGCCAACGTTCACGCCGCCGGCATGATGTTCTGACAGAGCGGGAATAAAGCTGCCGTACTTGGTCGCGAGTACCGTGAGATACGCTGCGCAGTACGGAACCTGTGTCGTCTGGTTGTAGGCCTCGATGACGCCCGGAGAGAGTTCTTGAAGCCGCGCCCAGTTATCCGGCAGCCATTGGCAGAAACCTATGGCCTGGGACTTCGAACGGACACGGCCCCTCAGACCCGACTCGACGAGGCCCTGGGCAAGGCCGATCTCGGCCGGCACGCCGAACCTCTCGAAAATCGCTCCCCATTCGGCAAGAAAATCGCCATACCGGCCCATGCCCTTCGCGATGAACGATCCGCCCGTATCGTGATACAGAACCGGGCCGACGACTCGCTCGAGCAACTGCACTGTATCTTCGCGCCGCTCGGCGAGCTCCCCGTGGAACGCCCGACCAGCGAGCAGATTGGCGAACGCGGCGAGCCCACCCGGTTGCAGCCGACGTGCAAGCAACTCAGCGACTGAACTCTCTTCCCAGTGAGCATCCCGCCCCCAGTCGCCTCGGGCCGGAAACGTCGCGAGTAGCCGTCCGTTGCTCGCGCTACCGAAAGCAATCCTCCCGTTCGGCACGGTGAAGATGTGATGCCAGAACGGATAGCTTGGCCGATAGGTCCGCATTGCATCGAGATCCCGTTCGTAGCGCCGACGGCCGAACGTCTGCGGCGTTTCGGTCTCGCTCGAGATCTCTCCGCGAATCCAGCCGCCGGAGTCCACCGTTGCACCGGCTGCGATGCTAGGACTCGAGCTGAGACCCTCGGCGACGGGCGCGAGTACCGGACTGCTCGCCAATGCAGCGAGCAATGCAACCCCCCCTACGTACTTTTTACTCATTATGTTCTTAACGCGTTACGCCAACACTCACGCTGGCGCTTTCCCGATCACGCTCACCCGATTCTAGAAGTCCGCGTCCGCGTACTCAATAACAGAACGGGTCATGCTCTTCAGTCGCTCGCCAATACTAACGGGGTTTAGGTTGGCGGATGCAAGTCACCGAACTGACCGGGGATACAACACCGTCACCCGGAAAGCGCGCAGGAAATTTCCAAAACCCTGCACACCGCCGGAAATACATAGGGACTAGGCCGAACGGAAGCGGAGACTGATTCGCCCATGCCCCCCCGAACCGCCAAAATGGCGAAAAGCCCCATCAGGGGCTCTTGTCATTTTTGAGGACGCGTGTGCGTGGATGAACCCACCGGCTTCGACGCGAGCGGCGGATAGGCGCACGCGAGACAACGCGGAGCTCACGCAGCAAGCGCAATCGCGTTAAAACGGAACATCGTCGGACCCGGCTCCGAATGAGACCGACGCCGACTCACCCGCGTTCGACTCCGACGGACCCGCGTTATCTCGGACCGCATCTGCGTTCTCGATTCGCCAGCATTCGAGGTTGGTCCAGTAGTCCGTTGCGCCATCGGACTTGCGCGTGTATTCGCGGCCGCGAAGGTTGAATTGGACACGGACCTGCTGCCCGATCTCGTAGTCGTCGAGTAGCTCAGTCTTATCCTGCACCAGCTGGAATTTCACGGTCTGCGGATAGCGGCCATCTTCGATTTCTAGGGCGAATTCCCGTTTACGGAAGGAGTCCGTCACCTGCTGCGTGTCCATAATCGCGCGAATTTCGCCCGTGGCTTCGTATCGATTGGTCATTTGCCGGCAAATTGCTCCAATTACTTAGTTTCAAGTACTTTCGAGAGTATAGCGCCACGCGCCTTCGGTAACTCTGACAACAATTCTTCGGTGCTTTTCTCGTATGCGCCTTTGTCTCAATCGATCGTATTTCCGGCAGTGCGGCGCCGGTATTCGATACCTGCACTTGCGCGTAGATCATGCGCTACCACATGGCTCGAATCCTATTCCTCTCCGTTTCCATCTCTGGCCCGGTCAGGTTATCCCATAGATTCACTCCGGCCCTCCTCGGAATTCTCCCTGGTTTCTCGATCTGCGCCGGAAACTCATCCGGATGTTGTATCTAATTTGACCCGGCTACACACTGATCCTAGACTCGATTCGTTCGACCGTTTCTAGCATTCGCCGGACGTCGACGCAAAAGAACGCCTGTAACCCACCGGGAGGTAACCCATGAGATCGTCGAAACTCGTCGCACTAGCGTGCGGAACCTTCGTTGCTGCGATGGTTTCTTTGGCGCCGACCGAAGTTTCCGCGCAGGCAGCATCGGCTGCAGCAATGCGCGAGGCAGCGAACACGTTCCTCGCAGCGCTGACACCGGTCCAACGAGCAGAAGCCACGATGTATTTCGACCATGGTGAGCGATTCAACTGGAACGAGTCACCCGGGCCTCGCCTGGGCGTCGTATTCAGGGAGCTCACCGATTCGCAGCAGCAGTTGGCGATGGACCTACTGAGAGCAAGTGTGGGCGAAGCCGGCTATCACAAAATCAGAATGAGCATTGCACGCGAGCCGGTCCTCTCGGCGATGCAGCGAACCCCGCGAGGAGCGGCGCTGCGTGCCCCGGATCTGTTCTATATCGCCGTCTTCGACACGCCGTCGGCGACCGAGCCCTGGGGATGGCGATTCGAGGGCCATCACATCTCGGCGAACTTCACGGTCCACGGTGACAGAATCTCGAACACGCCGTTCTTCATCGGCGCACAGCCGAACGACCTGTCCGCCGACATGCCCGACGCCGAGCGACAGGCTGCAAACAAGATACCGGCAGAGCTGGCGGCACGCATGATGCCCGAAGAAGAAGACAAAGCCAGAGCGCTGTTGCAGTCGCTGGATGCTTCTCAGCGTGCCATTGCCGTTGTGACTCAGGCCGAACCGTATGGCAACGGAACCTCCGGCGGTCGACAGGCCGACATGCTCACCGGGATCAACAACATGCAGACTACCCCGCTCGATTCGCCTGGACTGTTAGGCGCGCAAATGACAACCGCGCAGAAGGCGATGCTCGTCGACCTCGTGGAGGAGTATCTGACTCGGATGCCCGACGACGTGGCGGCCGAGCGACGCAGCCGCCTGCTCGCGGGCGACGCCGCTGACGCCATCGCATTCCGCTGGCACGGCAGCATCGAAAGCGGTGAGGCGCATAACTATACGATCCAGGGCCCGACATTCATCATCGAGTACGCACAGTCGCGGGGTGACGCTGTCGGCCACATTCACACGACCATTCGCGAGTTCGAGGGTGACTTTGGTCTCGACTTCGACACGCAGTAGCTGAGTCAGCCCCAACGTCGCAGGCTTCGGTAGCCCGGATATCTCACCAGTCGGTCGGAGGGATATCCGGGCTAGTCGTTCACTCCTGCCCAGAACATGCAGCCAGGGCCGGATCCGTCGCCCATCATGATCTCCTCGGTCACTTCGAGGGTCGCGAGATCGAGCACAGCTACCCGATCGGCATTCCTGAGTCCGACATAGGCGCGCGTACCGTCTCGCGATACGAGGACCGCCCCGTCCCCCGTATCCGTCTGGGCCAGCCTGATGCGCTTGATCACGTTTCGTGACACGGCATCGAGAACGACGAGAGATGCAGCTGCGCCGTCGAGGATCAGAACCCGACCGTCACGCGTAAACTTGAGCCGATTGGCGTCCTGCATTTCCAGGTCGAGACGTTGGACAACCTCTTTGGCGGCCACGTTGATGATCGACACACCGCCATCATTCCGCGTCGCAGTCCAAACTTCCCGACCGTCGGGGGAAACGTCGATCCCCTCGGGGCGCTCTCCAGGTACCGGGATCACAGACAGCGTCGTTTGGGATGGCCCGCCGACGACTCCCTCAGCCATCGTGACGGAGTTCGAGCCACGGTTTGCCATAAATAGCGTGCGTCGGTCGGCACCAAGCGCGAACATATGCGTGCTCTCCTGGCCGATCCCAAGCGTCCAATCGATTTGGTCCGCCTCAGGGTTGTAGCGTCCGATCGACTTATAGCCCTCGATCGTGAAATAAACATTCCCTTCCATAAAGACCACGTCGTGGGGACCGCTACCCGGGCCCGGGTTCACTCTACGAATCTCGCTCTGGGTCGCGAGATCGATCACCGAAATCCCATCGCTGGGGCTGGCTACAAAGGCCAGCCGTCCATCGGGGGATGCCGTGACCTCGTGCGGATCGCGCCCAGTTGGCACGCGCCCGAGCACCGTGCCATTGGCTGGATCCACGATCGCGAGCGCACTGGCGTCCCTGAGCAGTACGAGCAAACGCTCGGCCGAAGACTCCTGCGCGCCAAGAGTGCCGCTAGCAGCTGTAAGCGTCGCCAGGGCAATGAGCAAAACCATCCACCGTCGTGAGCTATGCGTTCGTACCATCCTGCGTCTCCTGTTGCCTAGCCATGTCCTCATTTGGGCTCACATACCATCAACTTCCGTATCTCGAATTTGGATCCGGGCCACCGTTCGATGCGACTCATCCGTGAAAATGTCTCAATGTTCGATGCAGATCAACACCTAAGGACTGTTCAAAGCAATTCAACCCAGTGCAATACGGGGACGTCATTACCCTGCGCGAGGTGCAGCTGACAGCCGACATTGGCGGTCGCGATAACCTCCGGCCGGTCGACCAACAATGCCTCGATCTTGTTGGCGCGCAATTGCGTCGCGAGAGCCGGTTGCAACATCGAGTAGGTGCCGGCTGAGCCGCAGCACAGATGCGAATCCTCAACCCGGCAGATGTCATAGCCGGCGCGTCCCAGTAATTGCTCGACACGGCCAACAATCCCGAGACCGTGCTGCATGCTGCACGGCGTATGCACGGCAACTCGCTTGTTGCGCGAATCTGTAGGCTTAATTTCACCAGCTTCCGCTTCGACGACTTCGAGCAGATCACGATACAGCGAGCTTACTCTTGCGGCCTTCTCGGCGTAGCCGGGATCATGCTGCAGCAGCCGCCCAAAGTCCTGCACGCTGGTGCCACAACCGGTTGCCGTCACAATGACGGCCTCAGCCCCCGCCTCGATATGCGGCCACCAGCAGTCGATCAACCGGCGTATTTGGTTCATCGCGAAATCCGGGTCCGAGGTATGCATCGCGGCGGCACCGCAACACATGCCTACGCCAGGCTCGATGACTTCGATCCCGCGCCTGGCAAGAAAGTTAGCCGCATAGTTGTTGGTGTTGGGCGCCAGCGTAGGCTGCACGCAACCGGCCAACATCAGCATCTTGCGTTGATGACTGCCCTTGCTACGCTCAATAGGCTGCTGTTTGAGCGGCACGATTCGCCGTAGTTTGCCGGGCAGCAACGGCGCGAACGCCTGACCGGTCCGCACAACCAATCTAAACAACCACCCCGAATTGATAAAGCGCACGATCGCCCAGCGACGCGCGCGATCCGGCCAGGGTCGCGGCAGCTCCTTCTCGATACTCTCACGTCCGATCTCTAGCAGCTGGCTATACCGAACGCCCGAGGGACAGGTCGTCTCGCAGGCGCGGCACGTCAGGCAGCGATCGAGATGCTTGAGCATTTCGGGATTGGCAGGCTCGCCCTCGAAATACTGCTTCATCTGGTAGATACGCCCGCGTGGGCCATCGAGCTCATCGCCGAGTAACTCGTAGGTCGGGCAAGTCGCATTACAAAAACCGCAATGAACGCACTTACGCAGAATCGCCTCGACGGACTCTGCGTGACGGCCCTGCCGGATCTTTGCTGCAAGATTGGTTTGCATGATTGGGCTAGAGCCCCGCGTAAAGCTTGCCGGGGTTAAAGATACCGACAGGATCGAAACTGGCTTTGATGTTTCGCTGTAGTGTCAGCATCGCCGGCGCAAGCGGGTGGAACCGCGGCACGTCGGGCGCGTGATGCCGAAACGCACACACGCTGCCGCCCGCACCCGCGACCTCGTCACGCACCGCACCAATATCAGCTTCG
>JAHEEN010000181.1 GCA_024640685.1 Rhodospirillaceae bacterium
CGATGCGTCTCGAGTTCGAGACTCAAGCATTTTCGACGCTCGGTTTGTCTGTGACGCTGCAATCGGGCGAGGCGATCAATCTTTCGCCGCCGGACGGCTTCATGCCGGAGGTCGTCGATTCCAAGGACGCCGAGATCAACGTCTTTTGGCGGCCAATCGATCGACTCCGAATTGACAATACGCTGCTCTACGCCGAGCTCGACGATCCGATGGGCCGCGGCTCGATTTTCTCGAATACGATCTTTCGCTCGCGTTGGAACTACCAATTCACGAAGGAATGGTCGTTGCGCTTCATCGCGCAGCAGGACGACATCGATCCGGGCTCGCCCGAGCTGACGTCGATCAGTCGCGACAAGAATTTGAACTTCGACGTTCTCGTCCGCTATGTCATCAATCCGTGGTCGTCGTTGTATGTTGGCTACAACACCAATTCGAGCAACTTCGACCTGATCGACGGCATCGACGGCACCGAGATCATCCGCACCAACGACTTGCGCCGGGACGGCGAGCAATTCTTCGTCAAGTTTTCGTATTTGCTTCAGCCCTAGCGACGTTGCGCCGCATCGCATAGCGCTTGCTTGCCGTTCTCGCTCGGGCAATACTGACGCATCACAATCGACCGGCGCATCCACATTTGTTATTCGTATCGCGCCGTCGAGGGGGAATAATAATGATCATACGAACTCTTTCGGTCGCCTCTGCGGTATTGCTGGTTTCACTCGGGTTCGCGCCGGACTCGCAAGCGCAGGAACGATCGTTCACCGAAGTCGGCGAGAACCTGTATTGGGTGCAGAACAACAATCACCATGCGATGGTGCTCGTCGGCACGGATGGCGTCATCCTCGTCGATCCGATCGGCGGCGATTTCGCACAGTGGGTTCGCGGTGAGATTCAACAGCGCTTCGGCGTGCCGGTTCGCTATGTCGCATACAGCCATCACCACGACGATCACGCGTCGGGTGGCGCCGCGTTCAACGACACGGCGACGTTCGTCGGCCACGAGAACATGCTCGGTTATCTCGAGATGCCGCCAGCCGGCACCGCACTGCCAGCGGCCGCGGCTGCTCTAGATGCGAACGGCGACGGGCAGTTACAGCGCGGTGAGACGTCGGGCGATTACGAGGAGCTGTTCGAGCTCTATGACGACGACGGCGATGGCGCGATCAACGGTGCCGAAGCCACACGCGGGCCGTTCAGCGACGTGCGCGCACCGGACATCGTCTTCAAGGACCGCATGACGCTAACGGTCGGCGGTGCCGAGGCCGAGCTGATTCACGTCGGGCGCATGGCACACTCGAACGACATGACAGCGGTCGTCTTTCCGGAACAAAGCGTCGTGTTCGTCGTCGATTTCATCAGCCTGAACCGGCTACCGTTCCAGACGATGGCCTCGGGGCAGCTCAATGCGTGGCTCAATGCCATCCGTGTCGTTGAAGCGCTCGATGTCGATATTGTTGCGCCGAGTCATGGTCTCTTGGGCACGCAAGAGGACGTCGCGGCGCATCGGCACTATATAGAGGAGTTGCGCGACGAAGTTGCCGCCGGCATCGCGCGCGGCGCATCGTTGACGGAGCTGCAGGACGAGATCCAGATGGCCGCCTACCAGGACTGGATCAGCTACAACAACTGGCGCACGCTGAACATCGAGGGCATGTATCGGATGCTGACGCAGTAGCGCCTCGCGCGTGTTCGGCTATTCTGGGAGGGACTGAGACTCTGCGAAGTTTGGCTAGCGCTCGAGCTGATCGAACTTGCTTTCGACGTCTTTCCAGTCGTCGGCGTCATCGGGTGGGTCCTTGGCTTCCGACAACACGGGCCAGTTCTTCGACAGCTCCGCATTGAGCTCGAGGAACTGCTCCTGACCCTCGGGCAGCTCGTCTTCTGAATAGATCGCCTCGACCGGGCATTCCGGCTCGCAGAGCGTGCAATCGATGCATTCCTCGGGGTCGATGACGAGCATGTTCGGACCTTCGTGGAAGCAGTCGACGGGACAGACCTCGACGCAGTCGGTGTACTTGCAACGGATACAGCTTTCGGTGACGACGAACGTCATGGATGAACCTCGATTGACGGCGGCAGGCAGCGTGCACGGTGTCTGGGCGCGGGTATTGTAGCGACTCGCAGACGGTTGTCACCAGCCCACGGTCGACTGGAGCGCGCGACAGAAGGCGCATATCGATATGCGCGTTTCCCCCGCCCGATCCCTTGAGGTCGCTCGGGCCAAGCGGGTATGATCGGCGCCGATCGCCGAGAGCGCGATCCAGTGTGGTGCGGGACCGCTGCGGACTTCGTGCCACCGATGCGCCAGCGCGCTTTCCCCATCTCGTGCCTTGACACGGAGCTGCGACTGCCGCTCGACAGGACGTTGCGACCGGTCTCAGGGATACAGTGGAGACGACAGCCATCGATATGCAAGCGAACAACGAAGCGATCGTCATTCGCCTAGCGGGCGACTCCGGTGACGGCGTGCAGCTCATGGGCACGCAGTTCGTCGCGTCGACGGCAGCCGCGGGTAGCGATTTCGCGACGTTTCCCGATTATCCAGCAGAGATCCGCGCGCCGGCCGGCACGACGTTCGGCGTATCGGCCTACCAGATCAACCTCGGCGCCGGCCCGATCACGACGGCGGGTGATGCGCCACAGGTACTCGTCGCGTTCAATCCCGCCGCGCTCAAAGTCAGCTTGCCGTTGATTGCGCGGAACGCGCTGATCGTCGTCAACACGGACACGTTCAGCAAGCGCAATTTGAGCAAAGCCGGCTACGACGAAGACCCGTTGCAGAGCGGTGAGCTCGATCGCTTCCAGGTCGTGGCCATCGATCTGTCACGGCTGACACTCGAAGCCGTTAGTGAGTTCGGGCTCAGCAAGAGCGATGCGGGGCGTTGCAAGAACTTCTATGCGCTCGGCGTTTTGCTTTGGATGTTCGGTCGCGATCTCGAGACGATCGAGCGCTGGGTCGAGCAGCGTTTCAAGAAAAGCGATCTATTAAAGGCTGCGAATCTCGCGGCACTGCGCGCTGGCAACGCGTATGGCGAGACCGCCGAGCTTGCAGCGGCCGTGCCACAGTATCGTGTCGCGACGGCGACATTCGAGCCCGGTGAGTACCGCGGCATCCGCGGCAGTGACGCATTGGCGTTCGGACTGGCCGCGGCAGCCGAGCTCGCGAACCGCACGCTGATGTTTTGCTCGTATCCAATCACGCCGGCTTCACCGCTGTTGCATCGACTCGCGCAGCTGGGCGAGCTCGGCGTCGGTGTGTTTCAGGCCGAGGACGAGATAGCCGCGGTCTGCGCGGCGATCGGCGCGTCCTATGCCGGGGCGATTGGCGTGACGTCGAGCTCTGGCCCCGGCATCGCGCTCAAGACCGAGGCGATTGGCTTGGCAATCAACGCCGAGCTACCGCTCGTCATCGTCAACTCGCAACGTGGTGGGCCTTCGACGGGGCTGCCGACGAAGACCGAGCAGTCGGACCTCTACCAAGCCGTCTATGGCCGCAACGCCGACGCACCGATCCCGGTCATCGCAGCGCGGCAACCGGGTGACTGTTTCGATGTGGCGATCGAGGCCGTGCGTATCGCAGTGCGCCACATGACGCCGGTGATGTTGCTGAGTGACGGTTACCTCGCCAACGCTGCCGAGCCATGGCAGATGCCGAACATGGCCGACTACGCGCCGATCACGAGCACGCCGTATGTACGCGATGACGCTGCAGCCGACGGCGCTTCAGCCGCGTTTCGGCGCAATCCTGAGACGCTCGGGCGAGCATGGATCGTGCCGGGACAAGCCGATGCGATGTACCGTGTCGGCGGGCTCGAGAAGGACATCGCGACGGGGAACATCTCATACGATGCCGAGAACCATGCGCAGATGTCGCAGCTACGCGCCGATAAGGTCGATGCGGTCGCCGACTTCATTCCTGAGCAGAGCGTCGAGGTCGGTGGGACTAGCGGGCGTCTCGCGGTCGTCGGCTGGGGGTCGACGTACGGCTCCATTTTTCAGGCTGTTCGCGGTCGGGCGAGTCGAGGCGTCAGCCACATTCACATCCGGTATCTAGCACCGTTGCCGAAGAACCTCGGTGCGCTGCTCGCGCAGTTCGACCGCGTGCTTATCCCTGAGATGAACATGGGCCAGCTCGCGACGTTATTGCGCGACAAGCTCGGCGTCGACGTCGAGTCCCTGACAAAGGTCACTGGCCAGCCGTTTATGGTTACCGAGCTCGAGGCGGCGATCGACGACGTTCTCGCGGCGATTGGCGCGCAACACGTAGGGACGCAAAATGAACGCACCTGAAAAACTGTCGGCCAAGGATTATGCGTCGTCGCAGGAGGTGCGCTGGTGTCCGGGCTGCGGCGACTACGCAATTCTCAAGGCCGTCACGCAGACGCTGGCAAAGATTGGTGCGCGCCCGGAGAAAACAGTCTTTATCTCCGGCATCGGTTGCGCTTCGCGCTTTCCGTATTATCTCGAGACCTACGGATTCCATACAATTCACGGTCGCGCTCCGGCCGTCGCGACCGGCGTCAAGCTCGTTAATCCCGAGCTCGACGTTTGGGTCGTGACCGGCGACGGCGACGGTCTGTCGATCGGCGGCAACCACTTGTTACACACGCTGCGCCGTAACGTCGACGTCAACGTGCTGTTGTTCAACAACGAGATCTACGGCCTGACGAAGGGCCAGTTCTCGCCGACATCACGTGTCGGCACGCGCTCTCCGTCGAGTCCGGCCGGGTCGATCGACGAGCCCGTATCGGCCGGACTATTTGCGCTCGGCGCCGGCGCTCGGTTCATTGCACGCGGCATCGATACCGATAAGGTCGGTCTCGGTGACGTGCTCGAAGCAGCGCAGGCGTATCGAGGTGCCGCGTTCGTCGAGATCTTTCAGAACTGCATCGTCTATAACGAGAACGTATTCGCTGCATTCACGGACAAGTCCGTTGCCGCCGACGCCCAGGTGCGCGTCGAGCACGGCCAGCCGTTGATTTTCGGCAAGGACCGGGATAAAGGCCTGCACTTCAACGCCGGCTCATTAACGCTCGAGGTCATCGACGCGAAGGCGCGGCCCGATGACGTGCTCGTCCACGATCGGACGAATCCAGTCATCGCGCAGCTATTGCTCGCGATGCAGCCGCCGCAGATGCCGGTTGCGCTCGGTGTTATCCGCCAGGTGGCCGGCACGAGCTACGATAGTGCGTTCGTCGCCAGTCACGTTACGCAGCTCGCACGCACGAAGTCGATTACCGACGTGCTACGGCAGACGAATACCTGGCGCGTCGAGTAGCATCGAGGCAATCGCAGCTCATGACGCTCGTCGATCTGCATACGCGCGATTCGACGGCGATCTTGACACTCGACAACCCGCCGGTAAATGCGTTGAGCCGCGCGCTGCGGCGTGCGTTGCTCGACAGGCTCGCCGAAGTTGACGCCGACCCGAGCATCGATTCAGTTGTCATCGCCGGTGCGCGCGGATCGTTTATCGCAGGCGCCGACATTCGGGAGTTCGACACCAGCCTCGATCCTCCTCAGACGCCGGATCTGATCGACGCGATCGAGCGGCTCGACAAGCCGGTCGTTGCAGCGATTGCCGGCAATGCACTAGGTGGCGGTCTCGAAGTCGCTCTCGGCTGCGATGCCCGGGTTTCGGCCGATGACGCGACGGTGGGATTTCCCGAGGTGCTGCTAGGTCTGATTCCGGGCGCAGGCGGCACTCAACGCCTGCCGCGCATTGTCGGTGTCGAGCGTGCACTGGACCTGATCGTCAGCGGTCGGCGGATCGATGCTCGGGTGGCGTTCGAGCTCGGCATTGTCGATAGTATCCACGCATCTGACCAATTGCTCTCCGCGGCAGCTCAACGTGCGCGCGAGATCGCCGCCAGCGGCAAGCGAGTGCGCGTTCGAGATCGTTCGGTCGAGGCGCCGAATGACGGTTATTTCGGCAACTATCGAGCCTCGATCGCCGATCGAGCGCGTAATCAGATTGCGCAGATGGCTGCCGTGCGAAGCATCGAAAACGCACTCGGGATGTCGTTCGACGATGCTATTGCCGCTGAGCGCGCACTGTTCATCGATTGTTTGCGGTCTCCACAGTCGGTTGCGATGCGTTACGCGTTCTTCGCCGAACGTCGCGTCGGCAAGCTGGATCCCACGCTCGATGCCAGGACGCTGCCGGCTATCGAGCGCATTGCCGTTATAGGCGCCGGCACGATGGGCACCGAGATCGCGTACTGCTGCATCGCGGCCGGTTACGACGTCGTGCTCAACGATATCGATCGCGCGAACCTGGACCGCGCAATCGATAGGATCACTACGTTAGCGGATCGGGCCGTAGCCAAGGGCCTGCTGTCGACAGACCGTCGCGCCGGCTTGCTCGAGCGGCTGTGTGCGACCGAAGCGCTCGCCGACGTCGCATCGGCCGATCTCGTCATCGAGGCCGTGTTCGAGGAGATGGCGCGCAAGCAAGCACTGTTCGCTGAGCTCGACACGATCTGTAGCGCCGACGCGTTACTTGCAACGAATACATCGACGCTAGACGTCGGCGCGATTGCAACTGCGACCGAGCGTCCCGACGCCGTGCTCGGCCTACATTTCTTCAGCCCCGCGAGCGTCATGCGTTTGATCGAAATCGTCCGAGCCAAGGGCACAGGCGACCGTGCAATTGCCGC
>JAHEEN010000182.1 GCA_024640685.1 Rhodospirillaceae bacterium
TCTCTAACCCGAACGCCTGGCATTGAATCCTCGCAAAAAAGCAAGCCGGCTAACGCCGGCACATAACTGTAGAATCATAGCGCCCGACGGGCCGATCTGTAAAGGTCACGAGCCCGCCGGGCCGATCTGTAAAGGTCACGAGCCCGCCGGCCGTGTCCTTAGCTGTCGACTCGAGACACGCCATGAATTCTTGGCTCGCGGCCGCCATCCGACCGCCAGGGACGGCGGAAGTGCCGGAATTGCGGAAGCAAAATCCGGCCCTGGCGGCCGACGCTCTTTCGTCAACAACTAAGGGCACAACCGACGGGTACCATGAAGGTTCTTGGAATCGAAACGAGCTGCGACGAGACCGGTGTTGCCGTCTACGACTCGGCCGACGGCATCGTCGCCGAGGCTCTGTACAGCCAGATCGAGATCCATGAGCGCTTCGGTGGAGTCGTGCCGGAGCTCGCATCACGTGACCATGCGGCACGCCTTGCACCGATGATCGGTAATGTGGTCGCCGAGGCGGGGATCACGCTGCGCGATCTCGACGCCGTTGCTTACACGGCGGGTCCGGGCTTGATCGGCGCGTTGATGGTTGGCGGCTCGCTTGCCGCGAGCCTCGGTTATGCGTTGGGTATCCCGGTGATTCCCGTTCACCATATGGAGGCGCACTTGCTTGCGGCGATGCTCGAACCTGGTCCGCCGGCGTTCCCGTTTTTGGCTTTGCTCGTCTCCGGCGGCCATACCCAGCTCGTCGCGGTGAGCGGTCTGGGCGACTACGAGCTCCTCGGTGCGACGCTCGACGATGCCGCCGGCGAGGCGTTCGACAAGGTCGCGCGGCTGCTTGAGCTGCCGTACCCCGGTGGACCGGCGCTCGCCAAGCTCGCCGAAAGCGGCGACCCGGGGGCCTATGCGCTGCCGCGACCGTTGCTAAATAAGGGGCTTGAGCTCAGCTTCAGCGGGCTGAAGACCGCCGTGTTGCGGTTACTCGAGCGGCTTGGCTCTGCCGCACGGGATGGGGGGCAAGGCGCACAGATTCGCGCGGATATCGCCGCGTCGTTTCAGGCAGCCGTGGTCGAGACGTTGGTCAATAAATGCGGCTTGGCAATGCGCTCGACGGGGCTCGAGAGGCTCGTCATTGCCGGCGGCGTCGGCGCGAATCGCGACCTTAGGCGCACGCTCAAGGAGCGAGGACAGCGTGACGGCTACGCTGTGCACTATCCTCGGCCGGCGCTGTGTACCGATAACGGTGCGATGATTGCGTACGCCGGCTGGTGCCGGCGGGCAACGGCTGGGACAGGGCTGCCGCGAATCGAGGCGCGCCCGCGTTGGCCACTCGAGGCGCTCGAGCCGATAACGTCTGGGGCATCCTGATGGACAAGATTTTTCTGAGTGACCTCGAAATCGACACCGTGATCGGAATCTGGGAATGGGAACGTCGGATCACACAGCGCGTCAGCATCGATCTCGAGATGGCCACCGACGCGCGACGCGCTTCGACTGGCGACTCCGTCAACGAGACATTGAACTATCGTGACGTGGCCAAGCGCCTGATCGCGTTCGTTGGGGAGTCCGAGTTCGAGCTCGTCGAATCGTTGGCCGAAGCGGTTGCGCGCATCATCGTCGTCGATTTTGGCGTCAGCTGGACCAAAGTCTCCGTAGCAAAGCCCGCGGCCATCGAGGGCTCGCGGACCGTCGGTGTCGTCATCGAGCGGACGACCGAGGACTATCCTAGCTAGACTTGGAAGCTGCGTTACGGTCGCTATGGGGCTCACGGAATTCTGTAGTACAAGGACAGCCGACGCAGCAAAGGAGTGGTCGTGCGCGGATTACGGAAGCTATTGTCCTCAGTAATTGGCGCGAGCGTCGTTCTCGCCGGTTGTAGCGGCGGCGGCGGATCGGACTCCCCTAGCAGCGTGCTCGCGTGCGGCGTTGCCGAGCAAAAGCTCGCGGTCGCAGAGCTGATGCAGGAATGGTATCTGTTCAATGACGAGCCCGAGCAGCAGCAAGCTTATGCGACGCTCGATCTAGACGCTTTTGGAACCGCGGACGCGTTACTCGAGAGCTTGCTCTACCGGCCCGAGCAGTTCGACCGTAACTTCAGCTTCTTGACGACGGCCGAAGCGGATCAACAGTTTTTCGGCGAAGGGCAGTTCGTCGGCTTCGGCTTCGGCTCGAAGTTTGCCGACGCGCCGCTCAATACGGATCTCAGACTCACACAAGTCATCGCAGGATCGCCGGCTGCGCAGAACGGTCTTTCGCGCGGCCAGCAAGTGCTTGCGATCGATGGCCGCTCGGTCGCTGAAATCGCTGCAGCTGAGGGTTTGTCGGCAGCGCTCGGCCCGACCGACGTCGGCGTCGAGCGCACATTCACTATCAGCCGCGCCGACGGCACGCCATTCGATGTCTCGTTGGCCAAGGCCGTCGTCACAATCGATCCGGTCGTCACGGTCGATACGTTCGACGCGGGCGGGCTGCGCGTCGGCTACATCGATTTCAGAACGTTTGTGTCGACAGCAGACTCGGAGCTCGAGCAAGCGTTTGCGACGTTCGAGGCCGATGAGGTCGCCGCTGTCGTCGTTGATCTGCGCTACAACGGCGGCGGGCTCGTTAGGACGGCCGAGCTGCTCGCGGATCTGATCGGTGGATTCTTGGCCGACGGCTCGACGCTGTCACAAACGTTGCACAACAGCGCTAAACAGGATCTCAATGCCGTAACGCCGTTTCAGCTTCGCGCCAATTCTTTGTCGCTGCTGCAGCAGGTCGTGTTCATCACGACGCCGAGCTCCGCGTCGGCAAGCGAGCTCGTGATCAATGCGCTCGAGCCGCACACGGTCGTCCGGCTCGTCGGGGCGCCGACCTTCGGCAAGCCGGTCGGCCAGAACGCATTACGTTTTTGCGACGGCGAGCGGTTGTTGCGTGCCGTGACTTTTGAAACCGTGAACTCGCTCGGCGAGGGTGGCTACTACGACGGCTTGCTAGCCGATTGTGCGCAGGCCGACGACCTAGAGCATGCGCTCGGCGATCCGGCCGAGGCCTCGCTCGCAGGTGCGTTGAGGCTGATCGAGACAGGTAGCTGCGCCGCACCACAGGGCAGCACAAAGCCGGTGGGCGTGCTGCCGCGTCTCACCGACGTCCCGTTCGGTGTCGGTGATGCGAGCGCGCGTCGGCACGCCGGCGTGTTCTAGCTGAGATATCTCACCAACCGACGCTGCGCCCGCCATCGACGGCGAGGATGTGGCCGGTCACGTACGGTGCGTCGCGAACCAAAAAGACGACCGCCGCGGCGATATCCGAAGGCGCGCCGGGCCGCTTCAACGCAATCTCGCGGACAATGTTCTTCTGTATCTGCTCGGGCATGCCGGACTCGGGCCAAAGGATTGCGCCCGGCGCAACACCGTTGACGCGAATGTCCGGGCCGAGGTCTTTGGCGAGCGAGCGTGTCAGCATCGCCAGCCCCGCTTTCGCGACGCCATACAACGGATGATTGCGCAGCGGGCGTTGCGAGTGGACGTCGACGATATTGACGATGACGCCGCGGCCTGAATCGCGCAGCCATGGCAGTGCGGCCTTGCACAGAAACACCGGCGCTTTGAGGTTGCTGCCGATCAGCTCGTCCCATTGCTCCTCGGTGACGGTTTCAAGCGGTGTCGGGTAGAAACTCGATGCGTTGTTGACGAGGATGTCCAGACGCTGCGTCTGCGCAACGACGGACTCGACGAGCGGCTCAATGACGGACGTATCTGCGAGATCGCCGGGCACGGCGAGCGCCGAGTCGCTGCGAATCGCGTTGAGCTCGTCAGTGAGCGCCATCGCGTCGTCGGCCGAGCTGAAGTAGTGGATTGCGACGTTCGCGCCGGCGGCATGCAGACCGCGCGCGATCGCCGCGCCAATTCGCTTCGCTGCGCCGGTGATCAAGGCCCACTGGCCCGACAAGTCGTTGACGTGGGTCACTGAGGCTCCGGACCGCGACGAGGGGGGCTAAGGGTACACTAGTGTCCTGTCGCGCAAATAACTCGACCAATTCGCAGCGTCTTTTTGCCCTGTGCTGCCTTGCGGCGCCTCGCAATAGTTCGGCTATCACTCGTCGCCGCGCCTTGCCACGCACGAATATTCGCTGGCAACTTGCACAAGTTATTTGCGCGACAGGATACTCGAACCTATTGTGGAACGTCGCATCGCTGCAACGCCGACGCTGCGGAAGAGGAACCAAGGAGCGAGGCACATGGCGCAGTTTCCCAAAGCGACCGACACGCCGCACGGCCGCCTGCTGGGACATCAAATTTAGCGCCATGGGTGATCGGATCGACTCGTTGCCGTCGCCGTCGGCCGACGCGGCCGCACTGAGCGAGCGTCTCGCCGCGCGCGTGCGCGCAGAGATCAGCGCGCACGGTGGCTGGTTATCGTTCGACCGGTATATGGAGCTCGTGCTGTACTCGCCCGGGCTCGGTTACTACAGCGCCGGTAGCGTCAAGCTCGGATCGGCCGGCGACTTCGTCACGGCACCCGAGCTGTCGGATCTGTTCGGTCACGTGCTTGCCGCGGAGATCGGCCGCCGTATCGCCACTGTCGAGCAACCCACAATCCTCGAGCTCGGTGCCGGGACAGGCCGCTTGGCGCGCTCGATGCTCGCGGCATTCGATGCGCGTGACGACGTCGCGCCGACCTACCAGATACTCGAGCCGAGCGGCGATCTGAGGCAACGTCAACAGCAGGCGCTCGCCGAGTACGGCGACCGCGTCCAATGGCTAGAGCAGCTGCCGGGCGGTGGCATCGACGGTGTCGTCGTCGCGAACGAGGTCGTCGACGCGTTGCCCGCCGCGGTGTTCGTAAAACGGCGCGATGCGGTCCTGCCGCTCGGTGTGCGTGACGACAACGGCACGTTTGCATGGGCGGAGGGGCCGAGCGACGCGCGGCTCTCGGAGGCTGTCGGCGCGCTCGAGCAGAGGCTAGGCGCGCCGTTACCGGACGGTTACCGCTCCGAGATACGGTTGCAGCTGCCGGCGTGGATCGCTGGGATAGCAAGCGCGCTGAACCGCGGTAGCGTGCTCGCGATCGACTACGGGATGACCCGGCACGACTACTATCGCATCGAGCGGTCGGGCGGCACGCTGATGTGCCACTATCGCCACCGTGCGCATGACGATCCGTTCGTCTACCCCGGACTGCAGGACTTGAGCGCGTGGGTGGACTTCAGCGCGTGCGCCGATGCCGGCACAATGGCAGGCCTCATGATCGACGGCTTCACGACGCAGGCGCAGTTCCTGTTGCACGGCGGCATCGTGTCGGCGCTGGCCGGTCTCGACGAGCCTGTCCGGACGACCCAGGCGAATGCGATCAAACGCCTAATGCTGCCGGGTGAGATGGGCGAGCGGTTCAAGCTGCTCGCGATGAGCCGTGGTCTCGAATGCGAGCTCCCCGGGCGGGACTTTCGCGATCGGCTCTGAGGCGCCGACGATACTAGCGCTGGTTCGCAGTTCCGGCGCCCCATCCAGGCTAAAATCCGCGGCACTTCGGGACCGCTGAGGACACGCGCTTGGAGCCTCTGCAAATTGTTGTGCTCGCCGTGTTGCAGGGCATCGTCGAGTTTCTGCCGATATCGAGCTCGGGACACCTGATACTCGTGCCGAGCTTGCTGGGTTGGCCCGACCAGGGGCTCGCGTTCGACATCGCCGTGCATCTGGGCACGTTGACGGCGGTCGTGGCCTACTTCCGTCGCGAGATCGTTACATTGCTCCGCGCAGCATTCGATCGCAGCGCCAAGGAGTTCCCGCTCGCATGGGCGCTGGCCTTCGCAAGCGTTCCGGTTGCCATCGCGGGCCTGCTGCTCGCCGATCTCGTCGACGGTCCGCTGCGCTCGCCGGGCGTCGTTGCGGCGACGACGGGCGGTTTCGGCGTAATGCTTTGGGTCGTCGACAGGTACGCTCGCGGTGAGCGCACCGAGCAGTCGCTCGGCATGAAGCGGGCGCTTGCGATCGGTTTGGGTCAGGCGTTGGCCGTTATTCCAGGCACATCGCGCTCGGGTATCACGATGACGGTCGGGCTTGCGGTCGGTCTCAGCCGTGAGGCTGCCGCGCGGTTCTCGTTTTTGCTCGCTATACCTGCTATTGGCATGGCCGCGAGCTATGAGACGCTGCAGCTCGTCAGCACTACCGATCCGGTCAGCTGGATGACCATGCTCGTAGCTGCCTCGATTTCCGCAGCCACAGCGTTCGCAACGATCGCCGTTTTTCTTCGGATCATCGAGCGCGCCGGGATGTGGGCATTCGCCGTCTATCGTATTTTGCTCGCCGGCGTGATCGTCACCGTACTCGTTTGAGCTCAGCCGCGATCGCCGCGATGCGGCGCTCGCGCAGCTGCTCTGCAACGATGCGTCCATCGCGTTCCTCGGCAAGGCCTTCGGTCGATGCGAGCGCGGCCGCGTCCCGTGAAACCAGTAGACGCTCGCGCTGAGGATAGGCTGTGTGCTCGAGCCCCAGGCGACCCCGTGCGTCGGCTTCACAGGCGAGCAACAGAGCGACGAATCGCTCCGGCCGGCGCAGGCCGTCGGTCGCCTCGATGATCTTCAGCAACGTTTGCGGCCGGAGCTCTT